>JAXDHR010000019.1:0-5728 GCA_034664425.1 Solirubrobacteraceae bacterium
CGACGCCGGTGTCCCCCGCGAGCTCGCACGCCTGCACGCGCTGCGTCCCGAGCTCGCGCACGCGCCCGACGTCGTGCGCGTCGCGCGCTCCTGCGGGCGCAGCGTGGAGGACGTCACGCGCGTGTTCTTCGCCGTCGGCAGCGAGCTGCGGCTCGACTGGCTCGAGAACGAGGCCGAGCGCGTTCACGCCACCACGCGGATGCAGCGCTGGGCGCTGCAGGCCGTGCGCGAGGATGCGATCCAGGCGCGCCGCGAGCTCGCCGAACAGGCGCTGCGCGAGGCCGACGGGGCCGACCCCGGCGCGGTCGTCGAGCGCTTCCTCGCCGCCCGCGAGGGGCCGGCGCGGCGGCTGCAGGGGTTCCTGCGCGCGCTCGCACGCGAGGGCGAGCCCGATCTCGCCGGGCTCTCGCTGGCCGTGCGCCAGCTGCGCTCGCTGGCCGGCTAGCGCCGCCGTTCAGTGCTGCTGCTCGCCGGTCGCCGCCGGCGGCCGCGATTCCTCGGCCAGCGAGGTGATCGTCAGCTGGCCGCGGGCCGCGTTCTCGAGCACGCCCGTCGCCTCCTCGGAGGAGCGCGCGTAGAGCTCGACGAGCAGGTGGACCACGATCTGGTCTTCGTCGTGCTTGTGGAAGCGAACGTGGGTGAAGAACTCGCGCGTGCCGTGATCGCCGAAGGCGGCGTAGGCGAGCGCGTCGGCGGCCTCGGGACCCGAGCAGCTCTCGACCGCGTCGGAGTCGACCGTGACGGTGCACGACGCGACCCAGGGCGTTCCGGCGACCATCCGCTCCCAGCGGTCCTCGATCGGCTCGATGCGGCCGTTGTGGAACGCGAGGTGGGGCTGGTCGTGCATGCAGTCGAGGCACTGCACTACCGCCTCCTGAAGTTCGTCGACGACCTCGGCGCGCTCGCCCGTGACCGGGTCGATGCGGTGGATGCCCTCGTAATGGACCTGAATCTCGAGCTCTTGCGACCAGCAGCGGTAGCAGCGCAGCCAGGAACCGATGGGCGAGCCGTGAGAAGCCTCCATCGATCCCATTCTATGCTCCGCGCCGTGCGCCGCCGCCGGACCGCTCTCGCCGTCGCCGCCGTGGCGCCGGTGCTCGCCGGATGCGGCTCGAGCGGGCCGACGGACGAGCAGCTGGTCGCCCGGGTGGTGACCGCCTTCGGCCGCGCCACGGCGGCCAAGGACTACCGCGCGCTGTGTGACCGGATCCTGTCGCCGTCGCTGATCGAGCAGGTCACGTCGATCGGCCTGCCCTGCGAGCAGGCGCTCGAGCACGGGCTCGGCGGCGTCCGCTCCCCACAGCTGACGCTGGGCGCGGTCGAGGTCGACGGCGACAAGGCGACCGCCGAGGTCCGCACCGCGGCGGCCAATCAGGCGCCTTCGCGCGACACGCTGCGGCTCGAGAAGGTGCGCGGAGCCTGGCGCGTGGCCTCGCTGGCGCAGTAGCTGGAGCGCTACGAAGCCGCGCGGGCCTCGAGCGCGGCGACGAGCTCGGGACCCGAGCGCCCGGCGTCCTGCTCCGCGAGCCAGCGCTCGGCCGCCCGGCGGCCGCCGACCGCGCGCAGTCCGCGCTCGCCGTGCTCGGCGACGAAGTCCGCGAGCGCGCCCGCCCGGCGCGCGCGGGTACGCGTCGCGCCAAGGTCCAGCCTCGCGCGATGCGCGTCGAGCGCGGCGACCAGCGCGTCGACGCCCTGCACGGGCGCCAGCGAGGAGACGGGAACGACCTCGGTCGCGCCGGCCCCCAGCGAGCGCAGCGCGGAGCGCAGGTCGCTCAGGGCGCGCTGCGCGACGAGCCCGAGGTCGGCCTTGGTGACCACGAGCACGTCGGGGATCTCCATGATCCCCGACTTGAGGAACTGCAGGGCGTCGCCCGAGCCCGGCTGCACGACGACCGCGATGGTGTCGGCCGCCTCGGCCACGTCGGTCTCGGACTGCCCGACGCCGACGGTCTCGATCACCACGACGTCGAAGGCGGCGGCGAGCGCCTGCGCGGCGGCGCGCGTGGCCGGCGCCAGGCCGCCGATCCGCTCGCCTGCGGCGGTGGAGCGGATGTAGAGCCCGCGGTCGGCGGGGTCGGCGTCGATCCGCGCGCGGTCTCCCAGCAGCGCGCCGCCCGAGCGCTTGGAGGACGGATCGACGGCGAGGACTGCGACCGTTCGGCCATCCGCCCGCCACGCGGCGGCCAGCGCGCCCAGCAGCGTCGACTTGCCCGCGCCCGGCGGCCCGGTGACTCCGACCACGTGCCCGGGCGCCTCGCCTCCGAGCCGCCCGGGGGCGACCTCGGCCAGCAGAGCGGACGCCTGCTCGCGGTCGGCCGGCGAACGGCTCTCGAGCAGGTTCAGCGCGGCGGGTGCGGCGGCGAGGTCGCCGTCGCGCAGGCGGGCGCCGAGCTCGGCGCCGTTCACGCCGCGGCGGAGATCCCGTTGCGCTCCGCGACGAGCGTCACCACGTCGCGCAGGATCCGCGTGATCTCGAAGTCCTTGGGCGTGTAGACCGCCGCGACGCCGGCCGCCCGCAGCGGCTCCACGTCGGCGGCGGGGATGATGCCGCCGGCGACGATCGGAATCCCGGCCGCGCCATCGCCGCCGCCGGCCGCTCGCAGCGCCTCGACCACGTCGGGGATCAGCCCCCGATGGGAGCCCGAGAGGATCGAGAGCCCGATCACGTGGACGCCCTCGTCGACCGCCGAGCGGGCGATCTGCGCGGGGGTCAGGCGGATGCCCTCGTAGACCACGTCCATGCCGGCGTCGCGGGCGCGCACGGCGATCTGCTCGGCCCCGTTGGAGTGGCCGTCGAGCCCCGGCTTGCCGACGAGGATCTTCAGCGTGCGGCCGAGCTGCTCGCTGACGCGACCGACCTCGTCGCGCAGCTCGGCCAGCTCTCCGTCACCGGGACCGCCCCGCCCACCCACGGCCGCCTCGCCGACGCCGGTCGGCGCGCGGTAGGAGCCGAACGCGTCGCGCAGCGCCTGCGACCACTCGCCCGTCGTCGCGCCGGCGCGGGCGGCGGCGATCGTCGCCGGCATGATGTTCTCGTCGCCGGCTGCGACGCGCCGCAGCTGTTCCAGGGCGGCGTCGACCGCCGCGCCGTCGCGGCTCCGGCGCCAGGACTCGAGCTCGGCGACCTGCTCGGCCTCGAGGGCCGGGTCGACGGTCAGGATGCCGCCATCGGCGTCAGCGGTCAGCGGCGAGGGCTCGGTCTCTGTGTAGCGGTTGACGCCGACCAGCACCTGCTCGCCCGCTTCGATGCGCCCAAGGCGCGCGCGATTGGACTCGACGAGCGCCGCCTTCATGTACGGGACGGCCTCGACCGCGCCGCCGTGCTCGGCCACGCGCGCCATCTCGGCGCGCGCGCCCTCGAGCAGCTCGTCGACGAGGCCCTCCATCACCTTCGAGCCCTCGAACACGTCGGGGTACTCGAGCAGGTCCGTCTCGTAGGCGAGCACCTGCTGGATGCGCAGCGACCACTGCTGGTCCCACGGGCGCGGCAGACCGAGCGCCTCGTTCCACGCGGGGAGCTGGATCGCCCGCGCCCGCGCGTTGCGTCCGAGCGTGACCGCCAGCGCCTCGAGCACGATCCGCTGGACGTTGTTCTCGGGCTGCGGCTCGGTGAGCCCGAGCGAGTTGACCTGCACGCCGTAGCGGAAGCGCAGCTGCTTCGGGTCCTGCACGCCGTAGCGCTCGCGGCCGAGCTGCTCCCACAGGATGCCCATCGCGCGCAGCTTTGCGTGCTCCTCGATGAAGCGCACGCCGGCGTTGACGAAGAACGAGATCCGCCCGAAGACCGTGCCCATGCGGTCCGGCTCGACGCGCTCGGAGACCTCGTCGAGCACCGCGATCGCCGTGCTCATCGCGTAGGCGATCTCCTGCACGGGCGTCGCCCCGGCCTCCTGCAGGTGGTAGGAGCAGATGTTGACCGGATTCCAGCGCGGGACGTGCTCGACCGTATAGGCGACGGTGTCGGCGATCAGGCGCATCGACGGCGCGGGCGGGAACGCGTAGGTCCCGCGCGAGAGGTACTCCTTGACGATGTCGTTCTGGGTCGTGCCCTGCAGCGCCGCGGCCGCGATGCCGTTCTCCTCCGCGACGACGGTGTAGAGCGCCAGCAGCCACGCCGCGGTGGCGTTGATCGTCATCGACGTGTTCATGCGGTCGAGCGGGATCCCGTCGAGCAGCGCGTGCATGTCGCCCTTGTGGGCGATCGGCACACCGACCTTGCCGACCTCGCCGCGGGCGAGCTCGTGGTCGGCGTCGTAGCCGGTCTGCGTCGGCAGGTCGAAGGCGACGGAGAGGCCCGTCTGGCCCTTGGCGAGGTTGCCGCGGTAGAGCGCGTTGGACCGGCGGGCGCTCGAGTGGCCGGCGTACGTCCGCATCATCCAGGGGCGGTCGGGCTCCGGCAGGCGGTGGTCGTCGGCCATGACCGCGATTCTACGGTTGCTTAACGCAACAGTGCGCCGCCGATATCGTGGCGCCCGTGGCTGACATCGTTGTCGTCGACGAGTTGCGCAAGGCGTATCGCCCCGGCGCGCCCGAGGCGGTCGCGGGCATCTCCTTCGCGGTCCGCGAGGGCGAGATCTTCGGGCTGCTCGGCCCCAACGGGGCCGGCAAGACGACGACGATCGGGGCGATCACCACGCGCGTGAAGCCGACGGGCGGCCGCGTGACCGTGGACGGCCACGACGTCGCGCGCGAGGCCGTGCAGGTCAAGCGGCGGCTGGCGGTCGTCCCGCAGCGGCCGAACCTCGACCGCGCGCTGACCGCGCTCGAGAACCTGACCTTCCACGCCGCATACTTCGGCGCGCCGCGCCGCGAGCGGCGCGCTCGGGCGGTCGAGCTGATGGACCGGCTGGGGCTCGGCGGCCGCGAGAACGAGAAGGTCGACGGCTACTCGGGCGGCATGGCGCAGCGGTTGATGATCTGCCGCGCGCTGATGCACGATCCGCGGCTGCTGATCCTCGACGAGCCGACCACCGGGCTCGACCCGCAGTCGCGGCTGTTCCTGTGGGACGCGATGAGCGACCTGCGCGAGCGCGGCGTGACGCTGATGCTCACCACCCACGACATGGTCGAGGCCGATCGCCTCTGCGACCGCATCGCGATCGTCGACCACGGGAAGATCATCGCCCTCGACACGCCGCGCGGCCTGCGACGCCAGCTCCCCGCCGAGCAGGGGCTCGAGCTCGTGATCGACGGCGAGGCGGATCCGGCGGGGGGCTTCGAGCGCCTCCGCTGGGTCGAGCGGGTCGAGTCCCAGCCGATCAACGACCGCTGGCTGGTGCGGCTCTACGGGACACCGGACGGACCCGGCGGCGGCGCGCTCGAGGCGGCGGCGGCGGTGGGGCGCGAGGTCGTCGAGCTCAAGCGCATCGAGGGCACGCTCGAGGACGTCTTCGTGCACCTCACGGGCCGGGAGCTGCGCGGATGAGCGTGACCGTCGGACGTACCTTCCTCGCCCTCTGCGGCCGCGACCTGTGGGTCACGGTTCGCCACGACCCGATCGCGTTCCTGGCCCAGGCATTGCTGCAGCCGATCTTCTTCCTCTTCGTCTTCGGCCGCGTGCTCCCGGACATCGGCGCGGCGCGGGGCGCCTACGGCACCCAACTGCTGCCGGGCGTGCTGGCGCTCACGCTCGTGCTGACCTCGCTGCAGAACACCGCGCTGCCGCTGGTGATCGAGTTCTCGTTCACCAAGGAGATCGAGGACCGCCTGCTGGCGCCGCTGCCGGTCT
>JAXDHR010000020.1:0-34673 GCA_034664425.1 Solirubrobacteraceae bacterium
TGCCGAGCCGAGCTCGGCCTGTGTGGGATCAGCGAGGGCAGTACGGTCGCGGTCCTCTCGCAGGGCAACGACCGCCCCAACTACGTCAACGCCTTCCTGCAGGCCGCCGACGAGCTCGGCGCCACGAGCTTCCACCTGCGCCTGGCCCAGCAGGACTCGAGCCTCGACGGGGACGTCGGCACCTGGACGGTCGGTGAGACGCCGCTGGCGGGCAACCGTCCGGCCATCGAGGCGCTGAAGGGCGTCGATCTGGTCGTCGACACGGTGTTCCTGCTCTTCTCGAAGGAGCAGATGGAGATTCAGGCGTCGGGCACCCGGATCCTCGCCTGCATCGAGCCGATCGAGCACCTGCGCGAGATGTTCCCCGACCCGCGGCTGCGCGAGCGGGTCGAGTTCGGCGGCGAGCTGCTCGGCCACGCGCAGAATTTGCGCTTCACCAACCACCACGGCACGGACGTCGCCTACGAGCTGGGCGCGTACCCGGTGATCACGCAGTACGGGTACACCGACACACCGGGACGTTGGGACCACTGGCCATCGGGCTTCCTGTTCACGGGCGGCAGCGACGACGGCGTCAACGGCAAGGTGGTGATCGCCCCTGGCGACATCATCTTCCCGTTCAAGTCCTACGTGCAGACACCGATCGAGCTGACGATCGAGCGCGGGCGGATCGAGCACGTCGGCGGTCCGGGCGTGGACGCCGAGCTGCTGCGCAGCTACATGGCCTCCTTCGACGACCCGGACGCGTACGGCATCGCGCACATCGGCTGGGGGATGCTCGAGACGGCGCGCTGGAACGTCCTCGCGACGGACCGGCGCGGCATGGGCATGCACGGGCGCTCGTTCTACGGGAACGTGCTGTTCTCGACGGGCCCCAACCAGGAGCTGGGCGGGCCCAACGACACGCCGTGCCACATCGACGTGCCGATGCGCGACTGCTCGCTGTACCTCGACGACCGGCCGATCGTCGTCGACGGCGACATCGTCGTCGACGAGATGAAGGTCGCCGACGTGGCCAGGGCGTGACCGTGGCCGTCCCGGAGATCAGGGGCTTCGAGAGCCCCTTCGAGGTCGAGACGCCCACCGGCGCGGAGGGCTGGCAGGACCTGTACCCGTACTACGCGGTCTTCAGCGAGTCGAGGCGCGGCGTCGAGGAGGGCCGGTTCTGGTTCTTCGACGGGATGCACAACCCGGAGCCGATCTTCCCGTTCGACACGATCATGACCGAGAACTGGTGGGTCGCCTGCAACCAGATGACGACTCGCGTCTTCCTCGTGCCGCCCGCGTGGGGGATCGACCACCGGATCGTCAACGGCTACCTCTACATCAGCCCGAGCACGCTGTCGGACCCGCAGCTGATCGCCGAGCGGGCCGAGCACTTCGCGCGCCGCGCCGGGCACTACTTCGAGCACTGGGACGAGATCTACGCGCAGTGGGTCGACAAGGCCGAGGACTGCATCGGGCGGCTGAAGGCGATCGACCTGCGCCCGCTGCCCGCCGTCGAGGACGAGTCGATGGTCACCGGCCACCGCGGGGTCTACAGCGGCTACGACCTGATGACGGCCTACGACCGCCTGATCGAGAACCTCTTCGAGATGGGTTCCTACCACTTCGAGATGCTCAATCTCGGCTACGGGGCCTACCTCACCTTCCGCGAGTTCTGCCAGAGCGCGTTCCCGGGCATCACCGACCAGACGGTCGCCCGGATGGTCGCGGGGATCGACATCCTGCTCTTCCGTCCCGACGACGAGCTGCGCAAGCTGGCGACGCTGGCCGTGCAGCTCGGCCTGGCCGACGCCATCACCGGCCACGCCGACCCCGCGTCCGCGCTCGAGGAGATCGGCCGGCGCGAGGGCGGCGAGCGCTGGCTCGAGGCGCTCGAGGCCGCCAAGGACCCGTGGTTCTGGTACTCGACGGGCGCGGGCTACACGCACACCGACCGGGCCTGGATCGACGACCTGCGCCTGCCGTTCAGCTCGATGCGGGGCTACATCGACAAGCTCGGACGCGGCGAGCCGGTCGAGCGCCCGCTCGAGCAGATCCTCGGCGATCGCGAGCGGATCACCGGCGAGTACCGCGAGTTGCTGCCCACCGACGAGGACCGGGACGCGTTCGACGAGCTGGTCGATCTGGCCCGCACGGTCTATCCCTACGTCGAGAACCACAACTTCTACGTGGAGCACTGGCACCACTCGCTGTTCTGGAACAAGGTGCGCGAGCTCGGCGACGTGTTCGTGGCCCACGGCTTCCTCGAGGACCGCGAGGACGTCTTCTACCTGCACCGCAACGAGATCCACTCCGCGCTCTATGACCTGATCATCTCCTGGGCCGCCGGCACCGACGGGGGCGGGCCGACCCACTGGCCGCCGATCGTGCGGCGCCGGCGGGAGATCCGCGAGGCCCTGAAGGGCTGGACGCCGCCGCCCGCGCTGGGCGTCCCGCCCGAGGAGATCAACGAGCCGATCACGATCATGCTCTGGGGCATCACGCAGGAGACCATCGACCAGTGGCTCGGCGCGGGCGGTGACGACTCCGACGGCGCGCGGGAGCTGCGGGGGGTCGCGGCCTCGCCCGGCATCGTCCGCGGCACGGCCCGGGTCGTGACCACGCCCGAGCAGCTCCACGAGCTGCGCAACGGCGAGATCCTCGTCTGCCGGGTCACCGCGCCGAGCTGGGCGCCGGTGTTCTCGCGGATCGGCGCCGCGGTGTCGGACGTCGGCGGGATCATGGCCCACACGGCGATCGTCTCGCGCGAGTACGGCCTCCCCGCCGTGGTCGGCACCGGCTTCGCCACGCAGAGGATCCGGACCGGCCAGCTGATCGAGGTCGACGGCGACCGCGGCGTGGTCCGTCTCCTCGAAGGGGCGGCCGCATGAGCGAGCCCCACGTCGTCTGGCTCGACGACCCCGAGCTCGCCTCCGCGGAGGTGCTCGGCGGCAAGTTCGGGAGTCTCGCGGAGATGACCCGCAGCGGCTTCGCGGTTCCGCCGGGATTCGGCGTGACCACGACCGCCTACCGGCGCTTCATGGAGTCCAGCCGCCTCGGCGACCAGGCGGCCGAGGCGAGATCGGTCGACCCTGACGAGCTCGCCGCCGTCGAAGCCGCGAGTGCGCGCATGACGGCGGCCGTCGAGGCGGCGCCGATGCCGTCCGACGTGGAGGCGGCGGTCCGTGCGGCCTACGCTCGCCTGGAGCAGACGGCCGGCGTCGCCGATGCCCCCGTCGCGGTGCGCTCGAGCGGCGTCGCCGAGGACCTCGGCGGTGCGAGCTTCGCCGGCCAGTACCAGACGTTCCTCTGGGTCCAGGGCGCCGACGAGGTGCTGCGGCACGTGCGCCGCTGCTGGACCGGCTTGTTCAGCGCCCCCGTGCTGACCTATCGCCCCGCAGGCGCCGAGGCGCTCGCATCCGAGCCGGGAATGGCGGTCGGCGTGCAGCAGATGGTGCTGCCGCGGGCCGCCGGCGTGATGTTCACCCTCGACCCGATCAACGGCGATCGGTCCAAGGTCGTGATCGAGGGCGCCTGGGGGCTCGGCGAGGCCGTGGTCGGCGGGGAGGTCACGCCGGATCGCTACCGGGTCGACAAGGTCACCTTCGAGATACTCGGCCGCGAGATCTCCTCGAAGGACGTCGAGTGCCGCTTCGATCCCGCCACGCGTACGGTCCGCATGGTCCCCGTGCCGCAGGAGCGCCGTACCGTCAGCTGCCTCGAGGACGCCCACGTCGTCGAGCTGGCGACGCTGGCGCGGCGCATCGAGCGCCACCGCGGCGCGCCGATGGACATCGAGTGGGCGGTCGACGAGGGCGGGCGCGTCCACGTCCTGCAGGTCCGGCCCGAGACGGTCTGGAGCCGCAGACGCAAGGAGCCCGTCGCGCGCGGAGCGGGCGGCGGCGTCGAGCGCGTGCTGGCGAAGTTCATGGCAGGGGTCGCCAAGGGGCCCACCGGTGACCAGGAGGGCAGCAGATGAAGGCGGCTCCGTTCAGCTACGTCCGTCCGGCGTCCGTGCAGGAGGCGCTGGAGGTGCTCGAGGAGCACGCGGGCGCAGCACGGGTGCTCGCGGGCGGCCAGAGCCTCGTCCCCATGCTCCATATGCGCCTGATGCAACTCGAAGCGCTGGTGGACATCAACCGCCTGCCGGGCCTCGACGGGGTGCGCGCGGAGGGCGCGACGACCGTCCTCGGCGCGCTGGTGCGCTACGCGACGATCCAGAGCTCGCCGATCGTCGCTGAGCGCCTGCCGCTGCTGCAGCGCATGGTCGGCTACGTCGGCGACATGCAGGTGCGCAACCGCGGGACGCTCGGTGGCAGCCTCGCGCAGGCCGATCCCACGGGCGAGATGCCGCTGGCCTGCCTCGCGCTCGACGCCACGATCGTGGCCGCGAGCGTCGGCGGAACGCGCCAGATCGGCGTCGACGACTTCCTCGAGGGCTCCTACATGACGGCGCTCGAGCCCGAGGAGATGATCACCGAGATCCGCTTCCCGCCCGCCCCGGACGCGTACGCCTTCCTCGAGCGCAGCCGCAAGCACAACGACTTCGCGGTGATCAGCGTCGCGGTGCTCGGTCGCCGGGGCGCCGGCGGCCAGTGGTCGGACCTGCGCATCGCCCTCGGCGGCGTGAACGATCGCGCCGTCCTGGCCGTCGACGCGGCGGCCGTCCTCGACGGCACGACCCTCGCGGACGAGGCGATCGCCGAGGCCGCGCAATCGGCTCTGGCCGTCATCGATCCGCCCACGGACGTCCGCGGCAGCGCGGAGTACCGCCGCCACCTCGTCCCCGTCTACGTGCGCCGCGCGTTGACCGCTCTGCGCGACGGCAAGGAGAACGCGTATGCCTGATCTCGTCGACATCACCGTCACCGTCAACGGCCGGGCCTACCGGCGCCAGGTGGAGCCGCGCGTGCATCTCGCGGACTTCCTGCGCCACGACCTCGGCCTCACCGGGACGCACATCGGCTGCGAGCAGGGCGTGTGCGGCAACTGCACCGTCATCGTCGACGGCGAGGCGGTCAAGTCGTGCCTGATGTTCGCGGCCCAGGCCGACGGCCAGCACGTCGCCACGGTCGAGTCGCTCGCCGACGGCGACGATCTGCATCCGCTCCAGCGCGCGTTCAAGGAGGCGCACGCGCTCCAGTGCGGCTACTGCACCCCTGGGGTGCTCATGACGGCGACGGCGATCGCCGCCGAGGGCGGCCGGCCGACCCGCGAGGAGCTGCGCGAGCAGCTCGCCGGGGTGCTGTGCCGCTGCACCGGCTATCAGAACATCATCACGGCGGTCGAGCGCTATCTCGACGATCGCGAGAACGCGGGGGCACTCGATGGCTGAGGTCTCGGAGGCGACGCGGCCGACCGTCCGCAGCGGTGTGATCGGCTCCAGCGTCGACCGCAAGGAGGACGACCGGCTGCTCCGCGGCGAGGGCCGCTTCGGCGACGACATCGACCCGGCGCACGGGCTTCACATGGCGGTCGGGCGCTGCCCGTTCCCCCACGCGCGGATCGTGTCGATCGACATCTCGGAGGCCCTGCGGCTGGAGGGCGTCGAGGACGTGCTCGTCGGCAAGGACGTGGCCGAGCGCAGCGATCCGATCAGCGTGCTGCGTCCGGTGCCGGACGCGCCGTCGCTCGAGTTCCGCGCCATGGCCACGGACGTCGCCGTCTTCGAGGGGCATCCCGTCGTGAGCGTCGCGGCCGTCAGCCGGCAGGTCGCCGAGGACGCGATCGCGCTGATCGACGTGGAGTACGAGCCGCTGCCCCACGTCTTCGACGTCGACGCGGCGATGGACCCGCGGGCGCCCGTGCTGCACCCGCACGTCCTGCCCTCGAACCTGCTCGCCTCCAATCCCTCGGGGGCAGGGGATCCCGAGGCCAAGCTGGCCGAGGCCGACGTCGTCCTCGAGGACCGCTTCCAGATCAACCGGGTCAGCGGCCTGCCGATGGAGACGCGCGTGATCGTCGCGGAGTGGCAGGCCGGCACGCGAGAGCTGACGGTCCGCCACTCGACGCAGGCGCCGCATCTCGTGCGCAAGCAGCTGGCCGAGTCGCTGCGCCTCCAGGACGGCGCGGTGCGGGTGCTGGCCTCCGACGTCGGAGGCGGCTTCGGCCTCAAGCTCGGGATCTATCCCGAGGACGTCCTGGCCAGCCTCCATGCGATGGCGCTGCGCCGGCCCGTGAAGTGGGTCGAGGATCGGGTCGAGTTCTTCCGCGCGAGCACCCACGCGCGCGAGGCCGTGCACTCGGTCCGCCTCGGTGCCCGGGCCGACGGCCAGATCGTCGCGATGACCGACACCTACGCGGTCGATCTCGGCGGCTACAACTCCCCGTTCGGATCGCCGCAGCTGTCCAGCGTGATGTTCACGGGCCCGTACCGGATCGAGGACGCCCGCACCGAGCGCCGGGTGACGATCACCAACAAGGCGCCGATCGGGGCCTACCGCGGCTACGGGCAGCCCGAATCCTGCTTCGTGCGCGAGCTGCTCGTCGACCGGCTCGCCCGGCGGCTCGGCCGCGATCGCGTCGAGCTGCGGATCCAGAACATGGTGCGGCCCGAGGACATGCCGTGGCAGAGCACGTCCGGAGCGATCTACGACAGCGGCGACTACGCGGCCTGCCTGCGCATGGCGGCGGAGGCGATCGGCTACGACGAGCACGTTCGTCGCGGTCGCGGGCCGCGCGAGGACGGCCGCCACGTCGGCGTCGGTATCGCCTCGTTCGTCGAGCGCACGGGCTACGCCGGCGCCAAGTTCCTCGCGAACCGGGGCTCGCGCTTCGGAGCCCACGAGAGCGTGATCCTACGGGCCAACCGCTCGGGCGGAGTCGACGTCTACAGCGGCGTGTCCGCGTTCGGGGCGGCGAGCGAGACGGCGTTCGCCCAGATCGTCTGCGACGTGGTGGGCATCGACTACGACGACGTGCGGGTGCACGTCGGCGACACCGCGGCGTCTCCGCTGAACACCGGCGGCTTCGCGTCGCGCACCCTGATCGCCGCGGCGGGGGCGCTCAAGCAGGCCGGCGAGGAGCTGCGCGCGAAGATCCTGCGGATCGCGGCCTTCATGCTCGAGGCGGACCCCGAGCAGGTCACGATCTCCCAGGGCTCGGCGTGTCTGCGCGACGACCCGTCCATCAGCGTGCCGCTGAGCGCGGTGCACGACCGCGCGATCGTCAACCAGGGAATGCCTCCCGGCGAGGATCCCGGGCTCGAGGCGACCGCCCACTTCGAGCCGGAGGCGGCCGCCTACGCGTTCGGGACCGCGGCGGCGCTCGTGTCGGTGGACGTCGAGACCGGCGACTACGACGTGGAGCGCTTCGTGATGGTGCACGACTGCGGCACCCCGGTGAACCCGAAGCTGGTCGACGGCCAGGTGCAGGGCGCGCTCGCCCAGGGCTTCGGCCAGGCGGTCATGGAGGAGCTCCGCTACGACGAGGAGACCGGGCAGCTCCTGAACGGCACCATGCTCGACTACTTCATGCCCACCTCGGCCGACGTGCCGGAGTTCGAGCTCCATCACACGTATGTGAAGTCGCCCGGCACGCCGTTCGGCGTGCGCGGCGTGGGGGAGATCGGGACGATCCCGGGAGGTGCGACGATCGCCAACGCGATCTGCGACGCGCTCGCGGAGTTCGGCGTCGAGATCAACCGGCTGCCGCTGACGCCCGAGCTCGTCTGGCGTGCGCTGCAGGATGCCAGGGCAGCGGAAGGAGCGGGAGCGTGAAGGTCCAGGAGGAGTTCATCGTCGAGCAGGCGCCGACGGCGCTGTGGGCGTTCTTCGAGCAGGTCGACCGCGTCGCGCGCTGCGTCCCCGGTGTGGAGGCCGTCGAAGTGGTCGACGCGGACAACTCGCGCGTGCGCGTGACGCAGGCCGTCGGGCCGATGACGGCGACGTTCGACATGAAGATGCGGATCACGGCCCGCGACCCGGGGCGCTCGATGGAGTTCACGGCGATCGGGCGAAGCGTGCGCGGGGCCGCGGGCAACGTCCGCTCCACGAACACGGTCCACCTCGAGGAGGCCGACGACGGGTCGACGCGGGTGCGGCTCGAGGGTGACGTCGCCCTGGGCGGCATGCTCGGGTCGGTCGGGCAGAAGGTCGTGGCCAAGCAGGCGAGCAAGGTCACCCGATCCTTCGCCGAGGCGCTGCAGCTCGAGCTCTCCGGCGGGGCGGCGAGCGCGCCCGACCCCGGGTCCGCGGACGGCGAGACCGTCTCACCACCGCCCGCGGCCTCCGAGCCCGCGGCTGCGTCGCTCCCGCGTCCGGCGCTCGCCGAGCCGGTGCTTCCCGTCCCGCACGCCGGGCCGCGGCTGCCGGGCGCCACGGTCCGGACCGTCACCGCCGGGGCCCTGGTGCTGGCGGTGGCGGCCTTCGCGCTGCGGAGGCTGCGCGGCCGATGAGCGCGCCGACCCGCGTGGGCCTGGTGGTCCCCAGTTCGAACACCACGATCGAGACCGAGGTGCCGGAGATGCTCGCCCGCAGGGCGGCCGCGACCGGCGAGTCCTGGACCTTCCATTCCAGCCGCGCCGTCCTGCATCGGGTGGACGCCGCGTCGCTCGAGCGCATGGTCGGGCAGGTCGACCGCTGCGCGTCCGAGCTGTCGGACGCCCGCGTGGATGCGATCGTCTACGCCTGCCTCGTGGCGCTGATGGCACGCGGGCCCGGCGCCCACGAAGGGGTCGAGCGCCGGCTCGGCGAGGTCGCGCGCGAACACCACGGCTACGACCCCGCGATCTCGTCGAGCGCCGGTGCTCTGGTCCGCGCGCTCGCAGACCACGGGCTGCGACGCGTGGCGATCGTCACGCCGTACGTCGAGGCGCTCACCGCGCAGGTGGTCGCCTACCTCGAAGCCGCCGGCGTGGCGGTCACCGACGCGATGAGCCTCGGCGTGGAGGACAACGTGCGCGTCGCCGCGCTGGATCCCATGAGGCTGCCTCATTTGGCGTCGCAGCTCGATCTCGGCACGGCCGACGCGGTGATCATCTCCGCGTGCGTGCAGATGCCCTCGCTTCCCGCCATCCCGGCGGCGGAGCGCCTGCTCGACCTCCCGGTCCTGTCGGCGGCCACGGCCACGGTGCACGACCTCCTCGTCCGCCTCGGGCGCATGCCGGAGATCCCCGACGCGGGCGCGCTGCTCGGCGGCCGCACCCCGCTCACGCCGGCACGCTGACGCGAGGCCGGCGGGCCGGCCCGCCGGCCCGCCGGGAGGCTTCGTCGCGGTCGTGGATCCGGTGCGTCGTCGTTGCGGGAATATGATATACCGCACGCCACTGCCGAATCAGGAGGGGATGCGCGTGGCCGCACCGACGTCGACCTACTACCGCAGCGCACAGCTCGTGCCCGTCTTCCAGCGGATGCTCGCGCTCTGCAAGCTCAAGAAGGAGGAGTCGATCATCATCGTCAGCGATCCCGACTCCAATCAGGAGTACGCGGCGGCGATGTTCTCGGCGGCGCGGTCCTTCGAATCCGACGTGATCAGCCTGGTGCTGCCGACGCCGCCGGCGGAGAACATGAACTTCATCCGCACCGGCAACATCTCCTCGACGATCGTGGCGAACTCCAAGCTGGCGCTCGAGTTCCTGAAGATGGCCGAGTTCGTGGTCGACATGACCTCTGTCGGGCTGCTGCACACCAAGGAGCAGGTGGCGGTGCTCGAGTCGGGCACGCGCATGCTCATGGTCCACGACCCGATCGAGGCGCTGGAGCGCATGTTCCCGACCGAGGAGGACCGCGAGCGGGTGATCCGCAACGCGGACCGCCTGCGCGAGGCCAAGACGATCCGCCTCGAGTCCGACAACGGCACGGACGCGTGGTTCGACAAGTCCGACCAGCCCGTGATCGAGCAGTGGGGCTACACCGATACGCCCGGCCGCTGGGACCACTGGCCCGGAGCCTTCCAGTACACGGCGCCGACCGAGAACCTCGGCGAGGGCGTCATCGTCATCGACGCCGGGGACATCTGGTACCCGCCGAAGACCTACATCCACGAGCCGGTCAAGATCACCTTCGAGAAGGGCTTCGCGACGAAGATCGAAGGTGGCTGGGTCGCCAAGCAGATCCTCGAATACATCGAGGGCTGGGACGACCCCGAGGGCTTCGCGATGTCGCACCTCGGCTGGGGCACGCACAAGCGCGCGCTGTGGAACTCGATCCTGTTCCAGGACCCGCTGGAGATCATCGGCCAGGACGGCCGCACCGCGTGGGGCAACACCCTCTTCGCGCTGGGCTCCAACGTCACGTTCGGCGGCACGCGGACGACGGGCTGCCACCAGGACTTCGCGCTGAGAAACCAGCGGCTCTACCTCGATGACGAGCTGATCGCCGACAGCGGCAGGATCGTCCCGGACTACCTGCAGTGAGCCGGGCGGACGAAGGGCTCGCCGCCGACGGCGGCGGCACCGCGGAGGTCTACGAGCGCAGCGGCATCGGGCATCGCGTCGGCTTCGGCGGGCGCCCTGCATTGGTCGTCGTCGACCTCCAGAACGGTTTCACGGATCCCGGGTGCGCCGTCGGAGGGGACCTCGACGACGTCGTCTCCGCGACGGCGGGGCTGCTCGAGGAGGCGCGCGAGGCGCGCCTGCCGATCGCCTTCACAGCGGTCGGCTTCACGCGGGCGGAGTCCGAGAGCTCGACGTGGCTCCGCAAGATGCCGGGCCTGGGCGTGCTCGAGGTGGGCTCGCAGTGGTGCTCGATCGACGAGCGCGTCGCGCCGCGGCCGGAAGAGCCGGTCTACGTCAAGCGGGCCTCGTCGGCCTTCTTCGGCACCCCGTTGCTCGCGTACCTGAACTCGGCTCGCGTCGACACGGCCATCGTCGTGGGCTGCGTGACGAGCGGCTGCGTGCGCGCGACGACGATCGATGCCGTCTCGTGGGGCTTCCGGCCGATCGTCCCGGAGGAGTGCGTCGGCGACCGCGCCGAGGTGCCGCACGCCACGAACCTGTTCGACATCGACGCCAAGTACGCCGACGTCGTCCCGCTCGCCGCCGTGATCGCGTTCGTCCGCGCCTTGAGCCGGCCGGCCGCGACCACGGTCTGACGCGGCCGCCGCGCACCGAGGGCCGCCCATCGGGCGGCCCTCGGTGTCGATGCGTGAGTCCGGCCTGCGCCGGCTGGGTTCACTCGGCCATGCCGAGGACAGGCGGCGCGCCGGCGGCCGGATCGTCGCCGGGGACGACGCCACGCTCGGGGAACGCCTTGAGCAGCCCGTAGTAGACGACCGCTGCCACGATCGCCGCGCTCGTGAAGCTCAGGTCGATGCCGCTGATGTGCTTGGGGAACGGCCCGGTGATGATCGACGTCTCCGTGAACAGCAGTCCGACGCCGGTGCCGGCGATCCAGGCGATCCAGGCCCGCGGGTTGAAGCCGCCGTCGAACCAGTAGGCGCCCTTCCCGTTGCCCGTGCGGAAGGCTTGGACGTCCAGCGTGTAGTAGCGCCCCCGACGGTGAAGGTGACCGACGACCATGATGATCAGCCACGGCGTCACGAAGGCCAGGATCAGCGTGACGAAGGCCTCGACGGAGTTGATGGCGTTGAAGCCGATCAGCGCCACGTAGGAGACGACCAGCGCGATCACGCTGATGGCCAGCGTCAGCACCGTCCGGCTCAGGCGCCAGAAGATCGCCTGCAGGTCGATGCCGGCGTTGTAGATGGACATCGTCGCGCTCTCGATGTTCGAGAGCCCGCCCGCGGTCAGCATGAGCAGGATGGCGAGCCACAGGGGCGCGACCTTCGGATAGCCCGTGGCCAGCAGCGTGGTCGGGTCGGCGAACGTCGTGGTCACGTAGGCACCGATCAGCAGCGAGATCAGCGCGCCGCCGAACATGCCGATGAACGCCCAGAACGCGCAGTCGCGACTCCGCGCACGCTGTGGGATGTAGCGCCCGTAGTCGCCGATGAACGGCCCCCAGGAGATGGGCAGCGAGGCGGTGACCACGACCCCGAGCACCCATGTCGGCCAGAACGTGCCGAGCGCGTAGTTGCCGCCGTGGACGGCGTGGAACTTGTTCGAGAGCACGATCACCGAGAGGATGCAGACCACGAAGCTCGAGATCGAGATGATCTTGAACATCGACGCGATCGTGTCGTGGCCGTAGATCGCGACCGCGAAGGCGATCAGCGCGATGATCGCCATGGCGATCGAGAGCTGGACGTTGCCCGTGCCCGTGCCGAAGATCCGGTCGAAGACGACGATGACCGTCTGACCCGAGGTCCACACGAGGATCGCCGTGAAGCCGAGCGCGATCAGGATGCTGAGCGCCGATCCGAGATAGCGGCCGCGGATGCCGAAGAAGGCGCCGCTGGTGGTCGCGTTGTTGGTGCCCGACTTCGGCGCCATGATCGCCATGCCGGCGAAGATCGCCGACCCGAGGAAGACCCCGACCGCGATCGACGTGACCGCGCTCCACCACCCGAGCCCGAAGGTGATGACCAGCGAGCCGAAGAACATGTTGCCGAAGCCGAACTGCGGCCCGAACATGGCCCACGCCAGGTTCCGCGGGTGCGACCTTCGCTCCCGTTCGGGGATGTAGTCGACGCCGCGGACCTCGATGGTGCCAGCCTCGGGCGTGTCGGACGTTCCGATGCCTCCCGGCTGGGCGGCCGTGACACCCATGCAGCTCTCCTCTCCCTCGTGACAGGAGATACGAGTCATATATCAAATAGCAGCACGGGTCAAGCGCGGCTGGCAGCCGAATGAGCCGCGGGGCCACGGGCTCGGAACCGATGGAGCAGCTCGCGCCGAAATCAGCGCGACATGAGATCAAGCACCACCGCGCGCGTGGCCTCGAGATGCTCGCGCAGTACCGCCTCGGCACCAGCGGCGTCGCCGGCGCGCAGGCGGTCGACCATGGCGCGGTGCTGGTCCTGCGCCTGGCGCAGGCTGGGCACCGAGGTCACGTACATCCGCATGTAGGGCTCGACGACCACCCAGAGGTTGGCGATCATGCCGAGCAGCCGGGGGGAATCGGCGGCCTGGTAGAGCCGGCGATGGAACTGCTCGTTGGTGGTCCGCCACTCGGCAGGATCACCATCCTGCTCGTCCATGACGTCCATCAACGCCTCGAGCGCCGCGAGGGTCTCGGGGGCGGCGGCGATCCGCGGCATCGCGGTGCGCATCGCGAGCGACTCGAGCTCCGCCCTGATGGCGAAGACCTCGTCGAGCTCCTTGGCCGAGACCTCGTTGACGCGGATCTCCCGGTTGCCGACGAACGAGACGAGGCCGTCGGCCTCCAGGCGCCGGAGCGCCTCCCGCACCGGTATCGGGCTCGTACCGAAGCGCTCGGCCAGCGGGCGGAGCTTCAACGGACCGGGTCGCATGGCACCGGTCGCGATCGCTCGCCGCAGGCGCTCGTAGATGACGTCGGGCAGCGAGGGGACGCGGACGAGGTCCGCGTCCACGAGCGCCGGCTCGCCCGGACGAGGGGACGGCGGCGTGAGCGAGGGACGAGGAGCGCGGGGCATGGCTGAGGCGGCCGCCGTAGCGAGCGGCCGCTCCGATCATAAGGCGTGGACCGGCGAGCGTAGATGCGCGCGTCGCGCCCCGGCGTCCCGCATGCAACGAGCCGAAGCGATGGCACGGTGCCCGCTGCTGCGGCCGGCGACAACAAAAGCGCCCGCCGCCGCGTGGAAGGCGTAGAGTCGGATCGACCGAGCGTGCGATCTCGACCGCGACCGGAGGAGCCAGATCCATGCATGCGAACATGCGTCAGTACCGCATCTCGCCCGACCAGCTCGATACGACCATGCACCTGGTCGACACGGAGCTGGCAGAGCGGCTGTCTCAGGAGCCGGGGTTCGTCGCGTACGAGCTGATGGCCGCCGACGACGGCAGCATCTGCTCGATGACGATCTTCGAGGACCGTGAGGGCGCCGAGCGCTCGCAGGCGATCGCGGGTGAGTTCGTGCACGACCACCTTGCGGGCGTCGAGATCAAGGCGACCGGCAGCATGCTCGGCGAGGTCACGGTCAGCCGGGCGCGCGAGCGAGTACTCGAGGCCGCCCACCACTGAGGCATCCCGCCCCCGCCTGACGCGGCGGGCGCGCGAGCTCAGCGCGACAGCGGGCCGAACCGGCGCCTCCGCGGCGCCGGCTGGGCCATGAGCGCGAGCACCGTGTTGACGCCCGAGATCGCCGTCGTCGTGACGGCGACCCGAGCGGGCATCTGGCGGTGCAGCCCCGCCAGCGCCGCCGACAGCGTGTCGGAGGCGTGCACGAGCGGGGCGAGGCGGACGGACCGCGCTTTCGTGCGCTCGTCGCCGAACAGGAGCTCAGCGCCGATCAGGATGGTGCGGATCCCGAACATGCGCAGCGGGTGGATCGGGCCGGGGCTCGCCTCGGGGTCCACGCCGAGCCGGCGCGCCACCGCCGCCGGCGCGAGCAGTGACGTCGTCCCGAAGAACAGGCGGACGACGCCGAGCGCCTGAGGGGCGTGTCGTCGGGCGGTCATCCAGGCGTCGGGCATCCGGTCGACCCAACCAGATCGGCCGGGGGCGTGCAAGGGGCTCGCGCGCGGCTTGACAGGGACCGTGCGGTTGGAGAGCGTGACCCTCGCCCGTCCCGTCGAGGAGGTCATGGATGCACTCGCCACTGCGCTCGGCCCCCGGCGGCTCGGGGTATCGCGACTCGCTCGCCTGGCGGGCGTTCGACGCGGTCGCCGGCATGCTGGATCGCCGGTTCGGATGGCACAAGCTGCCGCTGCCGCTCGGGCTGCTGACGCTGATCGGCGTGCGCAACGTCCTGCGCAAGCGCAACCTCGTCGACACGACGCGCCTGCCGGCGGAGAACGTCGCACCGCTCCCGGCCTGGGAGCCGAGCTTCGCGACCTTCCGCTCGCCCGACGGGAGCTACAACGACCTCGAGGACCCCGCGATGGGTCGCGCGGGTGCGCGCTTCGGGCGCAACGTCGGGCTCGACCACGCCGCGCGTGAGTCGCTGCACGACCTGATGACGCCCAACCCGCGGACGGTCAGCCGCGAGCTCATGACCCGCCATGAGTTCCAGTCGGCGGACACGCTCAACGCCCTCGTGGCGGCCTGGCTGCAGTTCATGATCCGCGACTGGTTCAACCACGGCAAGGGTCCCGACCAGGACGTGTGGCAGGTCCCGCTCGTGGACACGGACCCGTGGCCCGAGCAGCCGATGGTCATCCCGAAGACGCCGATGGACCCGACGCGCCCGGCCACGGCGAACGGGCCGCTGACCTACGTGAACACCGAGACGCACTGGTGGGACGGCTCGCAGGTCTACGGCAAGGGCCCGCAGGACCAGGCCTGGCGGCGCACGCGCGTCGACGGCAAGCTGCGCATCGGCGAGAACGGCCGGCTCGCGTTCCCGGACGATCCCGCGCTCGCGCCCTTCAACGTCCCGGGCTGGTGGCTCGGGCTGAGCCTGCTCGGCTCCCTGTTCGTGCTCGAGCACAACGCGATCTGCGACCGGCTCAGGGCCGAGTACCCCACGTGGGCGGACGAGGAGCTCTTCCAGCGCGCGCGGCTGATCAACGTCGCCGTGCTCGCGAAGATCCACACGGTCGAGTGGACGCCGTGCGTGATCGGCCACCCGACGACGAAGATCGCCATGCGCGCGAACTGGTGGGGCCTCGCCGGCGAGCGGATCGCCAACGCGCTCGGGCGCCTCAGCGACTCGGAGGTCATCAGCGGCATCCCGGGCTCGCCGACCGACCACTACGGCATCCCGTACGCGCTGACCGAGGAGTTCACGTCCGTCTACCGGATGCACCCGCTGATCGCCGACGACTGGCCGCTGCGCTCGGCCGCCGACGACTCCGTCGTCGAGCAGAAGGCGTTCGGCGAGCTGACGGGCCCCCAGACCGAGCCGCTGCTCGACCGCCACTCGCTCGTCGACCTCCTGTACTCCTTCGGGCGCATCCCGCCGGGGATCATGCGGCTGCACAACTTCCCGCGCGACCTCCAGCACTTCGTCCGCCCCAACGGCAAGCCGCTCGACCTCGCGGCGACGGACGTCCTGCGCGCGCGCGAGCTTGGCGTGCCCCGCTACAACGAGTTCCGCCGGCTGCTGCACCTCGAGCCCGCGGCGAGCTTCGAGACGCTGACCGACAACCCGCAGTGGGCCGAGGAGATGCGCCGGGTCTACTCCGACGACATCGAGGCCGTCGACCTCACCGTCGGCATGTTCGCCGAGCCGCTTCCCGCCGGCTTCGCCTTCAGCGACACGGCGTTCCGCATCTTCATCGTGATGGCGTCGCGGCGGCTGAACTCGGACCGCTTCTTCACGCGCGACTTCACGCCGCACGTCTACACGCCGCTCGGCATGCGCTGGATCGCGGAGACCGACATGTCCACGGTGATCCTGCGCCACTTCCCGCAGCTCGCGCCGGCGCTGCGCGGGCATGACAACGCCTTCGCAGCGTGGAACGCCGCGCGGTCATGAACTCCCGCGAGCGCACGCTCGCCCACCGCTTCCACGACGCGCTCCAGCGCGGCATGTCGGCGACGCGCTACCTCGACCGCTACTACCGGGACGGCTTCGATCGCGTGCTGCGCCCGCCGCTCGTCGCGCTCGTGCAGGCGATCATCAACCGCCGGCGCGAGCCCGAGGGCCCGGGACTGGCCGAGGAGCGGATCCTGCCCGGGGAGGGGGAGATGACCCGGGCGATCATCGCCGCGCAGGGCGACTTCATGCGCACCACCTACGCCATCGCCGTCGCGGAGCGGGTCGGCAACACGAAGACCTACGGCGCGGTCCGCGCGAGCTTCGAAGTGCTCCCCGACCTCCCGGCGCGCGTGCGCCACGGCGTGTTCGCCGAGCCGCGCACGTTCCCCGCCTGGGTGCGCTTCGGCGGCCCAGGGCCGCTGTCGCCGCCCGACATGCGCGACAACGGCCTGCTCAGCATCGGCATCAAGCTGATGGGCGTCGAGGGACCCAAGCTGCTCGACGACGAGCATGCGACGCAGGACTTCACGGGCCTGAGCTCGCCGACCTTCACCACGCCGGACCTCGTCGAGAACGTCAAGCTCCAGCAGCGTCTGCGCGAGGGCCTGCCCGCGTTCTACTTCCTCGACCCGCGCGACCCCCATCTGCTCGACGCGATCATGCAGGGCCTCTACGCGCGGGCGCAGACGAGCCCGCTCGAGGCCAGCTACTGGAGCACCGTCCCGTACCTGCTCGGGCCGGCCCAGGCCATGCGCTTCTCCGTGCACCCGCGGTCGCTCGAGCGCACGCCGCTCCCGCGCCGGCCCGGGGCGAACTACCTGCGTCACGCGATGGCGGCGACGCTCGCGCGCACGGCGGTCGAGTTCGACTTCCGGGTGCAGATCCAGACCGACGCCCGCACCATGCCGATCGAGAACGCATCGGTGATCTGGCCCGAGCGCCTCTCGCCCGCGATCAGCGTCGCGCGGCTGCGCGTGCCGGTCCAGGGCTTCGACTCGCCCGAGCAGCTCGCCTTCGCCCGCTCGCTCTCCTTCCAGCCCTGGCACTGCATCGCTGCGCACCGGCCGCTGGGAAGCCAGAACCGTGCGCGGCGTGCGATCTACCACGAGCTCTCGGTCATGCGGCAGCGGCTCAACGGCGACCCGCGCGTCGAGCCCGACGGCAACGAGCGCTTCTAGCCGCCGAGCGCGGCCAGGTAGCGCACTGCGCGCAGGCCCGGCAGGAAGAAGTAGGCCCCGCCGCGTACGCCGACGAAGCGGGGGACGCCCGTGTGGCGCTCGCGAACGGGCCGCGCAGGCACCGTGAAGGTTCGCTCGCCGCCCGGCGTGGCGCCGATCAGCGGGTCCGGCGCGTCGTAGAGGACGCCGAAGCGCGGGTTGTTGACCCACGTGTGCTGGACGAACTCGAACTGGCGCGCGAGGTTCGCGGCCAGGCAGATGAAGTGCAGCCCGCGGGGCTCCTCGCGCCAGGCCTCGTCCACGCCGCTCGACAGCAGTTCCTCCGTGGGGAGGAAGCGACCGTACTGGCGGCCCCGGCGCAAGAGCCGGTGACGCTTGCCGACGGCCACGGACTGCGCGCTGCCCGGATGCGGATCAAGCGAGTCGCGCGGGTTCGCGCGACGCACATGCGCGCCGACGGGGCAGCGCAGCCCGTGTGCGTCGTCGCCGGCGTACGCGAAGTCGTTGCGCTCCCCGAGCGCCGGGTCGTCGGCATCGGGCGCGAGCGCGAGCGGCGCTCCGCTCGGCCAGCGGCCCACGAGCTTGGCGGCGAGCCGGAGCCTCGCCGCCTCGTCGGGCGACCCGTCATCGCGCGCCGTCGCACGCT
The DNA here is from genome assembly GCA_034664425.1 of Solirubrobacteraceae bacterium. GTDB lineage: Bacteria > Actinomycetota > Thermoleophilia > Solirubrobacterales > Solirubrobacteraceae > DATBDM01. Next base: position 18,214 of record JAXDHR010000020.1, read on the forward strand.
CGCAGAACGACCAGAACGCGTGCACGTCCTGGCTCAGCGTCCGCAGGACGAGGAACGACCCGTTGCGGCCCAGGTCGTGGTCGGCCCCGTCGCCGGGCGCGGGCGGGAGGATGCCGGCCGGATCGTCGCGGGCGGCAACGACCGGGCTGGTCGCCGCGAGCCCGTACTCGTTGCCATAGCCGAGAACGAACTCCCCGGGCGCCACGGTGTGCTGGTCGGCCGCGTCGCCGAGTCCTGCGATCCGCGGCTGCGAGACGCCGTCGCGGAAGCCGAAGTGCTCGCGGGGCTGCATCGGCGCCGTGTCGAGCCGCGTGACGATCCGCACCGCCGGAACGGTCAGCTGCGCCTCGAGCGCGTCGAGCGCCGCGTCGTCGGCGGCGTAGAGCAGCAGCAGCACGTGCACCGGCTCGCCGTCGGGGCGGCCCCAGTCCCAGCGCTCCGGAGCGTCGCCGCCCTCGTCGCCGAGCAGCCGCGCGCGGTGCTCGGCGGTCATGCCGTCGGCGAACGGCTGCCCGAAGCCGGCGAGCGCGGCCTGGGGGAGGCCGAGGGCGGTCAGCCCGGAGGCGGTGAGGGCGAGGTTGACCGCCGTGCGCTCAGGGCGCTCGCGCGCATCGTCGAGGCGTTCCGCGAGGGTGCCGAGCCAGGCGCGCGCGCCGGCGGGGTCCTCGACGGCGCCGAGCAGGTAGCGGGCGAGCGGCAGCGTGCCGTACCCGCGGACCACCAGGCCCTGGACGTCTGCGAGCTCGAGTGGCTGGGCGTTCATCGCGAGGCCTCCTAGAGCCGCCGCAGCCAGGTCTCGGTGTCAGGCCGGGTCAGCGGGCCGAACAGGCCGGAGCGGATCAGGGCGTTGTTCTCGATGTTCAGCGCGCTGAGCTGGGGCTGCGCCGAGTACCAGACCTGGCTGGGGATCTGGCGGCGGCGCAGGTGGTCCTTGAACTCCTGCTCGCGATGCGCGCCCTCGAAGAGCAGGAAGCGTGTGCGCGGAAAGCCGACGCCGTTGGAGAACGACGCGTTGAGCCCGAACGCCACCTTGTCGATGAAGTCGTCCATGTAGGCCTCGAGGCTGCCGTCGTAGTAGCTCGTGAAGATCACGCGCCGGCCCTCGTCGAGCATCGTCCAGTGCGCGAAGTGGATCGTCTTGACGCCGGCGAGGTCGGCCCGCGTGAAGACGTGTCGCGCGCCGGCATCGATCAACCAGAGGACCACGGCGACCGTCATGCGGCGCAGCGCGCCGGGCTTGACGTACCCGACCGCGGCGAACTGGTTGTGCGCGGCGCGATCCTCGAGCGCGGCGAGCTCCCGGACATGCTCGGGGTCCGGCAGCACGTGCGGCGCGGGGTCGCGGAGCTCCTGGCGGCGGAGCGCGATCGCGTAGAAGGGCAGCGCGAGCAGCGCGAACGGCGCCAGGAGCGCGAGCCCGATGGCGATGCGGGCGAGGTGCAGCGCCTGCAGCGCGCGCCAGCGCAGCGACGGACGCCGGGCCCGGCGCGTCGCCCACGCGAGCGAGGGCTCGCCTCGCACGAAGCGCTGGATGGCTTCCCGCACGCCCTCCGGCGAGTCCGGCAGCGAGCCGGTGGAGGTGTCCAGGAACGCCTCGATCGCCCGGCGCAGCTCGTCCTCGCGGCGGACCTGATCGACCGTGCGCCCGATCGCGTTGACGTAGTTCGCCTGCGACGGGATCGCGTGGGCGCGCAGGTACGCGGCGCGCTCGACCGGGGCCGGCGAGGCGGGGTAGTCCGCGCAGTGACCCAGCAGCACGTCGAGCGCCGGCGCGCCCCGGGCGGCCAGCTCGTCGACGTGACGGGCCGCGGGCGCATCGAGCTCGGCCATGTAGAGCAGCGTCGCCGGGATCGCCCGTCCGTCGAGGTCCGTGCTGTCCTCGAGCAGGACGAAGCGGGCGAAGTGCACGCCGGACAGCTCGCCGAAGGGCAGGGAGGGCGGCACGCCATCGTTCATCGACGCGAGCGCGGAGCGCAATGCCCCGATGCGCTCCGGACGGACCGGCGCCCGTACCGTGAGCACCACCTGGTGCGCGCCTCGTTCGCCGTCGGCACCTCGCGAGCCCATCCCGGCGAACCTACGAGAGCGCGGACCGGACCAGGGGAATTTTTTTCCCCCGGCTCCGAGGCCGGGTCTATGGTCGCGGCCATGCCCACGTCACCGCCCGGCCGGGCGCTGCTCCTGGTCAGGTTCGTGCTCGGCACGTCCTCCTGGTTCGCCCCGCAGCTCGTCATGCGGGCGATGGGCCTGGACCCGGATCGCAATCCACAGGCGGCCTACTGGGCGCGGCTGTTCGCCGTTCGCGATGTCGTGCTCGGCATCGGCCTGCTCGCCAGCCGGGGCGACGCGCGCCGGCTGTGGTGGCGCTGCGGGATCGTCTGCGACCTCGGCGACGCGGCCGCAGGCTACGTGTCCGTGCACCGGGGCGAGCTGTGGCGAGGGCGCCGGCTGAGGACCGGGCTGCTCGTCGGCGCCGGCGTCGTCGGCGCGGGCCTCGGCGCCGGGGCGCTGGGCTCCGGCGACGTCTGACAACCCGACCAGGAGGTCGCGAGATGGCTGTGCCGGTCCAACCACAGGCGCGCACCGCGCCGGAGCTCACCGCGGACGGACTGCTCGAGCGCTCGCCCGCGCAGCTCGACGCGCTCTTCCGGGACGCGCCCGCCGGGCCGATCCCGACCGGCCGTGGCGCGGGCACGGTGGTCCTGCTGCCGGGGACCGCGGCGGCCAAGCCCGCCGCTCGGGTGCTCGGCGCGCTCTTCTGGCACGGGAAGGTCTTCCGGCCCGAGACGGGCGACCTGCGCAACCTCGTCACGCCGCTCGGCGTGCAGGCCATCCGGGCACTGGTGAGCCACGACGAGAGCTGGGTCGACGCCCGCGAGTGCGTGCTGATCGACTACTCGCGCACCTCCAGGGTGGCGGGCTGGATCCGCGACGAGATCCGCGAGGTCGCCCCTGGCCTCTACCTCGGCGTCGTCTGGGGCGTCGGCCGGGCCTTCGCCGGCCGCCGCAGGATCCTGCGCTTCGCCCTGACCTTCCCCGCGGCGTGAGCGAGCGACCGGCCGGCGACGTCCGCGTGGTGACCTACAACACGGCTGCCGGCAACCCGAAGATCACGACGCCGCAGGCGGCGTTCCTGGACCTGCCGTTCTACCGCGAGGCACTGGGCGACGAGCCGGGCGCGCCGATCCTCGCCCTCCAGGAAGTCGGCACGGCGCAGGCCCGAGCGCTGCGCCGGCATCGTCGGGCGAAGGCGCGGATCCTGCAGCTGCGCCGTCCGGGGCTGGGCGACGCGCTCGTCATCCCCGCGCGCTACGAGGTGCTCGAGACGGGCCGCGGCTACTACGGCTGGAGCCAGGTCATGGGCATCCTCGACGCGCTCGCGCGCTGGGCGAGGACCCGGACGACGCCCAACTGGCGCCAGTTCGGCGAGCTGCGGATGTGGCTGAGCGCGCGGCTGCGCGAGCCGGCATCGGGGCGCGAGTTCACGATCTTCGCGACCCATCTCTCGGTCGAGCCCAGCCTCAAGGTGGCCCAGGCGCGCGCGCTCGTGCGGCGGATCGACGCGGCGGCGGAGCGCGGACCCGTCGTGCTCGCCGGCGATCTGAACGTGCCGGCGGGACATGCGCACGGGCTCGACGTCGAGGTCGCCGCGATGCTCGCCCACTTGCGCGACATGGGCACGGTGGTGCCGCCCGGGCGCCCGAACATCGACTACGTCCTCGCCGCCGGCTTCGAGCCGGTCTCCTCGCGGATCTGGACGGGCGACTCGCTGCAGCTGCCGGGTAGCCCCGATGCCGCGCACGTCAGCGATCACTACCCGGAGGACGACGTCCTGCGGCTCGCCCCTGCGGGGGCTTGACGGAACGTCCGCGGCTCAGGTAGGGATCGTCTCGCCATGGGGGCCCAGAACGTCGTCGACGTGCCGGCGCAGCCGTTCCCGATCGGGGGACCCACGTCGTCCTCGTGGCGCGAGGTCGCCCTCACACGGGTCGCCGAGCAGCACACGCTCGCCATGTGGCTGCAGCGGCGCCGGGTCGCGGAGGGGCTCGAGCCCATCCCCGAGCTGGTCGCCACGATCGTCAACCACCTGGACACCGCGCGCGAGGCGGCGGGCGGGATCAACCGGCCGCCGCGCGGCGTGCGGCTGCTGTCGGCGATCTCGGGATCCGACGTCGAGCGCGTCATGACGCACCTCGACGCGGCCGACGCCGACCTCCTGCGGCTCGCGCCGCTGACGTACCTGCGCGGGTCGATGCCGAGCATCGTCGCGCACGTCCGCGCCCACCTCCCGTCCGGGGACCCGCGTCGCCAGCGCGTGGAGGAGATCAGCCGCGACTCCGCGCGCAACCCACTCGACGCGCTCGACCAGGACGCGATCGTGTCGGTGATGCGCGCCGCGAGCTCGGCCGGACGGCGCGAGATCGCGCGCGTGCGCTCCTTCCGCAACGTGCTGTCAATCACCGCCTTCGTGCTCACGGTGGTCGTCATCGCGCTCGTCGCCCTCGGCGCCGCGCATCCCGAGACGCTGCCGCTGTGCTTTCACCCGGACGGGAGCGTGGTCTGTCCCACGCGAGCGGTCGCTGCACCGGCGGGCACGGGTGCGGACCGGCTGCTGCGCGAGACCGCGAGCTCCTGGGACATGCCGATCGTCGCCATCGTCGGGGCGATCGCGGCGGCCGTCGCCGGCGCCGCCGCGCTACGCAACGTGCGCGGGACATCGACGCCCTACAGCCTCCCCGTCGCCCTCGCCGTCCTCAAGCTGCCGACGGGCGCCCTGACCGCCGTGCTCGGCATCCTGCTGATGCGCGGCCAGTTCGTGCCCGGCCTGAGCGCGCTCGACTTCCCCGGGCAGATCATTGCCTGGGCGATCGTGTTCGGCTACGCCCAGCAGCTGCTCACGCGCCTCGTCGACCAGCAGGCGCACACCGTCCTCGACGACGTCGGCGGCAGCGCCGCGAAGACCACGCCGAGCTGACCGGACGGCGCTTGACGGGGCGTCAGCGGCTCTGGGAGGCTCGCATCGACCACGACGACCCCTGGACAGATGACCGCGACCACCCGCCGGCCGCCCCGGAGCGATCCGGGCGGCATCACGCTCAGCGAGCCTGAGCGAAGCCACGCGTACATCGCCGCGGTCCAGCGCGACCTGAACCGGCACCTGAGACGGCTCGGTGCGCCCGCACCGCTTCCCGTGGACGGCGACTGGGACGACGCGACGCAGACGGCGTTCGAGGAGATCTGCCGCGTGCTCGGGCTCAAGCCCACCCGGACGGTCCGCACGTTCCGGCTGATCGCCGGCGCGGCCGCGTCGCTCACCGCCGCGGAGCGCGCCCAGGCGGGCACGGACGGAGCGGCGTTCGAGAAGGAGCTGCGCAAGCGCTTCGCGAGCGCCCGCGAGCATCCGCTCTCCGCCGCCGACCGCGAGCGCGCGTACGTGATGGCGCTGCAGCGGGACCTCAACCGGCACCTGACCCGGCGCGGCGAGTCGGCGCGGCTGGAGATCGACGGCGAGTGGGACGACGCGACGCAGGCCGCCTTCACCTCCGTCTGCCGTGCGCTGGGCATGGAGCCCGAGCGGACGGTGCGGACCTACCGCCTGATCGCCGGGGCGGCCGCGAAGCCGATTCGGGGAAAGGGCGAGCGCGCCGTCCTCGGCGGTCCGTCGATGCCGCGCGACGAACGTCAGCGCTCGTACATCGCCGCGCTGCAGCGCGACCTCAACGATCACCTGGTCCGGCTCGGTTCGCCGGCCGTGCTCGCCGTCGACGGCGAATGGGGCGAGCACACCGCGCGCAGCTTCAAGCGGGTCTGCACCGTGCTCGGCGTCGCGGCCGCTCGCAACCCGCGGACCTACCGCATCATCGCCGGGGCGCTCGCCGCGCGCCACGCGTCCGAGCTCGCGCGCGCGAAGGCCGAGGGCGCGGAGTTCGAGCGCAAGCTGCGCCGGCATTTCGCCAAGCAGACCGTGGTGGTCCACGCGCCCGCGCCGGCGCGCCACGCGCCGGTAGGGCGGCATCAGGGGCACGCACCGAAGCCGCATCCGGAGCCGCTCCCCCGGCCCGACGGCCACCACGAGCGCGTGGCCGCCGCGATCCGCCGCAACGGCGGGCGCTACGAGGACCACATCATCGCCGCCTCGCGACGGTTCTCGGTGCCCGTCGCGCTGATCTGCGCCGTGCTCGAGCGCGAGACCCACTTCACCAACGTGTTCGGGCACGACGCGGTGCGCAATCCGATCAAGAGCCCGCCGGGATCCAACCGCCCTGTGACGGAGGCGCTGTACCGGCAGTACCTCGGCTTCCGCCGCCAGGGCCTCGGTTGCCAGGGCGTCGGACCGATGCAGCTGACCAGCCCGTTCCTGCAGGACGCCGCGGACAAGCAGGGCGGTGCGTGGAAGCCGGGGCCGAACATCCACGTCGGCGCGGCCTACCTCGCGACCTGCGTCCGGCAGGGCGGCGGTGTGCGCGGCGGTCTCACCCGCTACAACGGCTCGAGCGCCTACGCCGATGCCGTCGCGCCGCTGTACGCGCGCTGGCAGCAGGTCCTGGGCGCGGCGTCCGGCGTCGCCGCCGCGGCGCCGCAGACGCTGCGGCTGACCACCCCGCGCATGACCGGCGAGGTCGTGCGCGCCTTCCAGCATGTGCTCAACGAGCGTCTCAGCGCCTGGCGGGTGCCCGCCACGCTCGGCGAGGACGGCGAGTTCGGTCCCGAGACCCGCCGCGCGGCGCGCCAGATCGCCTACGGGCTCGGGCTCGGCGTGGCCGAGTACGAGCACGGCATCACCCCCGCGGTGCGCACGCTGATCGCCACGCCCAGCCGCCGGACCGCCTCCCAGCGGGCTCGGGCCGCCAACCGTGCCGGGTTCCGCAAGAAGCTGCGTGCTCAGCGCCATGCCGTGGCGAGCGCCGCCGGCGCGCTGCTCAACGGCCATCGGCCGCCCAAGCCCGCCGCGTTCGGCGCGATCATCCTCGAGGCGCACCGGCGCGGGCTCGTCGTCACGAGCACCAACGACGGCACGCACGCCGCGAACTCCTTCCACTACCGCGACCGCGCGGTCGACTTCGGCCTGCCCGGTCCGCTGATCGGGACGCCGCAGGGCGCCGCGATGATGGTCGGCCTCCAGCGCCGGCTGGCGAGCCGCCCGCACGGCTTCGCGGAGGTCTTCGGCCCCGACAACGCCGCCTGCGTCAAGAACGGCGTCCGCATCACGCTGCCCGAGGGAACCGAGCTCGAGAACGCCCACGACAACCACGTTCACGTCGCGATCTGACGAGGTGGGGACCACATGACCGAGAACGACGCCAGCCCGGCGGCGATCGCCTTCGACGAGGAGACCGCCGACGACGACCTCGACGTGGTCGCCGGCGAGGACGAGGACCTCGACGACGAGTCGTTCGACCTCGACGACGGCGCTGTCGCACTGGACGACCACGTGGTCGTCCAGCAGCTCGAGCCCCCGCCGGTCGCCGCCGACGAGGACGACCTGGACGCGGACCGGGACTTCGACGCGCCCGACGCCGACGCCGGGACGGTGACCGCAGATGACGGCGCCCAGCTGCTCGAGGAGCTCGGGGCGATGTCCTCCGCGGCCCTCGCGCCGGTCGCGGGAAGCGAGCCCGACGCGCGTCTCGCGCGCGTGGAAGCCGCCGCTCGCGCGCTCGCGCAGGCCGAGCGCGAGCGCGATTCGAAGAAGGTGCGCCGCAAGGTCAAGGCGTCGACCACGGGCGCAGGCGCGATCGGCGCGATCCCGATCCTGCTCCAGCTCACCGGTGCGCTGCACCTGCGGCCCGAGCTGGCGGCCGCGGTCTCCACGGCCGCCGCGATCCTGGGCAGCCTCGCAGCCGGCTGGGCCACGCCGGAGCGCCGGCCGCCGGCCGCGGTGGAGACCGCGGAGGCGCTGCTCGACGGCGGGAGCTAGGGCGAGGTCATGCCGTGAAGCGGCTGATCGTCTGCTGCGACGGCACCTGGAACCGGCCGGACCACATCGACCAGGGCGTGGCCGCGCCGACCAACGTGGCGAAGATCGCCCTCGCGCTGGCCGATGAGGACGCTGGGGGCAACGCCCAGGTCATCTTCTACGAGGCCGGCGTGGGGACGCGCCGCCGCGAGCGCCTGCTCGGCGGCGGCTTCGGCGTGGGCCTGTCGCGCAACGTCAAGGACTGCTACCGCTTCCTCGTCGAGAGCTACGAGCTCGGCGACGAGCTGTACTTCCTCGGGTTCAGCCGCGGCGCGTTCACGGCCCGCAGCACCGTCGGGCTCGTGCGCAACAGCGGCATCCTCCGGCCTGGCCACCGCGAGCGCATCGACGAGGCGTACAGCCTCTACCGCAATCCCGACAAGGACAGCGCGCCGAGTGGGATCGCGGCCGAGTTGTTCCGGCGCACGCACTCCTACGCGGATGTCTACGTGCAGTTCGTGGGCGTCTGGGACACGGTCGGCGCGCTGGGCATCCCGATCGACGGCTTCCGGCCGCCCCTGCTGAGCAACGCCTGGACGTTCCACGACACGACGCTCAGCCGCTACGTGCGCCACGCGTACCATGCGGTCGCGATCGATGAGCGGCGTCGGCCGTTCGAGCCGACGCTGTGGGAGCTCAACGAGGGCGACACCCGGCCGCCCGGCTCCTCGCTCGAGCAGGTCTGGTTCACCGGCGTGCACTGCGACATCGGAGGCGGCTACAAGGACCCGTCGCTCTCGGAGCTGCCGCTCCTGTGGATGGCCGCGAAGGCGCAGTCGTGCGGGCTCGCGTTCAAGCCGGACCATCTCGTCGTCAAGCGCGCGGGCGACGTGGACGACGCCAAGCGCCGGTCGGGCGTCGAGGTCGCGCCGGATCCGCGCGGCACGCGGCGCGAGTCGCGCACCGGTTTCTACCTCCTCCAGCGGCCCTACGACCGGCGTCTGAGCGGCAAGGGCGGCAAGGCCGCCGACGGCGGGTCGCTGGCGTCGAGCGCCCACACCCGTTACGAGCAGGACGCGAGCTATCGGCCGCCCGGACTGTCGGAGTGGCGAGGCAGCGTGACGCCCGTGCAGGAGGGCCCCTAGGACGGCGCGGCGCGGCGCCGGTGGGCTCCGCGCCTTCGGATGGCGGCAGCGCGAGAGGGGCGCCGCCGGCGCCCCTCTCTCCCATGAGCTCCCGTGTCGGGGTTCGGTTCAGCGGAGGTCGACCACCTCCTTCGTCGTGATGTCGCCACAGTGCTCCACAGCACGAGAGGAAAGCCCCTGTCCCTGAAGCTGGGCCGTGCGCGGGCTGAGGAAGTCCCGAGCGTCGCGGGAGGCGCCGCTCCTAGGAAGCTCTCAGCGTCCGTTGGGGATGCTCTGGGGTGCGCGCCGGAGGATCGGGACATCCCGATCTTCAACGCGGAAGCGAGCGAACCACTGTGTCGCACTCACTCCTGACAGGGTCCGAGCCGCCGGGGCTCTGGTCCGACGACGCGTCCGGGACGCGATCCTCCGACGGCGGCGCGGGCGCGCCGCCCGGCGGCCCGCACCAGCCGCGAACGGGCTACCGGCGCTTCGGTGGCCGCGGCCCGCTCGCGCTGCTGCTCGTCACGAGCGCTCTGCTCGGCGGCGGGGCCAGCGCCGGCATCCTGGCAGCGAGCGGAGAGCTCGGCGGCGGCCACACGACGACGGTCATCCAGCGCGCGTCCTCCACCACCGCAGGCACCGCCTCGACCGGCACCTCGAGCCTCAATGCCGACGCGCTGTACACGAGCGCCTCGGCCGGCGTCGTCGACATCACGGCCAAGGGCGTGTCGACGGGCGCCCAGCAGTCCACGGGTCCGTTCGGGCAGGCGCCGCAGCCCACTCAGACGACGGCGACGGGAACCGGCTTCGAGGTCGACCAGCAGGGCCACATCGTGACGGCGGCGCACGTCGTCGACGGCGCCTCCTCGGTCACGGTCAAGCTCGCGGACGGGACGACCCGCAAGGCCACGGTGCTCGGCAAGGACGACGCGACCGACGTGGCGGTCCTGAAGATCGATCCCTCCGGGCTGACCCTGCATCCGCTCAAGCTCGGAAGCTCCGCATCGCTCGCCGTCGGCGACCAGCTCGCCGCCATCGGCGATCCCTTCGGGTACGACCGCAGCCTCAGCACCGGCATCGTCTCCGGTCTGGACCGCACGATCCAGGCGCCCAACGGATTCAGCGTCGCGCACGCGATCCAGACCGACACCGCCATGAACCCCGGCAACTCGGGCGGCCCGATCCTCGACGCGTCCGGCGCCGTCGTCGGCATCGCCGACCAGATCGCGACGGACGGCAGCTCCCAGCAGAGCTCGGGAGTCGGCTTCGCCATCCCGAGCGACCTCGTCAGCTCCGAGCTCTCCACGCTCGAGGCCGGCAAGCAGGTCAACCACGCCTACCTCGGCGTCTCGACCTCCGCGGCGACGTCGAACACGCTGGGCGTGAGCGTCGCGAGCGTCGCGTCCTCCGGGCCCGCGAGCGCCGCCGGCCTGCGAGCCGGCGACGTCATCACCAAGCTCGGGAGCACGACGATCAACGACCAGGGCGACCTGGTGGCCGCGATCGCCGCGCACAAGCCCGGCGACCAGGTCGCCGTCACCGTGCGGAGAGGCTCGGGCACCCAGCAGCTCCAGGTCACCCTGGGCACGCAGCCCGCCCTGAGCGGCTCGGCGGGGTAGCGGGCCGCTCGGAGGAACCGGGCGTGGACGCCGTCGCGCGACCAGAGCGCGGCGGCGTCGCCGCGAGGCAGGGTTGAAGGTCGATCCTGCGAATCAGGCGCTGTGCCGGAAGGTGACGAGCGCGAGGTCTGCGAGGACAACTCCCTGGGCCGCCTGCTCGCGCTCTCGGACGGGGTGTTCGCCATCGCGGTGACGCTGCTCGCGCTGGACCTGCGCCTCCCGCAGCCTGGGGCGGCGACCCACCGACGCGGCACTGCGGCACGCGCTCGGGGACGTGGCGCCTGCGCTGCTGGCCTTCGGCATCTCCTTCTACATCGTCGCGAGCTACTGGGGGACCCACCGTCGGCTGATGCGCAGGGTCACCGCCATCAACCCGCGACTGGTCCGGAACACCATGACCGTCCTGCTGCTGGTCGCCGCTATGCCCTTCCCCGCCACTGTGCTCGCCGACCTGGCGGTCTGGCATCGGGCCTTGCTTCTATGGCGCCTACAACGTGATCGCGGTCCTCGCGCTGCTGCTCCTCGTCGGCGCCGGACGGCTGTCCACCCGCCGCCGGGTGCCCGGATACGCCGGCGCACCATCCGATCGAAGGATGTGACGCGGCGGCGCGGCGCGGCACCGTGTGGGCGATGCCGTCGCGCGACCGCACACCACCTCCGCGGCAAGGCGTCGCTGCGGCCCGCGAGCAGCCGCGCGGCGCGCCCGCCCGCGCTCTCCGGGTGGTCGTCATGGACGACCACCCGCTGTATCGGGAGGGGATCGTGCGGGCGCTCGAGGACGCGGGATGGGAGGTCGCCGGCGACGTGGGGGACGGCGAGCGAGGACTCGCGATGCTGCGAGAGCAGCGCCCCGACGTGGCGCTCGTCGACGTCTCGATGCCGCTGCTGGATGGCATCGGCGTCGTCGCGGCGATCGCGCGCAACGGGCCGGACGTGCCCGTCGTCCTGCTCTCGGCGTTCGACGACGAGCCGCTCGTGGTCGCCGGGCTGCAGGCCGGTGCCGCCGCCTACATGACCAAGGACGCGGACCGCGCCGCGATCCTGCAGTGCGCCGTCGCGGCCGCCGATCCGGCGCTGGCGCCCAGCGCGCTCGCGGTCGACGCCGACGTGCATCGCGGCGGCGGCGACAGCCGGATGCCGCTGCTGTCCTGGCAGGAGCGGCGCCTCCTCCAGCTCGCGCGGATCGAGAGGGACGACAGCCGGGTGTCCCTGATGCTCGGCATCGAAGAGCCGGCGGTCCGGCGGGGCCTGTCGCGCGCGATCGCGAAGCTCGGGGCAGGCACGCTGCCCGAAGCGCTCGAGGTCGCTCTGCGCACCGGGCTCATCCGCTAGCCGGCCGTGCGGCGGGCACCGACACCGTCACGGTCGTCCCGCGTTGCTCGGCGCTGCGGATCTCGACATGGCCGCCCACTCCGCGGATCCGCTCGACGACCGACGCGAGGCCGATGTGCCCGTCGGCCAGCGCTTCCTCGAGCCGGCCGGCCGGGAATCCGACGCCGTCGTCGGCGAGGGTCAGCTGGACGCCGCTCCCCGTGTCGACGACCGTCACCTCGACGTGGCGCGCATGGGCGTGCTTGGCGACGTTGAGGAGCAGCTCCCGGGTGGTCGACATGACGAGGTCGTCGTGGCGGCGCGCGATGTTGGGGTCGATGTGGACGTCGGCCTCGAAGCCGCCGTGCGAACCGGCCTCGTCGGCGAGGCCGCGCACGACCGCGGCGAGGCCCGCGCGCTCCAGACCCACCGGGTGCATCGCGAAGACCTCCGCGCGGAGCTGGCGCGTGGTGTCGTCGAGCGCACCGACGGCACGGTCGGCCGCGCCCGGAACGCCGCGCACGACGTCGGCGATCTCCTGGCGTGCCAGCAGCACGTTCTGGACGGCATCGTCGTGCAGCGCCTGCGCGAGCCGGCGGCGCTCCCGCGCTTCAGCGTCGAGCGACTGCTGCACGAGGCGCCCGCGCGCTGCCGCCAGGTCGGCGAGGTTGCGCTCGCGCCGGCCCAGCATCGCGGAGAGCATGACCGCGGCCGCTCCGACCCAGGCGAGCGACAGGCTCTCGCCGGCGAGCAGGCCGAGGTCCTCCGGCAGCCGGGTCTCGGGATGCGGGATCGCCACCAGCAGGTAGGCGGCGATCGCCGCCGCCGACCACGCCGCCGTCACCAGAGGCGCGAGCCGGAGCGCCGCACCGATCGGGAGCACGAAGAACGCGAAGCGTAGCGGCGAGCGCGCGCCTCCGGAGGTGTAGACGAGGGCGGCGATGAACGACAGGTCGATCGTCGCTCGCCAGAAGGGCCACCTCAGCGGATGGGCAGCGCTCCAGCTCCAGGCGGCCATCGCCGCCCCGTAGACGCACAAGGCGGCGAGCACCCACGCGAAGCCGGCGGTGTGGGATCCGTGGGACTCCGCGGCGACCGCCACCACGGCGACCGGGACCAGTCCGAGGCGCAGGAGGGCGATGCCGCGGTCCGCCGAGACGGGTTGCGGTCGGGCGGTGTCCGGCGGCGGCCGGACCTTCACTCGAGCAGGCCTCGTCGCATGGCCTCGGCCACGGCAGCCGCGCGGTCGGAGACGGCCAGCTTGTCGTACATGTGGCTCATATGCGTCTTGACCGTCGCGGCGGAGAGAAAGAGACGCTCGCCGATCGCCGGAGCGCTCAGTCCCTCCGCCATCAGCGTGAGGATCTCGTGCTCGCGCGGCGTCAGCAGCGGACGGTCGTCGTCGACCCCGCGCGCTCTGACCTCGCCGAGCAGCGCGCCCTGCAAGGCCGGCTCGAGGACCATCTCACCGCGGGTGATCGCGACGACGGCGTCGCACACCTCAGCGCGGCTCGCGCTCTTGGACAGGTACCCCGCGGCGCCGGCCGCGACCGCCTGGTGCACGAGCGCTCCCTCGACGGACGCCGAGAGGACGAGCACGCGCGTCGGCAGACCGTCGCGACGGACGGCGTTGATGATCCCGAGCCCGTCGATCCCGGGAAGCGACAGATCGACGACGGCGACGTCGGGAGCCAGCGCCCCGATCCGCTCCAGCGCCTCATGGCCGTCGCCCGCCTCGGCGACCAACTCGAGGTCGGGCCGCTCGCGGATCGCGCGTGCGATGCCGTCGCGGAACAGCGGATGGTCATCGGCGACGAGGACCGACACGCGCCGCGGGCTCATGGCGTCGCTGCTTGCACGTGGTGAAGTGCTCCTGAGCGGACACGATAGAGCGATCACCGCGGCAGCCGGCGGCAATGGGTGCCGCCGGGGCCACGCTGGGCCGCTGCCGGAAGAACGCGGGATAGCGGCGCATGCACAGCACGAGCAGGACGGCGCCGAGGACCATCGCGGCCAGCGCGATGACGATCGTCAGGCCGCACGCCATAGGGGCGTCGAAGATCAGGTTCACGGCGCACACCGTGAGGACCACGAGCAGCACCGCGGACACCGCCCGAACGCCGGCGGCAGCGCGCCGTGGCGCGCCATCGAGAGGCTCGTGCGAGCGGTCGGGAGGATCGTCGTCTCAAGGCGCGGGGCGCCGGACCGTCATGAGCGGTCGTGCCGGCCCCGGGGCAGGAGTCGCCGCAGAACGCGATCGCGGCCGCGCGGGCGCGGCGGCGCGGGAAGGCGGCGGACCTCGTCACGGGAGAGCGTGAGCACGACGCGCCGCTCGAACATCAGCGCGATCTGGGTCGCCTGGGCGACGCGCAGGCCGCCGGGGCCGGTCCGGGTGTCGACCACGATCCCCTCGAAGATGTCCGCCTCGGAGTCGGCGAGCACCTCCTGCAGGGCGCCCACCCGCGCGCCGTCGGAGGAGATGACGTCGGCGCCGGGCCGGAGCGCACGCCATGAGACGCCGCGGTCGCTGGTCTCGGCGGTGCGAGCGCCGTTGGACCGCCAGGCCCACGGCCGGCGCGGATCCCGGCCGCCCGACGCGACCCGCCAATCCTCCTCGATCTCGCCTCTGGCGCGCTCCTGACCCTCCTCGAGGTCGCGCATGTCGCGCGCGAGCCCGCCCTCGACGGCGCGCATCTGCCGCAGCAGCCGGCGGATCGCCATCTGCTCGGTTACGGCGGAATTGCGACGCGCGGCGGCCGCGCGATCGTCCCGGTGAGGGTTCGGTTGTGGCATGCAACCGAGTCTGTCCCGCACTTGACGCGGCGCCCATCGGGCGAACGTCGGGAGGGCTGGGCGATCTCGGCATCGACCGATCGGATGGTGCCGCGGTCAACCGCAGTACCCGACGGCCTGCCGATGCCGGGACGACGCGCGACCGCCCATCGTTGTCCTCATGAGTTTCACCGACAGCTCGACGAGCCGGTTCTCCGCCCGCCGGACGATCCTGATCTCCCTGATCGCGCTCGCCGCGGCGTTCGCGTTCACGATCGGCGTGGCGGCGACCGCGGTCGGCGCCGCCAGCGCCAGCCGGGCGACCCCGCAAGCGACGGTCCACGACTTCCTGGCCGCCGCCGAGGTCAATGGCGACGGCGTCACCGCGGCCCGGTACATGACGACGAGCGCGCAGCGGAGCTTCGACGACTCCGTGACCGCCCCGACACCGCAGATGTTCTTCACGGGCGACGACCTCGATCTCGGCGGCCTCGTCGTCAACAGCGACGCCGCGCTCGGGCAGCTCAGCTACCGCGTCGTGCCCGCCGGGGCGGACCGGCGCGTCGAGGTCTCACACGGCGGACAGAGCATCTCCTTCACCTTGCGCCCCGCCACGGGTCCCGAGCTGGCGGAGTTCAGCGCGCCCCCGACCCGATGGCGGATCGCGTCGAGCGTCTCCTCGCTCGGATCCCTGCCGGGGCCCGGCCACCGCTCCTCCGGCGTCTGAGCGATCGCTCGGTCCCGTCCACCACCAGTCCATCCAACGGAGCAGCCCATGTCGACCACCTCGCACGAACCACCGTTCACGACCACCCCAGCGGCCCCGCATCGTGGCGGCGGCCGCGGCGCGCTCGCCCTCGCCGCCGCGGCGCTCGTCGCCGTCGTGGCCCTGACCGTCGTCCTGATCGCCACCGGCTCATTCGGCAAGCAGGCGAGCAGCGCGCGGGCGGCGCCGTCCCACCCGACCCCGGCGAACGCGACGCCGGCGAACGCGACGCCGGTGAGCGCCTCGCCGACCTCCGCGCACTTCGATCCCGCCGCGATCTACGCCAAGGCCAACCCCGGCGTGGTCGACATCACGTCCCGGGCGACCACGACGACGCAGGCCGGTCCCTTCGGACTCCCTCGCCGCGCGCAGACGACCGACACCGGGACCGGCAGCGTGATCGACCAGCAGGGCCACATCCTCACCGCCGATCACGTCGTCGCCGGCGGGTCCTCGGTGACCGTGACCTTCCAGGACGGCGCCACGCGCTCGGCCAAGGTGCTCGGAGCCGATCCGGCGTCCGACATCGCCGTGCTGCAGGTCGACCCCAGCGGCCTGACCCTGCATCCGCTCCAGCTCGGCAGCATCAAGCAGCTGCGCGTCGGCGATCCCGTCGCGGTCATCGGTGACCCCTTCGACGTCCAGCGCAGCCTCAGCACGGGCGTCATCTCGGGGCTGGACCGCACGATCCAGGCGCCCAACGGCTACAGCATCCCGCACGCGCTGCAGACGGATGCGGCGATGAACCCGGGCAACTCCGGCGGCCCCGTGCTCGACGCGGGTGGCCGCGTCATCGGCATCGCGGACCAGATCGCCACCGGCAACAGCGGCGCGGACAGCTCGACGGGCGTGGGCTTCGCCGTGCCGATCGACATCGCTCGGTCCGAGCTCGGACAGCTCGAGCGCGGCGCCACGCCGGCCCACGCCTCCCTCGGCGTCAGCGCCGCCGACGCCAGCAACGGGTCGGG
>JAXDHR010000021.1:0-19535 GCA_034664425.1 Solirubrobacteraceae bacterium
CGCGGAGGGCGTCGTCGGCGAGCAGCTCCTCGGCGAGGCGCGCGAGCGCGTGCGAGTCGCGCGCGCGGAACCGCAGCCCGACCCGGCGGCCGCCGGGCACGACCTCGCGCAGGCCGCCGGTGTCGGCCGCCACGCACGGGCACCCGTGGGCCATCGCCTCGAGCGCGACGAGGCCGAACGGCTCGTAGAGCGAGGGCACCACGCAGAGGTCGGCGATCCGGTAGAGCGAATGCAGCACGTCGTCGCCGATCCAGCCGAGGAAGGTGCCGTGCGCCGTCAGGCCGAGCCGCTCGGCCTGGGCCTTGAGCTCGTCGTCGGCCGTGCCCGACCCAGCGACCAGGAAGCGCACGCCCCCAAGGCGATCGACCAGCCGCGGCATCGCGTCCAGCGCGAGGTGGAACCCCTTCTCGTACACGAGCCGGCCGACCATCAGCACGAGCCGCTCCTCCGGCTTCGCGAAGCGCGCGCGCAGCCGCGCGAGGTCGTCGACCGGCTGCAGGTCGCTCGGGTCGATGCCGTTCGGGATCACCGTGATGCGGCGCGGCGAGACGCCGAAGATGTCGGCGACGTGGCCGCGCATGAAGTACGAGCACGTGATCACCCGGTCCGCCGCGCGAACCATCCGGCGCTCGACGGCGTGGATGTGCGCCTGCGGGTGCTTGTCGACCCAACCCTGGTGGCGGCCATGCTCAGTCGCATGGACGGTCACCAGCCAGGGCAGCCCGCGACTGCGGGCCAGGGCACGGGCGGCGTCGGCGACAAGCCAGTCGTGCGAGTGGACGAGGTCGAAGTCGAGCTGCGCGGCCAGCTCCGCGCCGGTCGCTCGCATGTCCTCGTTCATGCGATCGACCCAGGCGATGAACGCGTCGAGGTCGTGCTTGGGGAACTCCGGCTCGCGCACGCGGTGCACGATCACGCCGTGGCGCTCCTCCTGCGCGTCGAGCCGCCCGCCGCCGCGGGTGACGACGTGCACCTCGAAGCCGTCGCGGACCAGCTGCTCGGAGAGCTTGCGCACGTGGCGGGCGAGGCCGCCCTCGACCACCGGCGGGTACTCCCAGGAGAGGACGAGGACCCGCACGTTCAGGCCGACCACGGGTGCAGGTCGGGATCGGCGAACTCGCCGCCCTGGAGTGGCCCGGGGTCGCCGTCGAACTCGGCGGCGAAGACCTCGGCGTCGTCCTGGGGCTCGTAGCCGATCCGCAGTCCCGGCTCGGGCGACCACCACGAGCGGCGATTCGCCGAGACCCCGTAGACGATCTCGAAGCCGACGTCGGGGTGCGTGAGCGCGGCGAGCGTCAGGCGCGTCATGTCGGCGGGGCTCAGCCAGGTCGCCAGCTCGCGCGCCATCCGCGGGCGTGCCTGGAAAGAGCCGATGCGCAGGCACACGACCTCGAGGCCGAACTTGTCGACGTACATGCGCCCGAGCGCCTCGCCGAACGCCTTCGAGACACCGTAGAGCGAGTCGGGCCGGACCGGGTCGGTGCCGTCGAGCGGATGGCCCGATGCGTACATCCCGGTCACGTGGTTGGACGAGGCGTAGACGACCCGGCGTGCGCCGCCGCGGCGCGCCGCCTCGAAGACGTTGCGGGTGCCGACCACGTTCGGGCCGAGGAGCTCCGCGAACGCTCGCTCGGACGGGATCCCGCCGAGGTGCACGACCGCATCCGCGCCGGCCGCCGCGGCACGGATCGCCTCCTCGTCGGCGAGGTCGGCGACGATCGCCACCTCGTTCGGCGCCTCGGCCTCGAGCGGCGCGATGTCGGTGATCCGCAGCATGGTCGCCTGCTCGCGCAGCGGCGCGCGCAGGTGCGTGCCGATGCCGCCGGCCGCACCGGTCAGCAGGACCGTCCCCAATGCCATGCGGCGGCAGGCTACCTTCCGGCGCAGCGCGGCGGTGCCCGATGTCGTCCGCCGCCGGCGCGACCGGGTAGCCGCGAGCGCATGTCGCTCCTACGCAACGATCCGCACGGGCGGGGCGTCGAGACGCGGAGCCCCTTCCCGCCCGTGACCCACGACGATCCGGTCATCGCCGAGGGCGCGCGACTGGTCTCCGTCGATGCGCTGGGCGAGCGGGGTGTCGTCGAGGTCCGGACCGATGAGCACGGCGTCCTCGCCGTGGGCGTCGCCGCCGGCGAACCGTTCGCCATCGGGAACGTCTGCCGTCATCAGGGCGCGAAGCTGGGCCGCGGCCGGATGACGCCGGAGGGCTGTCTCGAGTGCCCGTGGCACCGCGCCCACTTCGATGTCCGGACGGGCCGCATGGTCGACGGACCGAAGGGCCGTGTCTTCGGCTTCAAGCCGTACTCCGCGGCCGTCCGCGGCTTCGGCGAGATCGCCCGCCTGCACCGCTACCCGGTCGAGCTGCGCGACGGCGCGATCTGGCTCCGAACCTAAACGGGGTCTGACCCTCTGTACCTACAGGGGTCCGACCCTCCTGATGTTCCGGGCGCCACGCCGACCGCCGTGAGCGCCAGGACGGCGGGCACCAGGGAACCTAAACGGAACCTAAAGGGGCCAGGCCCCTTTAGGTTGGTCATGACGACCGAAGACGACCGAGAGGTACTCGTTGTGGATTACGACGAAGCTGCGCTCGGGCCCAATGTCGTAGTCCAGCGAGCGATGGCCGGGTCGGCCGGCCGGCTCGGCCGGCGCACCGAGCAGATGCCGCACCGCCGCGTAGGCATCCCGCGCAGCTGATGGCAAGCGCCGGAGGTCGTCGGCGAGCACCTGTTGCCGGGTCGGGGTACCGCGCCAGCGCGCAGACGCCGCACGCCAGGCCGCGCGCTCGACGATCGTCGCCGAGCCGCAGGGCACGCGTCGCGCCTCTATCGCGGTCGAGTACCGCTCGTCGAACCGCTCCCGCTCGCGGAACCACACGAGCTGCGGCGCGGGCACGGGCACAGCCAAGCAGGACCAGTTCCGCGTCGTCCGGCAGGGTCCGGCGACGAGGCGCCGTGCGCGCGAGCAAGGGATCGGATCGCCGACGACCCGCAGGACGAGCGCGCGCCCGTACAACGGCTTCGTCCCGCACCGCAGCGATGCCGAGGCCGACGCCGCGCACTGCGTCGTCCTAGTCCGCGCCCGCTGCCGGCGTTGCGAGGAACTCCTCGCGGATCGGGCTCGTCCCGAACGGCCACTGGCGCTCCGCCCGCGCCCAGCCCGCGAAGGCGACCAGCCCGGCTGCGAGCACGAGGAGCGAGAAGATGATCGGCGTCTTCCCGGAGGAGGCGTAGACCCAGATCCAGCCGGCCAGCGCGAGGGCGCTCGGCAGCGGGTAGAGCCATTGCTTGTACGGCCGGCGCAGCTCGGGCTGTCGGCGGCGCAGCACCGTCAGCGCGACCACCTGGGCGATGCCCTGCACGAACACGAAGGTCGCCAGCAGCACCTGGATCACCGTCGCCAGGTCGAAGAACGAGCCGATCGCGGTGATCGCGCCCATCACGAGCAGCGCCACGTGAGGGAAGCGATGGCGCGGGTGCAGCCGGCCGAAGGGCTTGAAGAACAGCCCGTCCCGCGCCGCGTTGTAGGGGACGCGCGAGCCGCCGAGCAGCCCAGCGAACACCGAGCCGAACGCCGTCAGCAGGATCAGCACCGTGGTGACGTCCGCCGCCGCCTTGCCCCAGGTGCGCTCGAGCACGAGCGAGGCGATCGACTGGGACTTCGCGGCCTCCTGCCAGGGCACGACGCCGAGCACGCCGACGTTCATCGCGAGGTAGATGACCATGATCCCGAACACCGAGATCACGATCGAGCGCGGGATCGTCCGGGCCGGGTCCTTGACCTCGGCTCCGAGGTAGGCCGAGGTGTTGTAGCCGAGGTAGTCGTAGATGCCGATCAGCAGGCCGGCCCCGAGCCCGGCCCAGAACGGGCCGCCGAACAGGGCGAAGCTCCCATGCGGGTACGTGAACGCACGCGTCGCGTCGAAGTGCGTCAGCGAGGCCACGACGACGACGCCGAGGCTGACGAGCGCGATCACCCACAGCACGGTGGAGATCGCGCCGGCCGCGTCGATGCGTCGCCACAGCGCGAACACGACGAGCCCGACGAGGGCGAGCGAGATGCCGTGCGTCGCCGCCCACGAAAGGTGCCCGGTCAGGTACTCGAGGTACTGGACGAGCCCGATGATGCCCGTCGACATGATCAGCGGGATCGTGAACATCGCCGTCCACACGAACAGGAACGGCATCAGCCGGCCCGTCCGGTACTGGAACGCCTCGCGCAGGTACAGGTAGGTCCCGCCCGCACCCGGCATCGCCGCGCCGAGCTCCGCCCACACGAGGCCGTCGACGAGCGCCAGCAGCGCGCCGACGATCCAGCCGAACACCGCCTGCGGCCCGCCGAGCGCGGCGATCATCAGCGGGATCGTCACGAACGGACCGATCCCGCACATCTGCGTCATGTTCACCGCGACGGCCGAGCGCAGCCCCAACCGCCGCTCGAACCCGCCTTCGACCTGCTCGGCCATCGGTCACCCCCGTATCGGCGGTGACCTACCCGCCTCAGCGGTCGTCGATGCGCTCGAGCAGCGCGAGCCCGTGCGGTCCGAGCGCGGTCTCCCCCTCGGCATCCCGGCCGCCGAGCAGCGAGCGCCAGCGCCCCGGGGGCAGGCGCACGCTGACGGCGCTCCCGTCACCGCGGATCGCGGCCGCGACGGCGACCGCGCCGCCGCGCAGAAAGGCGCACGCGGCCGGCCCGGCGTCGAGCGGCTCGTAGGCGCCGTCGAAGACCTCCGGGCGCCGGGCGCGGACCTCGAGCGCCCGCCAGATCAGCCACAGCTTCCGCGTCTCGTCGGTCGGCTCTGCGCCGTCGCGGAGCGAGTCGAGCAGCCGGCGGCGGCTCGCCCAGTCGACCGTGCGGCGGTTGTCGGGGTCGACCAGCGAGAGCGCCAGCAGCTCGTCGCCCTGATAGACGTCGGCGACGCCCGGGACGGTCAGCTTGAACAGCAGCTGGCCGAGCGCGGCCCGATCGCCGGCGCGCGCGACCTCGGCGGCGAACGGCACGAAGTCGGCGAGGAACGGGCGATGGTCGAGCAGCCGCCGGCAGAAGCGCTTGACGGCTGCCTCGTGCGCCTCGTCCGGATCGATCCAGTTCGACGTGCGCTTCGCCTCGCGCAGCGCCTTCTCCATGTAGGCCTCGAGCCGGTCGGCGTCGATCGGCCACGCGCCGACGAGCGTCTGGAAGAGGAAGTAGCGCTCGACGTCGTCCGGCCCCTCGAGCGTCGAGCAGGCCTCGAACCACCGCCGGACGTGCGCCTCCCACTCGGCGGGCATCGAGGCCAGCGCGCCGATCCGCGCCCGCACGTCGCCCGAGCGCTTGGTGTCGTGCGTCTGGGTGACGAGCAGGTTGCGGGGGAAGCGGCGCGCGCGTTCGGCGTTGGCGGCGTGGAAGGTCTCGACCGAGATCCCGAAGCGGCTGGGATCGCCCCCGACGTCGTTGAGGGCCAACAGCCGCCCGTAGCGGTAGAACGCGGTGTCCTCCACGCCCTTGGCCATCACGGGCGGGGTCGTCTGCTGGAAGCGCGTCACGAAGCGCTGCGGCGCGTCCGCGATCCACTCGGTCAGGCCGGCCTGCGCGAGCACCTCGCGATCCTCGGGCTCGGGCTCGTCGACGATGTAGGTGCGGTAGACGGGCAGCGACGCGAGCGCCTCCTCGACGCCCTCCACCCCCGGCCACTCGCGGCGCAGGCGATCGGCCTCCGGCGCGAACGGACCGCGCGCCTGCTCGAGCTTCGCCTCGTCGGCCCAGGTGCCGAAGGGCCGCTCGTCGCCCGCGACGTCGTGCCACAGCGCCGTCAGCGGCGCCTCGCCCGCCGGGTCGATCCACAGCGCCGCGACGTCGTTGAGGAACTCGTAGCCGACCGTCCCGTCGACCGGCCAGTCGCGCAGCGACTCGCCCGGGGAGAGGATCTTCTCGACCCAGACGTGCTGCGCGCCGCCGTCGCGCAGGCGGCGCAGGTACTGCGCCGGGTCGGCGAGCCCGTCGGGATGGTCGATGCGCAGTCCGTCGACGACGCCCGTACGCGCGAGCTCGAGCGCCAGCGCATGGGTCTCGGCGAACACCTCGGGATCCTCCTGGCGCACGCCGGCGAGGTCGTCGATGTCGAAGAAGCGCCGGTGGCGACCGGTCCCCGGATCGATGTCGAAGAACCGCTCCCGCAGCGCCGGGTCGCTCCAGTAGCGGTTGCGCTCGTCGGTCGCCATGTGGTTGGGCACGATGTCGAGCACGAGGCCCAGTCCGGCGTCGTGCGCGGCGGTCACGAGCGCGTCGAACTCCGCGCGCCCGCCCAGCTCCTCGGAGATGCTGCGCGGGTCGACGACGTCGTAGCCGTGCGTGGAGCCGGTGCGCGCCTGGAAGGACGGCGGCAGATAGAGATGGCTGACGCCGAGGTCGCGCAGGTAGGGCACGAGCTCGCGCGCCTGGGCGAAGCCCATGCCGGGGCCGAGCTGGAGCCGGTAGGTCGCGCGCAGCTGCGCCACGTCAGCCCGTCCTGCGCAGGAGCACGAGCGAGCGCGACGTCACCGTGAACGTCGAGCCCGCCTCGAAGCGCTCGTCGGGATCGCACTTCGGATCGTCGGTCCGCAGCTCGCAGCACCATTCGGCGCCGAAGCGCGCGGGCGGCAGGTGGAACTCCGCGTCCTCGAAGTGGGCGTTGAAGAGCAGCACGAACGAGTCGTCGACCACGCGCTGACCGTGCGCATCGGGCGTCGCGATCTCCTCGCCGTTGAGGAACATCCCGAGCCGGTGGCCATCGGGCTGGTCCCAGTCGGTCTTGGTCATCCGCCGGCCGTCGGTGCGGAACCACCAGACGTCGGGCAGCCCGGAGCCCTCCTCCTCCTTGCCGTGCAGGAACTGGCGGCGGCGGAAGACCGGGTGCTCGCGGCGCAGCGCGATCAGGCGCTTGGCGTAGGCCTGGAGCTCGCGCTGGTGATCGAGCAGCTCCCAGTGGAACCACGAGATCTCCGAGTCCTGGCACCAGGCGTTGTTGTTGCCGCCCTGCGAGCGGCCGAACTCGTCGCCGCCGAGCAGCATCGGCGTGCCCTGCGAGAGGAACAGCGTGGCGAGGAAGTTGCGCTGCTGGCGCAGGCGCAGCGCGTTGATCGCGGGATCGTCGGTGTCGCCCTCCGTGCCGCAGTTCCACGAGCGGTTGTCGTCCGTGCCGTCGCGGTTGCCCTCCTTGTTGGCCTCGTTGTGCTTCTCGTTGTAGGCGACCAGGTCGGCGAGCGTGAACCCGTCGTGCGCGGTGATGAAGTTGATCGAGGCGAACGGATGGCGGCCATCTGACTCGTAGAGGTCGCTCGAGCCGGTGAAGCGCGAGGCGAACTCGGCCACGGTCGCCTGGCCGCGCCAGAAGTCGCGCATCACGTCGCGGTAGATCCCGTTCCACTCCGACCACAGCACCGGGAAGTTGCCGACCTGGTACCCGCCCGGCCCGACGTCCCACGGCTCGGCGATCAGCTTCACCTGCGACAGCACCGGGTCCTGATGGATCGTGTCGAAGAAGCTGGCCAGCCGGTCGACCTCGTAGAGCTCGCGCGCGAGCGTCGAGGCGAGGTCGAAGCGGAAGCCGTCGACATGGCACTCCGTGACCCAGTAGCGCAGCGAGTCCATGATCAGGCGCAGGACGCTCGGCTGGACGGCGTTGAGCGAGTTGCCCGTGCCCGTGAAATCCATGTAGAAGTGCGGGTCGTCGGGCATCAGCCGGTAGTAGCTCGCGTTGTCGACGCCCTTGAAGGACAGCATCGGGCCGAGGTGGTTGCCCTCCGCGGTGTGGTTGTAGACGACGTCGAGGATCACTTCGATGCCCGCGCCGTGCAGGGCCTTGACCATGCCCTTGAACTCGCGCACCTCCTGCCCGCGGAAGCCCGTCGCCGCGTAGTCAGAGTGCGGCGCGAAGAAGCCGATCGTCGAATAGCCCCAGTAGTTCGTCAGCCCGCGCTCGGCCAGGAACGACTCGTCGGCGATGTGGTGGATCGGCAAGACCTCGACGGCGGTGATCCCGAGCTCCTTGAGGTACTCGAGCGCCGCCGGGTCGGCCAGCCCGGCGTAGGTCCCGCGCACGTCCTCGCGCACGTCGGGGTGCAGCCTGGTGAGCCCCTTCACGTGGGTCTCGTAGATCACCGTCTCCTCGAACGGCGTCTTCGGCGGGCGGTCGCCCTGCCAGTCGAAACGCTGGTCGATGATCACGCACTTGGGGATCGCGACCGCGTCGTCCTCGTCGTCGCGCTCGAGGTCGGCGTCGTCGCCCGCGCCGGGCGTCGGCACGTAGGGCAGCACGTTGGCGCGGTTCCAGCGGACCTTGCCCTCGATCGACTTCGCGTACGGATCGATCAGGAGCTTGTCCGGGTTGAAGCGGTGCCCGCGCTCGGGCTCGTAGGGACCGTGAACGCGGTAGCCGTAGCGCTGGCCGGGTCCGACGCCGGGGAGGTAGCCGTGCCAGTGGAAGGCCGTGCGCTCGCACAGCTCGACGCGCTCCTCGTTGTCGCCGTCGTCGAACAGGCACAGCTCCACCTTCTCGGCGTTCTCGGAGAAGATCGAGAAGTTCGTCCCCTGACCGTCCCACGACGGCCCGAGCGGGAACGGCCGCCCGGGCCAGACCTCGCGCTCGCTCATCGGATCAGCGCTCCCGAGAGCGCGGGCAGCACGACGTGCCCCGGCTCGACGGTGACGTGATGCGTGGCGAGCCGCAGCTCGCCGGGACGCTCGACGGGGACATGCACCGTCGTCCGTGACAGGTTGGCGAGCATCACGTGGCCGCCGCGGGCGACGCGCAGCCATCCCTGGTGCTCGTCGAATTCGATCGCATCAGCGTCTGTGGTTCCGATCTCGCGCCGTGCCTGCAGCAGGCGCGCGTAGAGGTCTCGCAGGCCGGGCGGCTCGCCCTGGCCGGTCAACTTGGAGCGCTCGAAGGTGGCCGGATCCTGCGGATCCGGGACCTCCTCGCCGGCGAACTCGGCGAAGGCGGCGAACTCCCGTCGCCGCCCGTCGCGCGTCGCATCGGCGATCTCCGCGTCGATGTGGTCCGAGAAGAACTGAAACGGGGCGCGTTCGCCGTGCTCCTCGCCCTGGAACAGCATAGGAACGAACGGCGACAAAAGCGTGCAGAACGCCGCGAGCGGTCGAACCTCGACCGGCAGCCGGTCGCCGAACGCGCGGTTGCCGACCTGGTCGTGGTTGGCGTCGAAGACGACGAAGGCCTCGGGCGCGAGGTCGTCCGCGGGCGCGCCGAAGCGCCGGCGGCGGAACTCCGACCAGCTGCCGTCGTGGACGTGCGGGCGGCGGAAGGCCTTGGCGAGGTCGCCGATCGCGCCGAAGTCCGCGTAGTAGCCGCCGCGATCGCCGGTCAGCAGGACGCGCAGCGCGTGATGGAAGTCGTCGGCCCAGGCGGCGTCGCAGGCCCATCCGCCGCGTTGCACCGGCCGCATGACCTTCGGATCGTTCATGCCGGACTCGGCGATCACGATCACGCCCTCGCCCAGCGCGTGCGCACGCCGCGCGACCGCGGCGACGAGATGCTCGGGGGAGTCGTCGGCGATGGCGTGGATCGCGTCGAGGCGCAAACCGTCGATATGGAAGTCGCGGAGCCAGCCCTCGGCGCTCTGCAGCACCCATTCGCGCACCGGATCGGACTCGGCGTCGTCGTAGTTCATGCCGCGGCCCCAGAAGGTCTCGTGCTTCTCGGTGAAGTAGGGACCGAAGGCCTCCAATGCGGGGGTCCCCGACGCGCCGACGTGGTTGTAGACGACGTCGAGCAGGATGCCGAGGCCGGCCCCGTGCGCGGCGTCGACGAGCCGTTGGAGGGCGAGCGGCCCGCCGTAGGAGGCCTGCGCGGCGTTCAGGTAGACGCCGTCGTAGCCCCAGCCGTGCCGGCCGGGGAACTCGGCGACCGGCATCAGCTCGAGATGGGTGACGCCCAGCTGCGCGAGCTCCGCGAGCTTCGGGACGGCGGCGTCGAAGGTGCCCTCCACGGTGAACGTCCCGATGTGGAGCTCGTAGATCACCGCATCGCGCAGCGGCGCGGGCCGGAACCCGTCGTCGGTCCAGGCGAACGCCGACGTGTCGAGCAGCCGCGAGGGACCGCGCAACCCTGCGGGCTGCCAGCGCGTCGCGGGGTCGGGGCGCGCCTCGCCGTCGACGACGTAGACGTAGTCCTGCCCCGGGGACGCGTGAACGGTCGCCTCGAAGATGCCGAAGCCGGCATCCTCGAGCTCGTGCTCGCGATCGCCGACGCGCAGGCGCAGCGCGTCCGGCACGGGCGCCCAGACGCGGAACTCGGCCCGGCCGTCGGACAGGGGTAACGCGCCGAGGCGCCGCTCGAAGGGGAATTTGGCCAACCCGCCCACCGCGCTCGCATTGCCCGCTTCTCATCCGCCCTGAACACGGGTGCGGGTCTAAGCTCGCGGGATGCGGGCGCGCGCGTCGCGGGTGTTCCTCCGGCCCGAGCCGGCGCCGGCGGTGGCCGGCGTGCTCGTCGCGGCGCTCGCCGTGGCCGCCATCACCGCGCTGATCTTCCCGCTGCGCCAGATCTCGCCGCCCGCGTCCATGGGCGTCGCGTACATGCTCGCCGTGCTGCTCGTGTCGACGATCTGGGGCCTGCGGCTCGGGCTGCTGACGGCGCTCGCGAGCGCGGCCGCGTTCAACTTCTTCCATCTCCCACCGAGGGGCCGGTTCTCTGTCGCCGATGAGCACAACGCGGTGGCTCTGGGGATCTTCTTCGTGGCGGCGATCGTGGCCGCGTGGGTCGCCGATCTCGCCCGCTCGCGCGCGAGCGAGGCGCAGCAGCGCCGCCACGAGGCCGACCTCTCGGCCGACCTGGCGCGGATCCTGCTCAGCGGCGCGAGTCCGCGGGCGTCGCTGGCGGACGCCTCGCGCCGGCTCGCGCAGGCGCTCGATCTCCCGGCGGCGCGCATCGCCCTCGAGGACCCTGCTCCCGCCGCAGGCGAGCGCAGCTTCGCGCTCACGCACGACGGCCGCCCGATCGGCGCCCTCGTCGTCGGTACGGACATCGCCCCGGCGATGGGCCGGCGGCTCGAGCAGCGCGTGGTCCCCGCGCTGGAGGCCCTGCTCGCCGCGGCGCTCGAGCGCGACCGACTCCAGACCGAGGTGGTCGAGACCCGCGCGCTACGCCGCAGCGACGAGCTCAAGACCGCGCTGCTGCACTCGGTCTCCCACGACCTGCGCACGCCGCTGACGGCGATCATCGCCGCCGGCAGCGCGCTCGGCGACGGAGACCTCCCGCACGACGACCGCGCCGAGCTCGGCAACGCCGTGGTGGAGGAGGCCACGCGGCTCACGTCGCTCGTCGAGAAGCTGCTCGACCTGTCGCTGCTGCAAGGCCATGTCGCCGCGCCGCGCCGGCAGTGGTGCTCGGTCGAGGAGATCCTCCGCGAGCTCGCCCACCAGCTCGACCCGGATGGGACCCGGATCGCGCTCTCGCTGGCCCCCGACCTCCCGCTCGTGCGCGCCGACGCGGCCCAGCTCGAGCGGGCGTTCGCCAATCTGCTCGAGAACGCGACCCGCTACTCGGGCGCGGAGCGCGTCTCGGTTCGCGGGCGGCTGGTCGGCGACCGGCTGATGATCCGCGTCATCGACCGCGGCCCGGGCATCGCCCACGAGGAGCTCGGCCGCATCTTCGAGGCGTTCTACCGCGCCCCCGGGCAGAGCGCTCGGCACACCGGCTCGGGACTCGGGCTGGCGATCGTCAAGGGCTTCATCGAGGCCAACGGCGGCCGGGTGTGGGCCGAATCGCTGCCGGGCCAGGGGACGAGCTTCGTCGTGGCCCTCCCGATCGAGCACGACGCCCCGATCGCCGCGCCGCAGGAGGCGGCGCCGCTGCGGTGAGCGAGGCGCGGGTGCTCGTCTGCGACGACGAGCCGCACATCGTCCGAGCGCTCAAGATCGTCATGCGCGAGGCCGGCTTCGAGGCGCTGCCCGCGGAGACCGCCGGCGAGGCGCTTCACGTCGCCACGCTGCGGCGTCCGGACGCGGCGATCGTCGATCTCATCCTGCCCGACGGCGACGGGGTCGACGTCTGCCGGGCGATCCGCGAGTGGAGCGAGATGCCGATCATCGTGCTCTCGGCCCTCGGCGACGAGGACCACAAGGTGCGGGCCCTCGAGGCCGGCGCCGACGACTACGTGACCAAGCCGTTCAGCCCCCGTGAGCTCGTCGCCCGCCTGCGCGCCGCGCTGCGCCGCGTTGCGCCGGGGACCGGCGAGCCGGTGATCACCGCCGACGGCCTGGAAGTCGATCTCGCCGACCGGTCGGTGCGCCGCGCCGGCGCGGACGTCCACCTCACGCCGATCGAGTTCGAGCTGCTGCGCACGCTGGTGCGCAACCGTGGCCGGCTGCTCACCCACCGGGCGCTCCTGCAGGAGGTCTGGGGGCCCGGCTACGCCGACGACGTCGCCACGCTGCGCACGAACATCGCCCGCCTGCGGCGCAAGATCGAGCCGGAGGGCGCCGGGCCGCGCTACATCCGGACGGACCCGGGGGTCGGCTACCGCTTCGACGCGTAGCGCCCGAGGCGATCGTCACGAGATCGTCACGACGCGACGGACGATTGTCACGCGGCTGTTATGGGGCGGCCCCGAGACTGGGGTCATGGACGTCATCTCGATCCTCATCGCCGTCGCGGCCTTCGCGCTGCTGCTCGCACTCATCGAGGGGCTCGACCGCGTATGAGCGGCGCTGACCTGTTCGGGCTCATCGTCTGCGCGCTGGTGTTCGCCTACCTGCTCTACGCCCTGCTGCGGGCAGAGCGGCTCTAGATGCTCCAAGGCTGGCTGCAGATCGCGCTGTTCTTCGCCCTTGTCGTGGCGCTCACGCCGCTGATCGGCGGCTACATGGCGCGGCTGTACACGGGTGAGCACGTGCTGCTCACGCCCGTGCTGGGGCCGGTCGAGCGGTTGCTGCACCGCAGCCTGCGCGTCGAGGCCGGCGAGGAGCAGGACTGGAAGCGCTACGCACGCAGCGTCCTCGTCTTCTCGGGCCTGTCGTGGCTCGTGCTCTACCTGATCCTGCGCACCCAGACGCTGCACCCGTTCAACCCACAGGGATTCCACTCGCCGACGTGGGACGTGACCTTCAACACGGTCTCGTCGTTCGTCACGAACACGAACTGGCAGTTCTACGGCGGCGAGACGACGATGACGTACTTCAGCCAGATGGCCGGGCTGACCGTGCAGAACTTCGTCTCGGCGGCCGTGGGCATCTGCGTCGCGATCGCAGTGATCCGCGGGCTCACCAACCGCGGGGGCCGCAGTCTCGGGAACTTCTGGCAGGACCTGATCCGGACCCTGCTCTACGTCCTGCTCCCGATCTCGCTGCTGGGCGCGCTCGTGCTCGTCTCGCAGGGCGCGATTCAGAACTTCTCCGCCTACGCCACCGCGCACACCCTCGCCGGCGGCACCCAGACGATCGCGCTGGGCCCGGTGGCCTCGCAGGAGATCATCAAGGAGCTCGGAACCAACGGCGGCGGCTTCTTCAACACCAATTCCGCGATGCCGTTCGAGAACCCGTCGGGGCTCTCGAACTTCGTCGAGATGGTCGCCATCCTGCTGATCCCGGCCGGCCTGACCGCCACCTACGGACGCATGGTCGGCAGTCGCCGGCAGGGCTGGGCGATCTTCGCGGCGATGAGCATCCTCTTCCTCGCCGGGGTCGTCGTCGCCTACGTCGCCGAGCAGCACGGCACGCCGGCACAGCACCTGGCCGGCGTGAGCACGAACCACTTCAGCGGCTCGACCGGCGGCAACCTCGAGGGCAAGGAGCAGCGCTTCGGCATCGCCGGCTCCGCACTCTGGACGGCCGTGACCACGGTGACCTCGACCGGCGCCGTGAACGCGGGGCTCGAATCGCTGACCGGCCTCGGCGGCGCCGTGCCGTTCGCGAACCTGTCGATGAGCGAGGTCGTGTTCGGCGGCGCCGGCACCGGCCTCTACTCGATGCTCGTCTTCGTCCTGATCGCCGTCTTCATCGGCGGCCTGATGGTCGGGCGAACGCCCGAGTACCTGGGCAAGAAGGTGGGCGCCCGCGAGATCAAGCTGCTCACCCTCGGCGCGCTCTTCACGCCGCTCGCGGCCCTCATGACGAGCGCCACCGCGATCGCCGCGCCCGCCGGCAAGCAGTCGATCGCCGCCTCGGGGCCGCAGGGCTTCACCGAGGGGCTCTACGCCTACCTCTCCCAGGCCAACAACAACGGCTCGGCATGGGCCGGCTACACCGGCTACGTCCAGCCCCACCCCGGCAACCTCGGCGCCCACGGCGTCACCTTCGCCGACCTGCTCGGCGGCCTGACGATGGTCTTCGCCCGCTTTGCCCCGATCGTGATCGTGCTGGCGGTCGCCGGCGCGCTGGCGAGCAAGAGGGTCGCGCCGGCCGGCCTGGGGACCATGCGGACCGACACGCCGACCTTTGTCGCGCTGCTGATCGGGGTGATCGTCCTCGTCGGCGCGCTCACCTTCTTCCCGGCGATCCTGCTCGGTCCGATCGTCCAGGGCCTGACCACGAACCTCTTCTGATGCGCCGCGACCTCGTCAGCTCCCTGCTCGCAATCGTGGTCATCACGGTGCTCTTCGGCCTCGGGTATCCGCTCGCCGTCACCGGGATCTCCCAGGTCGCCTTCCACGGGCGCGCGAACGGCTCGCTGATCGAACGCGACGGCAAGCTCGTCGGCTCGCGGCTGCTGGCCCAGGACTTCCGCGGCATCCCGCGCTACTTCCAGCCGCGGCCCTCGACGGCGACGAGCTACGAGCCGGCCGCGACGGCCTTCACCAACCTCGGCCCCAACAGCCGCGCCGCGCGCAGGACGTTCGCGGCCTCGCTGCGCGGCTACCTGCGCCGTGAGAAGCGCTACGACCCGGGCCTGCGCGTCGCCCAGGTGCCGGTCGACGCGGTCACGAGCTCCGGCTCGGGCGTCGACCCGCAGATCTCGCCGGCCAACGCGGCCATCCAGGCGCACCGGGTCGCGGCTGTCCGGCACCTGCCGCTCCAGCGGGTGACGCAGCTGATCGCCGCCGACACCGACGGCCGCTCGCTCGGCGTCCTCGGCGAGCCCGGCGTCAACGTCCTCGAGCTCAACCTCGCCATCGACCACCTCGCCTCCCGATGACCGTGACCGACACCCCCCGCCCGCAGCAGCCGGTCGAGCGCCGCTCGCGGTCGCTCGCGGATCGCTCGATCCTCGTGCCGGCGGCGATCGAGTCGCTGCGCAAGCTCGACCCACGCGTTCAGGTCCGCAACCCCGTGATGTTCGTCGTCGAGATCGGCGCGCTGATCACGACGGTCGCGTGGCTGATCCAGCTCTTCGGCGGCGGACCGCTGGGGGGCGGCCACGAGCCGGCGTGGTTCGCGTTCACCGTGACGGTCTGGCTCTGGTTGACGGTGGTCTTCGCCAACCTCGCCGAGGCGCTGGCCGAGGGACGCGGCCGCGCTCAGGCCGCAAGCCTGCGCGCGATGCGCACGGAGACGGTCGCGTCGCTGCGCGACGGCGGCACGAAGCCGGCCTCCGCGCTCGACCGCGGCGACGTCGTGGTCGTCGAGGCCGGCGAGGTGATCCCGGGCGACGGCACGGTCGTCGAGGGCATCGCGTCCGTCGACGAGTCGGCCATCACCGGCGAGTCGGCGCCCGTCATCCGCGAGGCCGGCGGCGATCGCTCGGCGGTCACCGGCGGCACGCGCGTGCTGTCGGACCGCATCGTGATCGAGATCACCCAGGAGCCGGGCAAGAGCTTCCTGGACCGGATGATCGCGCTCGTCGAGGGCGCCGCCCGCCGCAAGACGCCCAACGAGATCGCGCTCGGCATCCTGCTCGCCGGGCTGACGCTGATCTTCCTCGTCGTGGTGGCGGCGCTGCGCCCCTACGCGCAGTACGCCGGCACGCCGGTCTCGCTCACCACCCTGATCGCCCTGCTCGTCGCGCTGATCCCGACCACGATCGGCGCGCTGCTCTCCGCGATCGGCATCGCCGGCATGGACCGCCTCGTGCGCCGCAACGTGCTCGCGCTGTCCGGGCGCGCCGTCGAGGCCTCCGGCGACGTCGACGTGCTGCTGCTCGACAAGACCGGCACGATCACGCTCGGCAACCGCCAAGCATCGGAGCTGATCGCGATGCCCGGGGTCACCGACGCCGAGCTGGCCGAGGCGGCCCAGATGTCCTCGCTGGCCGACGAGACGCCGGAGGGCCGCTCGATCGTCGTGCTCGCCAAGGAGCGCTACGGCCTGCGCGAGCACGACCTCGCGGCCGTGGGCGCGCACTTCGTGCCCTTCACCGCGCAGACGCGCATGAGCGGCGTCGACTCCAACGGCACACGGCTGCGCAAGGGTGCGGGCGACGCGATTCTGCGCTGGATCGACGCGGAGGGCGGTCAGGCGCCCCCCGAGTTGCGCGCCACCATCGATCGGATCGCACGTGAGGGCGGCACACCGCTGGCCGTGGCCCGCGACAGCCAGGTGCTCGGAGTCATCTACCTGAAGGACGTCGTCAAGGAGGGAATGCGCCACCGCTTCGATCAGCTCCGCGCGATGGGCATCCGCACGATCATGGTCACCGGCGACAACCGGTTGACGGCCGCCAAGATCGCCGAGGAGGCGGGCGTGGATGACTTCCTCGCCGAGGCGACGCCCGAGGCCAAGCTGGCCCTGATCAAGGAGCAGCAGGCCGGTGGACGGCTCGTCGCCATGACCGGCGACGGCACCAATGACGCGCCTGCGCTCGCCCAGGCCGACGTCGGCGTCGCGATGAACACGGGCACGCAGGCCGCACGCGAAGCGGGCAACATGGTCGACCTCGACTCCAACCCGACGAAGCTCATCGAGATCGTCGAGGTCGGCAAGCAACTGCTGATCACCCGCGGCGCCCTGACGACGTTCTCGATCGCCAACGACGTCGCCAAGTACTTCGCGATCCTGCCCGCGATCTTCGCCGCCACCTACGCCGCGGCCGGCCGCAGGGGACCGCTCGACGCGCTCAACATCATGCAGCTCGGGAGTCCGGAGTCGGCGATCATCTCGGCCATCGTCTTCAACGCGATCGTCATCCCGCTGCTCGTCCCGCTCGCGCTGCGCGGCGTGCGCTACCGGCCGACGGGCGCCACCGCGCTGCTGCGGCGCAACCTGCTGATCTACGGCCTCGGGGGCCTGATCGCGCCGTTCGTCGGCATCAAGCTGCTCGACCTCGTCGTGCACAACCTCCTCGGAGCATGAGCCGTGGCCGCCACAAGGTGTTCCTCGGCATGGCGGCGGGGGTCGGCAAGACCTACCGCATGCTCCAGGAGGGCCACGCGGAGGCCGAGAGCGGGCGCGACGTCGTGATCGGCTACCTCGAGGCCCATCGCCGGCCGGAGACGAGCGCGCAGGCCGCCGGCCTCGAGGTGGTGCCGCGCCGGCGGCTCGTGTACCGCGACGTCGCGCTCGAGGAGCTCGACGTGCCGGCCGTGCTCGATCGCCGCCCGGAGCTCTGCCTCGTCGACGAGATCGCGCACACGAACGCCCCAGGGCTCGAGCATGCGAAGCGCTTCGACGACGTGCGCGACCTGCTTGCGGCAGGCGTCGACGTGTTCTCCACCGTCAACGTCCAGCACCTCGAGTCGCTCAACGACCAGGTGGCCGAGCTGACGGGTACGCGCGTCCGCGAGACGTTGCCCGATCAGGTCCTCGGAGCGGCCGACGAGGTCGTCCTGATCGACCTCACGCCAGAGGCGCTGATCGAGCGGCTGCGCGCGGGCAAGGTCTACCCGGGCGACCGCATCGAACCGGCCCTGAACGGCTTCTTCCGGATCGAGAACCTGGCCGCGCTGCGCGAGGTCGCCCTGCGTCAGGTGGCCGAGGAGGTCGAGTCCAAGCGGCTCGGCGCCGACCTCGTGCGCGCGCGGCGCGGCGACGACGGCATGCTCGAGAGCGCGGCGCCGCAGGCCGTGGGCGAGCGGCTGCTCGCGCTGATCAAGCCGTCGCCGAAGTCGCAGCGGCTCGTGCGGCGCGCCTGGCGATCCGCACAGCGCCTGCAGGCCGAGCTCGACCTGCTGTGGGTCAGCGTGCGCGAGCCCACCCCCGAGGAGCGCGAGCAGCTCGAGGCGCTTCGCCGGCTTGCCACGGTGCTCGGCGCGCACCTGCTGGTCGAGTCCGGCGACGACGTCGCCGAGACCGTCCAGCGCGTCGCCCACGAGCGCGGGACGACGTACGTCCTGATGGGCACCCCGCGGCCGCGCAACGCCCTGCGGCGCCTCGCGGCACCTGCGCTTCCCTTCCGGCTGCTGCAGCTGCTGCCGGGCATCGACGTGCGCATCGTCGCCGAGCGCAGCCTGCGCGAGACCGAGGACCGCCGATGACCGCGGCACAGACCGCCGCGCTCGTGCTCGTGCTCGTGCTCGCCGGCGTCGCCGCCCTCGCCGTGGCCGCGCTCGGGGCCGGCGCGCTGTACGTGCGCGACCGGCGCCGGCACGCGCGCGCGATGCGAGCGTCCGCGCGGCGCATCCTCTTCCCCTTCGCCGGCCACGCGCTCTCGCGCCCTGCTCTCGACGCGGCCCTGCGGATCGCCGTCGCCGAGCGCGCCACCCTCGTGCCGGTGTTCCTGGCCCGAGTGCCGATGGAGATGCCGCTCGACATCGCGCTGCCGCGGCAGTGCGCCGAGGGCATCCCGCTGCTCGAGGCGATCGAGCAGCGTGCCGCCGCGATCGGCATCCCCGTCGAGACCCGGATCGAGCGCGGGCGTACGTTCCGCCACGGCCTCCGGGAGGCGATCGAGCACGAGCGTTTCGACCGCATCGTGGTCGCCGCCGCGAGCCTCCAGAGCCCTGGCTTGCACGGGGACGACATCGCCTGGCTGCTCGACTTCGCCCCGGGCGAGGTCGTGATCATCCGGCCCGACGGCCACGCGCCGCCGGCTCGCCGCGGCCCAGCTGCCGATCAGACCGCGTCCGGGACCATCCAGAGCACGCCGAGCGGGGGCAGCGAGAGCTCGGCCGAGAACGGCTGGCTGTGCCAGCCGAGCGGCTCGGCCACGACGCCGCCGTAATTGCCGGTGTCGGTGCCCCCGTAGAAGCTCGAATCGGTGTTGAGCGCCTCGCGCCAGCGACCTGAGCGCGGGAGCCCGAGGCGGTAGCCGTGCCGGGGCGTCGGCGCGAGGTTCGCCACCACGACGACGACGCGGTCGTTGTCGGTGTCGCGGCGGGCGAAGGCGACGACGTTGTTCTCGGCGTCGTTGGCCTCGATCCAGTAGAAGCCGGTCGGGTCGAAGTCGAGCTCCCACAGCGCCGGCTCGTCCTTGTACGCGTGGTTGAGGTCGCGCACGAGCCGCTGGATGCCGACGTGGTCGGGGTTCTCGAGCAGGTGCCAGTCGAGCGAGCGCTCGTGGCTCCACTCCGACGGCTGCGCGAACTCCTGGCCCATGAACAGCAGCTTCTTGCCAGGATGGGCCCACATGTAGGCGTACAGCGCGCGCAGATTCGCCCGCTTCTGCCACCAGTCGCCCGGCATCTTGTCGATCAGCGAGCCCTTGCCGTGCACGACCTCGTCGTGCGAGAGCGGCAGGATGAAGTTCT
>JAXDHR010000022.1:0-19876 GCA_034664425.1 Solirubrobacteraceae bacterium
TGTGCTCGGATGGTAGCCTATGCGCAACCCATTCGTTGCAGGAGGCTGCCGTGCCCGTGATCGAACGCGACGTCGTGCTCCCCGTCACCCGCGAGCGCGCGTGGGAGCTCATCACCGAGCCCGCGGAGCTGGAGGAGTGGCTCGCTGAGGACGTCGACTTCGAGGCCGAGGAAGGGGCGCCGCTGCGCGTCACCTTCGAGGACGGTGGAGAGCGTGAGGGCGTCGTCGAGGCCGTCGAGCCCGAGGAGCGCGTCGTGTTCCGGTGGGGCGACTCGCGCGTCGAGTGGCGCCTCGACGAGGTCCCGGGCGGAATTCGCTTCAGGGTCACCGAGCACCGCTTCGGCGATGGCGGGATGATCTCGTTCCCGGCCGGCCCGAGCATGCATGCGCTTGCGGCGACTGCCGCGCTCTGCCCAGCGTGACCGAGGAGCGCGCAGGCGCGGTGTTCGCCGCGCTCGCCGACCCCACCCGGCGGGCGATGCTGCGCTCGCTGCGCGCCGAGCCGTCGCTGACCGCGTCGCGACTCGCGGGCGAGCTGCCGATCACCCGCCAGGCCGTCTCGAAGCACCTGCTCGCGCTGCGCGACGCCGGCCTGGTCGAGAGCCACCGCGAGGGCCGCGAGACGCGCTACGTGCTCACGCCCGAGCCGCTGCGCGACGCGCTCGACTGGATGGCCGATGTCGGCGGCCTGTGGGACGACCGGCTTAGCCGGCTGGCCGAGCGCGCGACCCTCAACCCTCCTAAAATCCCCTAAAGGGGTCTGGCCCCTTTAGGAGGGTTACTAAAAACCCCTAAAGGGGTCTGGCCCCTTTAGGAGGGTTGGGGTGACGCGATCGCCGTCGGGCGCACTCCGATGGCGCGTGCCAGCTCGGCCGGCGCGACGGGGAACACCGCTCGCGGGGTGCCGGCAGCCGCCCACACCAGCTCGAAGCGCAGCAGGTCCTCGTCCACGACCGTGCGCAGCGGGGCGGGATGGCCGACGGGCGGGATCCCGCCGATCGCATAGCCCGTGACCTCGCGCACCCAGTCCGCATCCGCGCGACCAACCGCCTCGCCGACCTCGGCCCGGACGCGCGCCTCGTCGGCGCGGTTGTCGCCTGCGACGAGCACGAGCACCGGATCGCCCGAATCCGCTCCGCGGAAGACGAGCGACTTGACGATCGCGCCGAGCTCGCAGCCGACCGCCGCGGCCGCCTCAGGGGCGGTGCGCGTCGAGGCGTCGAGCTCGCGCACGTCGGCCGGCAGCCCGAGCGCGCGCAGGGCCTCCTGCACCCGGAGCGCGCTCCTGGGTAGCACGAATCAGGCGGTGCGGGCCGAGGGCACGCGCTCGACGACCTCGGCGTCCGTGAGCGGGAAGTGGCAGGCGGCGACGTTGCCGCCCTCCTTGACCTCGAGCTCGGGCGTGTCGGTGCGGCAGATCTCCTGCGCCTTCCAGCAGCGGGTATGGAACGGGCAGGCCTTCGGCGGGTTCGACGGCGACGGCACGTCGCCCGTCAGCAGCTGGCGCTTCTTCGCCTTCGCGAGCTGCGGATCGGGAACCGGCACGGCGGACATCAGCGCGCCGGTGTAGGGCATCCGCGGGTGCCCGTAGAGCTCCTCGGAAGAGGCCAGCTCGACGATGTGGCCGAGGTACATCACGGCGATCCGGTCGCACATGTGGCGGACGACGGAAAGGTCGTGGGCGATGAAGACCAGCGTGATGCCGAGGTCGCGCTGCAGCTCGCGCAGGAGGTTGAGGATCTGCGCCTGGATCGAGACGTCGAGCGCGGACACCGGCTCGTCGGCGACGATCACGCTCGGCTGCAGCGCGAGCGCGCGGGCAACGCCGATGCGCTGGCGCTGGCCGCCGGAGAACTCGTGCGGGTAGCGGTTGTAGTGCTCCGGGTTGAGCCCGACGCGGTCCATCAACTCCTGGACCGCGCGCTTGCGCTCGTTATCGCCGGTCATCATGCCGTGGATCACGAACGGCTCGGCGATGATCGAGCCGACCGTCTTGCGCGGGTTCAGCGACGAGTACGGATCCTGGAAGATCATCTGCATCTCGCGACGCAGGCCCTTGAGCTGCTTCGTCTTGAGATCGGCGATCTCCTCGCCCTGGTACTTGATCGAACCCGACGTCGGTGCCATCAGCCGCAGCAGCAGACGCGCGGTCGTCGACTTGCCGCAGCCGGACTCGCCGACGAGACCGAGCGTCTCGCCGCGCCTGACGTCGAAGGAGATGCCGTCGACGGCACGCACGGCGCCGACCTGGCGCTGGAGCAGCCCGGAGCGGATCGGGAAGTGCTTGACGAGGTCGCGGACCTCCATGATCGTCTCGCCCGTCGCCGGCGCGGGATCCGGCCGTGTCTCGTCGCCGCTGACGCTGGTCTCGCTCACGCCGCGCCCTCCTCGATCACGTCGGCACGGGCGTCGTCGGGCGACACGCCGGACTGCAGCTGGCGCCACAGCCGCTTGCGCGTGCCCGAGCCGAGCAGGCAGGCGACGCGGTGGTCGGGGTCGCCGTCGACCGGGTCGAGTACGGGGTCGACGCGCGTATGCGCCTCCTTCACGTACGGGCAGCGCGGATGGAACGAGCAGCCCGAGGGCAGGTTGATCAGCGACGGCGGCCGGCCGCCGATCGGGACCAGCTGCTCGCCGCGCGGCGAGTCCAGCCGCGGGATCGAGGACAGCAGGCCCCAGGTGTAGGGATGTTCCGGCGCGGCGAAGATCGTGTCGGCCGAGCCCTGCTCGACGACGCGTCCGGCGTACATCACGGCGATGGCATC
The DNA here is from genome assembly GCA_034664425.1 of Solirubrobacteraceae bacterium. Taxonomy (GTDB): domain Bacteria; phylum Actinomycetota; class Thermoleophilia; order Solirubrobacterales; family Solirubrobacteraceae; genus DATBDM01. The sequence continues at coordinate 2,766 of JAXDHR010000022.1, forward strand.
GGCCATCTCGGCGACGACGCCGAGGTCGTGCGTGATGATCACGACGGCCGTGTCGAACTCGCGTTGCAGTCGCTCGATCAGCTCGAGGATCTGCGCCTGCACCGTCACGTCGAGCGCGGTGGTCGGCTCGTCGGCGATCAGCAGCTTCGGGTCGTTGGCCAGGGCCATCGCGATCATCGCGCGCTGGCGCATGCCGCCCGAGAACTCGTGCGGGTAGGAGTCCGCGCGGCGGCGGGGCTCGGGGATCCCGACCAGATCGAGCATCTCGATCGCCCGGTCGCGCGCCTGCGCCCTGGAGATCTCGCGGTGCGCCCGAATCGCCTCGACGATCTGCCCGCCGACCTTGTAGAACGGGTGCAGCGAGGACAGCGGATCCTGGAAGATCATCGCGATGTCGTCGCCGCGGATGGCGCGCAGCTCCTCGTCCGGCGCCCCCAGCAGGTCCTTGCCGTTGAAGCGCACGGACCCGGAGATGTGGGCGTTGCGCGCGCGGGTCAGGCCCATCACGGTCAGCGAGGACACGGACTTGCCGGACCCCGACTCGCCCACGATGCCGAGGGTCTCGCCCCGGTCGACCGTGTAGGAGATCCCGTCGACGGCGCGGACCAGCCCGTCCTCGGTCTCGAAGTGCACCCGCAGGTCCTCGACCTCGAGCAGTGGGGAATGGGTGTCTGAAGCCATCAGTAGCGCACCCGCGGATCGATGAAGGCGTAGAGGATGTCGACGACCAGGCTCATGGTGACGATGAAGAAGGCGCCGAACAAGACGGTGCCCTGGATGACGGGCAGGTCGAAGCGGCTGATCGCGTCATAGGCGTAGCGCCCGATGCCCTGGATGTTGAAGACGGACTCCGTGAGGATGGCACCGCCCAGCAGGATCCCGATGTCGAGGCCCAGCAGCGTGACGATCGGCGTGATCGCCGCGCGCACGCCGTGCCGGAAGATCACGCGCCGCTCGGACAGGCCCTTCGCCCGTGCCGTGCGGATGTAGTCCTCCTGCAGCGTGTCGATCAGGTTGCCGCGCAGGAAGCGCGCGTAGACCGCGGCGAACGAGGCCGCGAGCACGCACCACGGCATGATCAGCGCCCCGCAGCGGCCGAGGAACGACGTCGCGTCGCCGTAGGCCCCCGAGCCCGGCAATATCGGGAAGCGGCCGATGTCGTTGTCGAACAGGAACAGCGAGACGAGGCCGAGGAAGTAGACGGGGGCGGAGATCGCGACCAGGGCGATGCCCATGGTCAGGCGGTCGAGCCAGGAACCGGTCTTGATCGCGGAGATCATGCCGATCGGGATGCCGATCAGCAGCCAGAGGACGACGGCGCCCGCCGTCAGCAGGAGCGTCGGGCCCATGCGGCTGATGATCTCCGGCAGCACCAGCGTGTTCGACTGGAACGAGTAGCCGAAGTTGATCTTCAGGAAGGAGCCGGCGTCGCCCTTGGCGTTCACGAAGGGCAGGATCTGGCCCACGTAGCGGAAGAACTGGACGTACTTGGGATCGCTGAGCCCGAACTGCTTGCGGATCGACGCGACGAGCTCGGGTGAGGGCTGGCGACCCGCGCGCAGCAGCGCCGGGTCCGCTGCCGGCAGCACGGTGAAGATCACGAACGTGATCAGCGTGATCGCGAACAGGAGCACGATCACCCAGAGGACTCGGCGGACGATGTAGGCGGCCATGAGGTGGAGGGCCAGGGAGGCCCCCGCCGCGACCTACGGCGGGGGCCTTCCGGTGGCGGGTGGTGGTGAGTTTGCCTACTTGAGCGAGGTGTAGGCGAGGGCCCAGAGCCCGTTGTCCTGGTCGATCACGCCCTGGACGTTCTTCGATTCGATGTTCGCGTTCTTGTCCCAGATCCAGGGGATCGTGGGCGCCAGTGCCGTGAGGTTCTTGTCGATCGTCCCCCACGCCTGCCCGATCTGCTGCGGATCGGTCAGGGTCTTGGCATCGTCCATCTGCTGGTTGATGGACTTGTCGTTGAACTGCGACCAGTTGGAGTTGCCCTGGGGCAGGATGTTCTCCCCGTTGAACGTCGGATCCAGGTAGGTCTGCGGGTTGGCGAAGTCCTTCAGCCAGCCCACGTTCGGGCAGATCGCGACCTTCGCGGACGGCACGTTGCAGAACTTCGTGTACATGGCGTCGTGGGTCACCTGGCGCAGCTTGACGTTGAAGCCGAGCTTCGCGAAGTTCTCCTTCGCGACCTGGGCCGTATCCGACCCGGGCAGCACGTTGTCCGCGACCATCAGGAACTGCTGCGTGCCGGCGTACTTGCCGTTCTTGACCGGCACGCCCTCGGCCTTGGCCTTGTTCAGGTAGCTCGCGGCGAGCTGCGTGTCACCCGTCGGGTGCGACATGAAGTCGAGCCCGGGACCCTTGGTGCCGCCGGCCTCGTTGAAGCCCTGCAGGCCCGGCGGGATGAGGTGCGTCGGCACGTCGCCGAGAGTCGAGCCGCCACGCGTCCTGACGAGCGCGTCGCGGTTGAAGCCGGCGATGATCGCCTTGCGGACGTTCTCGTTGTCGAACGGCTTCATCGTCGTGTTCAGCGAGATCCAGCGACCGCCACCGCTCGGGACGAGGGCCAGCTGATCCTTCTGACGCGTGACGACGGTGCGCAGCACCGACGGCGGCGGGCTGCCGTCGCCGCTGATCATGCCGTTGCCGGACAGGATCTTGCGCGAGGCGACCGTGGTGTCGGTGTTGCCCTCCTGGATGTCGATCTCGTCGACGTAGGCGGGACGCATGTCCTTGGACTTGTCCCAGTTCGGGTTGCGCACGAGCGTGATGCTCTTGCCGGCCTGGTAGCCGATGGCCTTGCCCGACGCGTCGTTCTTGACCATGTACGGGCCGGTGGCGACCTGATTGGCGCCGTACGCGGACGGGTTCTTCGCGTCCAGCGGGGCGGCGTAGCTCTTCGGCACGGGCGCCGACAGCGGCATCGAGAGTGCGCCCGCGAGGACGCCGCCCGTGCACTTGCCGGCCTTGCGCGGCTTGAGGTCGAACACGATCGTGTTCTTGTCCGGCGTCGTGATGCCCGGGATCGTCGTGCCCGGCTTGACGCCGACCTTCGCGCCCTTGAGGTCGCCGAAGTAGGCGCCCGCGTAGCCGTTGTTGACGGTGTTGAAGAAACCGCGCTCGATCGCGTACTTGACGTCCTTGGACGTCACGACGCGATTGACCGGCGGCGAGAACTTGACGCCTTGCTTGATCTTGACGGTGACCGTGCAGCCGTCGGACGAGATCTGCGGATCGGATTCCGCGAGATCGGGGAGCGGCTTCGTGGCGTCATCGACCTGGGGCGTGTAGAGCATCTTCTGCGTCGCCCGGTTGATCTGCGTGCCCATCTGGTAGTAGGTCTCGCCGGGGTCGATGAAGTCGACGTCGTTGGCCCACAGCGAGATCAGCTTGCCGCCCTGCTTGCCCTTCGCCGGAGTGCCCTGGCTCGTCCCCGACTCAGAAGACCCACCGGAGCTGCCACCACAGGCGGCGACTCCAAGGGCGAGTACGAGCAGAGCGCCCAGGAACAGGGTCCACTTGGGGGACCGTCGCATGGAGCGTCCTTTCATAGGTGTGGAACTGCGTGTATTGACTTGGGAGGCCCCATGGGACATCACGTCGAGCGCGTGCCCTTGGGGTTGAGGGCGTCCTGCAGCCCGTCGCCGACCAGGTTGAAGGCCAGCACGGTGAGGAGCAGGGCCATGCCGGGGAAGAGCATGAACCACCACGCGACGTCGAAGATCGAGGTCGCCTTCGCCAGCATCTCGCCCCACGAGGGGTTGGGAGGCTGGACGCCCACGCCGAGGAACGACAGGGCCGCCTCGAGCAGGATGTTCGCCGGGATGAACAGCGTCGCGTAGACGATGATCGGCGCGACGAGGTTGGGGAGGATCTCGCGGAACATGATCCGCCGGTTCGAGGCCCCGAGCGACCTCGACGCCTCGACGAACTCCTTCTCGCGCAGCGAGAGCACCTGGCCGCGGATGATGCGAGCCACGTACGGCGAGTTCGCGATGACGATGATGAAGATGACGACCGACAGGCCGGGCTGGATGAGGCCGCCGAGGCAGCCGTTCTGGCCGGAGCACGCGGTGGCGAGGCCGAGCCCGAGGAGCAGCACGGGGAACGCGAGCCCGACGTCGAGCGTGCGCGAGATCGCGGTGTCGATCCAGCCGCGGAAGTAGCCGGCGATCAGGCCGAGGCAGACGCCGATGATCACCGACAGGCCGGTGCCGATGAAGGCGACCTCGAGCGAGACCTGTGCCCCGTGCAGGACCCGGCTGAAGACGTCGCGGCCGATCGGATCCGCGCCGAACGGGTGCGCCGAGCTCGGGCCGGTGGGCAAGCCGAAGCTGTCGACGGTGTGGGGCGCGATGACGTTGGGCCCCGGAACCCCGACGAGGTCGCAGATCGGCGTGGCCAGGATCGCCGCGAGGATCAGCAGGACGATGAAGCCGAGCGCGACCAGCGCGACCTTGTCGCGGCGGAAGCGGCGCCAGAACAGCTGCTGCGGCGAGCGAGCGGCGACCTGGCCGCCGCCCTTGACCTCGATGCCGGCGTCCTCGGCATGCAGGAGATCGCCGGTGGCGCCCGCGCTCACGAGCGCAGCTCCAGGCTGCGTGCTGCGGTTATCAGTTGAACCCCTCCTCCGAACGCGCGCGAAAATGCGCGATCGGCGCGTATTTCCCCTTCGAGACCGGAAAACCTACAACGTCCCATTGCGAAATCTCCCGGACCGGCGAACCCGAGGGTCGGCCGGTCACCTCATTGTTCCCTCCTCGACCGCGCCTCCAAGCGGGTCGGCCGCCGGAGCATAGTCAGTTCGCGCCGCGACGAGAAGCCCGCGAGCGCGTGACACGCTCGCGGTACGCTGCGCCCGCGGGCCCCGATAGCTCAGCTGGATAGAGCGACTCCCTCCTAAGGAGTAGGCCGCAGGTTCGACTCCTGCTCGGGGCATCCGGAGCCGGCGGGCGCGCGCGGCTCAGTCGCGGTCCGGGCGCTCGGGGTAGATGTCGTCGATCGTGGCCAGCGCCGCGTAGGGGGCGCCGCCGGTCGCCGCGTGGATCGCGTCCGCGCCGCCCGCGAGCCGGTCGAGCACCGTGACCACGCCGCAGATCTCGTGACCCTCGCCGCGCACCGCCTCGATCGCCTCGAGCGTGGAGCCACCGGTGGTCACGACGTCCTCGACGATCAGGCAGCGGGAGCCCGGCGCGAGCGGCGGACCCTCGATGCGACGCTGCAGCCCGTGCGCCTTGGTCTCCTTGCGCACGAAGAACGCGGTCGCGTCGGTGCCGCCTGCGAGCGCCGCGCAAGCGGGCGCGTCGGCGCCCATCGTGAGGCCCCCGACCGCGGTCGCGCCCCATTGCCGCGCGAGCCCGGCGACGAGCTCGCCGAGCGCCGTGAAGCCGGCTGGGCGCAGGATCGCGCGCTTGGCGTCGACGTAGTACTGGACGATCCGGCCCGAGGTCAGCGTGACCTCGCCGATCACCAGCGCGTGCATGCGGAGCTCGTCGATGAGCGTGTCTCGGGCGTCGGGCATGCGCGCAGTATTGGCGTTTCGCCCTCCGCCCGCCCTGTCGGCGCCGCCCGTCTCCCGTCACCGCTGCCGGGTGCGGGCTGCGTGCGACGATAGGCGCGTGGATCACGCCTTCGGCAAGCGCGCAGGCTTCCCGATCGGCGTGGAGGAGGAGCTGCTGCTGGTCGAGCCGCACTCGCTCGGGCTCGCGCAGCGGGCGAGCCAGCTGCTCGAGCGGCTGCCGGAGCAGGCGCACCCGGACGTCTACGAGTCGCTGCTCGAGACGGCCTCGGACGTCCGCGGACGCGCCGAAGGCGCGGTCACCGACCTGCTCGAGCTGCGCGCCGCGATGCGCCACGCCGGCGCGACGCTGATGGGCGCCGGCGTGCACCCGACGGCGCGCTTCGGCGACGTCCACCACGTGCCGCAGCCGCGCTACGACACGATCCACGCCGCGCTGCGCGGCCTGCTCGAGCGTACGCCGACCTGCGCGCTGCACGTCCACGTCGGCATGCCCGACGCCGAGACCGCGATCGACGCCGCCAACCGGATGCGCTCCCACCTGCCGCTGCTGCAGGCGCTCACGGCGAACTCGCCGTACTGGCACGGACGCGACTCGGGCTTCGCGACCGCGCGGGCGCAGCTCTTTCGCGGCTACCCGCGCGCGGTCGTTCCGCGGGCCTTCGCCGGCTGGGACGACTACGCGGAGACCGTCGAGCGCTGGCGCGCGGCGGCCGACGTCGCCGATTACACGTTTCTGTGGTGGGACCTGCGCCCGCACCCCCGGCTCGGCACGATCGAGGTGCGCGCGATGGACGCCCAGGCGCGTTCGCACGCCGTGCTGGGCATCGCCGCGCTCGTGCATTCGCTCGCGGTCGCCAGCGCCGCCGGTGAGGGGATGATCGAGAGCGCGGAGGCGATCACCGAGTCGTCGTTCCGCGCCGGACGCGACGGCCTCGAGGCGAAGCTGTGGTGGCACGAGCGGCTGCGGCCCGCACGCGAGGTCGCCGACGAGACTCTCGCCCTGGCACGGAGTTACGCGCGCGACCTCGGCGAGGACGCCGCGCTGATCGAGATCGACCGGATCCTGGCGGAGGGCAACGGCGCCGACCGCATGCGCGCCGCACACCAGCGCGGCGGCATGCGGGCCGTCCTCGAGCGCCTCGTCGCAGAGACGGCCGAGCGGCGCTAGGAGGCCTAGGGCTGGACCCAGACGATGTCGCCGAGGTGCAGCCAGTCGTAGATCATGCGCGCGTCCGGGATCGGGACCCGTAGGCAGCCGTGACTGGCGTTGTAGGTCGGCACCGAGCTGTAGCCGTGGATCGCGTAGCCGCGGATGAAGTAGCTCGAGTCGACCATGCCGTGCGCGTTCGTCCCGGGCTCCTTGCGGTAGACCCGGTAGCGGCCGAGGATCGTCGGCGTCGACGGCTTGCCGGAGGAGGTGTGCTCGATCCGCACCACGTTGTCGCCGTCGACGAGCACGAGCACCTGCATCGAGATATCGGCCTCGATGTGGCGGCCATCGTGGGGGTGGCGGACCTTCCAAACGCCCTGGCCGTCCAGCACGCCGAGCAGCACGGAGCGGTCGGCCGCGAAGGTGCGCGAACGCCCCGTGACCTTGCGCCAGGCCAGCACCGCGCGCTCGGTCGCGGCGTCGTAGACACCCGAGCTCGACGCCGGGTAGTGCATGCGGCGCAGGCCGCGCTGGAGCAGGCGCACCGCCGGACCACCGTGGCCGTAGGCGATCGAGGCGTCGATGAGCTTGACGGTGACCTTGTTCGAGCGCGCGTAGCGCTGCGCCCTAGTGCCCGGGTGGACCGCGCGCAGGCGGTAGGTCGCGGCGCGGCGGCGCTTGATCGTCACCGCGAAGGTGGCGGAGCGGCCGGTCGTGCCGGGGGTCAGCTTGGGATGCAGGTGGCGCACGACCTTGCCGTCGCGCAGCAGGTCGACGCGGACCTTCTGGCCTGCCACATAGGGCGTCAGCGTGCCGCGCGCGCGGAACGCCCGGCCGGTGACCTGGACGCGGTGGCCACCGTCGCGCAGCGTCTTGGCGAGCCGCAGCCGCAACGACGCCGTCGCGGCCGGCGCGGGGACCGGGACGGGCGGCGCCGGCGTGGGAGCCGGCGTGGGCGTGGGCGTCGGCACAAGGGTGGTCTGCGCCGACGCGGCAGCGGGCAGCGCGAGCGCGGCGACGAGTGCCGCCGCGGGCAGCAGCGAGCGCATCACGCGGTCGCGGGGGCCGGGAGTGCAAGGCGCTTGGAGCGCGCGGCCAGCAGGCCGATGGAGACCACGAGGGTGGGAGCGGCGATCACGAGCGCCAAGGTACCGGCCAACGGCCATTTAAGCGATAGACCGAAAGCGATCGCGTTGTTGAGCGAATGCAGCGCCATGCAGGGCAACAGCGAGCCGGTGTAGAGGTACAGCTGGCACAGCAGGAAGCCCAGCAGGGCGAGCGGGACGATCAGCTCCAGCGGCGTCCCGATCACGTGCACGAGCCCGAAGAGCACGCCGGTCGAGATCGCGGCGAGCAGCGTCGGCATCGCCGTCCGCAACGCCGGGAAGAAGAAGCCGCGGAACAAGATCTCCTCCGCGATCGGGGCGAACACGCACACGACGACCGCCGAGACGGCGAGGTAGGCGCCCGAGCGATTGGCCCCGAGCTGGTCGAGGATGTCCTGCTTCTGGCTCGTGTTGACGACGAGCGCGTACAGCAGCGCGACGACCTGGAAGGTGACGTAGGCGGCGACCACGCCGCCGATCGCCTGCACGAGGTTCGCCCGCCGCAGCCCGAACTGCGCGGCGCTCGGCCGCTCGACGGTGACCCACGCCATGGTGACCGCCCCGCCGATGAAGCCCGCATCCTGGATGACCGTGCCGGCGATCGTCATCGCCGGCGTCTGATGGTCGCCGCTCCAGCCGAACGCCGCGGCGATCACGACGACGATCGTCTGGCCCACGAGGGCGACCATCAACCCGATCAGCAGCGCGACGAACGGCGTCCAGGCGGGCCAGCGCGGCGGCGGCGCGTCGGGCGGCGCGGACGGGCGATGGACGCCGTCGGGCAGCTCGGGGCGGGCGGGCGACGAGCCGCGATGCTCGTACGGGGAGGGCGGGCTCGTCATCGGCGGACCGGGCAAGGGTATTCGCCGCGCCTGAGCACGACCGACAGCTCGGCCAGCGAGCGGATCACGGGCACGTTCGCGGGAGCGTCCCCGCCCGCCCGGCGCAACAGCAGCGGCGCCACGCCGGCCGCCCGCGCGCCGGCGACGTCCTCGCGCTCGGAGTCGCCGACGTGCCACGCCGCGGCGGCATCCACCCCAGCGAGCTCGAGCGCGCGCGCGAAGATCGCCGGATCCGGCTTGGCGGCGCCGAACGGCGCCGAGGCGACGACGCCGTCGAGCAGCGGCGCGAGCCCGGTCTCGGCGAGCCGCTGCTCGAGCGACGCGTCCCAGTTGGAGACCACGACGAGCCGAAGCCCGGCGGCGCGCATGGCGCGCAGAGCCGGCGGCGCGTCCGGGAAGGCCACGAAGCGCAGGGAGGCGAGCAGCGCGTCGGTCAGCACGTCGGCCGGTGCGTCCGCCGCGGGTCCGAGCTGCGGTCGCATCGCCTCGGCGCTCGCGCGACGAAGCGCGGCCAGCGAGGCGGCGTCGCGCCCCGTGTGCAGGTGCGCCCGGTAGAAGGCGATCTCGGAGCGGATCGCGCACGCGGCGGCCTCCGCCCCGACGTCGGCGCCGATCCGTTCGCGCAGCGCCGCGCGCAGCAGCGGCGCCGGCTCGGCGAAGGTCAGCAGCGTCCCCATGGCGTCGAGCAGCACCGCCGCGGGCTCGCCGACGGCCGCCACCGCGCGGATAGGCTGCTCCGCCATGCCGACCCCAGATCTTGGCACCGTGCTCGCCGCCACGGGCTCGCATTCGCCCTGGATCACGGCTGGGGTCGCGATCGTCGTAGCCTTCGCCGTCGCCTTCGGCGTCCATCGGGCGTTCGAGCGCCGTGACCGCGTGCTGCCCGGCGTCCACTCGCCCGTGATCGACACGCGGCTGCGCTTCGTGCGCCGCGTGCTGATCGCGGCGATCATCCTGATCGGGTTCTTCCTCGCGCTGAACCAGTTCGCCAGCCTCAGCCGGCTGGCGACCTCGCTGCTGGCGTCGGGCGCGATCGCCGCCGCCATCCTCGGCTTCGCCGCACGCCAGACGCTCGCCAACTTCGTCGCCGGGGTGATGCTCGCGGTCACGCAGCCGCTGCGGATCGGCGACTGGGTCTCCTTCGAGGACGCCTACGGGATCGTCGAGGACGTGCGCCTCAACTACACCGTCCTGCGCACCCCCGCCGAACAGCGAATCGTGATTCCCAACGAGCGCCTCGCGGGCGGGATCCTGCGCAACGACACGCTCGCCGTGGCGGCGATCGGGCTCGACGTCTCGGTCTGGATCGCTGCGGGCGCCGACGCGGACCGCGCCGTCCGCGCGCTGGTCGAGGAGACGGGCGCCGGCGCGTCGGTCGCCGAGGCGACCCCGGACGGGATCCGCCTCGCGGTCAGCGGCGAACGCGTGGCGCCTGAGGACAAGGGCGCGCGCGAGGCCGAGCTGCGCGCGGCGTGCCTGCGGCGCCTCCACGCCGAGGGTCTGCTGCCCGGGATGCAGCCCTGAGAGAGGGTTCGGCCGCCTGCCGGCGAAGCCCTGTGGCAGTCCTACACTTCCGAGGTTCGTGAGCCACTCCCAACGCATCCGGCGGCGCCGCAACCACCATGGCGGCCCGCGCAACAAGCTGCTGCTCGCGATCCTGATCGCGGTGGCGGGCGTCGGCATCGTGCTCGCGGTACTCGTCGGCTGGGTCGTCAACACGGCCGCATCCGCGCCGCCGCTGAACACGCTCAAGCAGCGCAATCCAGGTGCGAACACGGAGATCCTCGCCGCCGACGGCACCCGCCTGGGCTTCATCCAGGCCAACAACCTCTCGCTGCCCGTCGCCGCGGGAAAGCTCCCGCGCGTGCTCAAGCGGGCCACCGTGGCGATCGAGGACCAGCGCTTCTACCAGCACTCGGGCGTCGACTACGAGGGCATCGTCCGCGCGGCGGTCAAGAACTTCGTCTCGCACAAGACCGTGCAGGGCGGCTCGACGATCACGATGCAGCTCGTCCGCAACCTCTACACGGGCAACCGCGCCCGCAGCGGCCTGGCCGGCTACAAGCGCAAGATCCGCGAGGCGAAGCTCGCCGACGACCTCGAGGGCCAGCACTCGAAGAAGTGGATCCTCGGCCGCTACCTCAACACGGTCCCCTACGGCACGACCGGCGGCCAGACCGCGATCGGCGCGGGTGCCGCCGCGCGGATCTACTTCGGCAAGCCGGTCCAGAAGCTCAATCTGCGCGAGGCGGCGCTGCTGGCCGGCCTGCCGCAGGCGCCGTCGCTGTACTCGCCGTTCCTGAACCCCGAGGCCGCCAAGCGCCGCCGCGACGAGGTGCTGGGCAAGATGGCGCAGCTACGGATGATCAGCCCGGAGCGCGCCCAGGCGACCATGGCCAAGGGCCTGGGGGTCAACTTCCACGGGTACTTCCGCCGACGCCGCGAGGACTACGTCTTCGACTTCGTCAAGGACGAGCTGATCAAGGCCTACGGCCCCAAGGTCGCGCTCTCGGGCCTGAAGGTCCACACGACGATCGACCTCTCCAAGCAGGCGGAGGCGCGCAACGCGATCGCGACCGACATGGGCGCCATCGGCCCGTCGTCGGCGATCGTGACGATCGACCCGTCCAACGGGCACATCCTCGCCATGGCCTCCTCGGGTCAGTACAACAAGTCGCAGTTCAACCTGGCCGCGCAGGGCCACCGCCAGCCCGGCTCCTCGTTCAAGGTGATGGCGCTGATGACCGCGCTGCGCGAGGGCGTGAACCCTGACACGACGAGCTACACGTCGATGTCGCCGACCCACATCGACGACCCGTCCTCGTGCGGCGCGCCGTTCGACGTCAAGACCTACTCGGGCTCAAGCGCCGGGCGCATCTCGCTGCACAAGGCGACGCTGCTCTCGGACAACTCCGTCTACATCCAGCTCGCTGCCGACCTCGGGCCCGACAAGGTCGCCCAGACCGCGCACGACCTCGGCATCACGACCAAGCTCAACGGCTACTGCGCGGAGACGCTCGGGGGCCTGAAGATCGGCGTCTCGCCGCTCGAGATGGCCAACGCCTACGCGACGATCGCCGACGGCGGCTGGCGCAACCGGCCGACGATCATCACCAAGGTCGATTTCCCGAACGGGCGCTCCGAGCTGCCAAAGCGCTGGCGTGTCAAGCGCGTCAAGGCGTTCTCGGACGGCGTCACCTACGAGGCGACGAAGATACTCGAGGACAACGTGAAGATGGGGACGGGCACGCACGCGCAGACCGTCGGCTGCCCCGCCGCCGGCAAGACCGGCACGACCGACAACAACACGGACGCCTGGTTCGTCGGCTTCACGCCGAAGCTCGCGACGGCCGTCTGGGTCGGCTACCCGAACGACCGTACCTCGATGAACGGGCTCTACCACGGCGCGAACCTCGACGGCGGCACCTACCCGGCCGAGATCTGGGGCACCTACATGAGCCAGGCGCGCGGGTCGTTCTGCGGCACCTTCCCGCTGCCCAAGCAGCCGTTCATCTCGCAGCCGTTCTACGGAACCTACTCGCGCAACGGCATCCGCGGCGAGTCGGGCAGCGTCAGCCAGTACCCGGCGCCGACCGCGCCGACGAGCCCGACGACGACCACCCCGGTCGCGCCGGCGCCGACCGCCACGCCGGCGCCCAGTACCGGCGGCGCCGGGACGGGAACCGGCACCGGCAACGGCGGCTTCGACCCGGGCAAGTACGAGACGCCCCCGCAGCCGCCGCCGACCACCAAGAGCCCCGGCACCGGCGGCGCGACCACGGGCTGACGGCGCCCCGGCGCTGACCGCCACGACTGGTATAAAGCAGGCGGTTTGGCGAAGGAAGAGAAGGTCGAGTTCGAGGGCGAGGTCGTCGAGGCGCTCCCGAACGCCATGTTCCGGGTGCAGTTGGACAACGGCCACGAGGTCCTCGGCCACGTCGCCGGGAAGATGCGCCGCTTCCGCATCCGGATCAACCCGGGCGACCGCGTCCGCGTGGAGGTCTCGCCGTATGACCTCAACCGTGCGCGCATCGTCTATCGCCACCGCTGAGCGACGAGTGCGCGAGCGTGCGCTGATCGAGGCGATCGCCGGTGCGCTCGAGCGCCGGACCGGCGACCGCGTGCTGCGCTGGATCGGCGACGACGCCGCGGTGGTCCGCGCCGACGCCGTGGCGGTCACCTCCGTCGACACCATGGTCGACGGGACGCACTTCCGGCTCGGGCCGCGCTGCGGGCCGGAGGACGTGGGCTGGCGGGCGCTGGCCGGCGCCGCCTCCGACCTCGCGGCGATGGGGGCCGCGCCCGGGGAGGCCTACCTCGCCGTCGTGCTGCCCGATGCGCTGTCCGATGGCGACGTGGTCGCACTGCATGCCGGCGCGCAGGCGTGCGCGACCGCCTGCGGCCTCACGATCGCCGGCGGCGACCTGGCCGCCGGCCCGGCGTTGACGATCGCCGTCACGGTCGTCGGCTGGTCCGCCGCGGCGGACGCGCTGGTCGGGCGCGACGGCGCGCTGCCGGGCGACCTGGTCGGCGTGACGGGAACGCTCGGCGCCTCGGCGGCCGGGCTCGCCGTGCTCGACGGCCGCGCGCAGGGCCCGGACGCGCTCGTCGCGCGCCATCTGCGCCCGCACCCCCGGATGGCGGAGGGCGCGGCGCTCGCCGCGCTCGGCGCGCACGCGATGCTCGACCTCTCCGACGGGCTGGCGAGCGACGCCATGCGGCTCGCCGAGGCCTCGGGCGTGCGGCTCGAGCTCGATGCGAGCCGGCTGGCGCTCGCGCCCGGCGTCGACGTCGTCGCGGTGCAGCTGGGGATCGAGCCCTCCGAGCTGGCGGCGACGGGCGGGGAGGACTACGAGCTCTGCGCCTGCGTGGCGCCGGCGCAGCGCGCGGCCGCGGAGGCGACCGGCCTGCGCTGGGTCGGGCGGGTCGCTGCGGGGGCGCCCGCCGTCACCTGGACCGGGGCCGCGTCAGCGGATCGCTGGCGCGGCTACGAGCACTAGTCCCGCGGGCGCTCGCACTGCTGCACGCGCGTGGCGATCAGCAGGCGCGCGACGATCGCATCGGCGATCGCGTGCGGGTCCACGTGGTAGTCGTCGCGCTCGATGCGCTCGCGAAGATCTTGCATCTGCATCTCTCGGGCCAGGTCCATTGTGGCGTCGTCGCGGGCGGCTGCGGCGCGTCGCCCAGTGCCCTGATCCCCGTCTCGGCGACGGCCAAACCGTCCTAGACGAGTGTCGTGTGTGACTGCGATAACCGTCATGGGAACGGTGTCGTCATCCGGGGCGGAGCGCCCGATGGGGTTAGCACCCGAGTCGCTCATCGTGCTGTCCACCCGCGCGGCGTCGCGCGGTCGAGACGGGCGAAGACGACGATCCGCTGGGCGGCGGAGTACAGCGGATTGCAGGCGGTCAGCACGATCTGGTCGTGGCCGACCGGGCGCGTGACCCAGAGCGCGGTCGGCGCGACGATGCGCGTGCGGTCGACCCGGTAGGAGAAGCGCCCGTAGGGCATCGTCACCTCGATCTCGTCGCCGGGCTTCAGCGCGTCGATGTTGCGGAACGGGGCGAGGTAGGTGGTCCGGTGCCCGGCGACCGCCACGGTCCCGTGCCGGCCCGGCAGCGGCGTCGCCGGGTAGTGGCCGGGACCCTCGCGCAATTGCGCCGCGTCGGTGCCCGCGACCATCACGATCGAGAGCCGGATGCGAGGGATCCGCAGGCGCCCGAGCGCGTCGCCCGGCGCGACGGTCCGCGCGAAGGCGCGCGCCGCGAACGCGAGTCGGCGGCCGGTGTCCGGCAGCGCGTCGATCGCCTTGCGCTCGACCGGGGCGAGCGGGCGGCGGTCGAGCGCCTTGAGCTGGCCCTGCAGATGGCCCTGGCGCGCGTGCGCGTAGAGCGCGGACAGCGGCTCCTGCCAGACGAGCGTCAGCACCGCGTCGATCAGCAGCAGCGCACCGACGACGATCAGCACCGACGAGAACGTGCGCAGCGCGCGGCGCAGCCGCGAGCGCCGCGGGACGGGAGCGGTCGCGGTCATGGCCGCAGTGCGGACTCCGTGCCGCCGAGCGAGCCGGGGCCCGCGTAGGAGACGGGACCGCGTGTGCTGATCTTCTCCGGCGGCGCCGCCGCCTCGATCCCGCGGCGGTCGGCCAGGATCCGAATCTGCGCCACGAGCGCCGCGAGCAGCGCGGCCGCGACGGCCAGCGTCAGCACCGACACGTGCCCACCGGCCACGCCGAGGAGCATCAGCCAGGGCAGGCCGATCGGTCCCGCCGCGAAGGCCAGCGCGTAATAGGCGACCGCGAGTAGCGGCGCGACCAGCCCGACGGCGAGCGCGGCGACCGCGGCCCAGAACGGCATCCGCCCGTGCGGCGAGCCCGTGAACAGCCACGCATGGGCGGCGGGGAGCACCATGACCGCAAGGTAGGGGTCGGCGACCCAGGCCAGCAGGGCGCCGACCGCGAGGACGAGGCCGGACGTCGCGGCGAGGCCACCCGCCGCGGGGCGCCCGCGCGCAGCACGCCCGGCGCCGATCAGCGGCCGCAGCCCGAGCCAGGCGAGCGCCGCGACCGCGAGCACCGACACGAGCGCGACAGCGTCGCCGGCGTCGAGCGGGACGGCGTTCAGCGGCACGGGCGACGGCGGCGCGTGCAGCGCGCCGGTCAGCCCGAGCACGCGGCCCCACAGCCAGGCGGCGACGAGCGGCGCAGCGGCCGCGCACAGCCAGAGCATCCACGACACGACCGCCAGGCGGCGCCGGCGAGCGCGGAAGAACGCGTCGAGCGCGGTCAGCAGCGCGGGCAGCAGCAGTGCCCCGGCGAGCATCCGCACGGCCCAGTCGGGGAGCACGTTGCGCAGCACGACGATGCCCTCGGGTCCCGACTCGAGGCGGCTCCCGCTCGGGTTCGTGCGCGCCCGGTCGATCGCGGACAGCGCGCGCAGTGCGGCCCGGCCGAAGCGGTCGAAGGTGCGCTGGGAGACCGGCTCGCCCGGATCCGGTCCACGCTCGCCCGAGGCGGACAGCAGCACGGCCGGCAGGCCGGCACCGCCGATCGGCCCCTGCTCGGAGAGCGTCGCCGGCAGCGCGCGGCGGATCCACTGGGCGATCAATCCCGCGGCGCCGGGCCGGCGGCCGGCCTCGCGGCGAACCGCCGCCTCCACGGTGCGCTCGAGCCGCAGCGGGGCCGGCTCGCCGGATTGCGCCCACGGCACCACGACCGGCTTGCGCACCGCGCGGGCGGCCATGTCGCCGAGCACGAGCACGCCGTCGACGGGACCCGCGCCGGCGGCCCGTTCAGCCCAGGCGCGCGCGCCCGCGTATCCGGTGCTCGCGCCCGAGGTCGAGACGAGCACCAGTGTCTTGCGCAGATCGCGCGCACGCACGTCGCGCGCGAGCTCGAGCAGCGCGGCGGTCGCGGAGAGCTGCGCGAGCGCGGGGTCGGCGGGATTCCCATCCGCCGGGGCGTCGCGATGGGCGACGACGATCACGCGATGGCTCGACAGGCCGGGGCGCACGCCGACGACCGTCTCCAGCGCCCCCGGGTCGCGGCCGCCACCGGGCGTGCGCAGGCGCGAGATCTGGAACGTGGGCCGGTTCGTGTCGGGGTCGCGAGCGCTCAGCGCCTGCGCGACACGGTCGGCGAGGCCGAGATCGTCCGGCGAGCCCGGCGTGCGCGCCGGGAACGCGCGCGCCAGTTCGACCAGCGAGCCGGACGGCGCGGTGACCGCGCCGAACGCCCGTTGCGCGTTGAACGCGTCCGCCGAGAGCGGTGAGCCGACGGGCGCGGGCCGGTCGGCGAGCGAGAACGCCGCGACGAAGAGCGCCACGAGCGCGGGCAGGAAGGCGGCCCGGTAGACGCGCACGTCGAGCACGGGGTCCACGGTATCGCCCCGTCTATCCTCGAAATGAGGCGAAAATGCCCGATCGCGCCCCCCGCATCCTGCTCGTCGACGACGAGCAGCCCATTCAGACCCTGCTGTCGTTCCCGCTGCAGCGTGACGGCTACGAGGTCGTGATCGCCTCCGATGGCCGGGAGGCGCTCGCCCGCTACGACGAGCAGCGGCCCGATCTCGTCGTGCTCGACGTCATGCTCCCGCGCATGGACGGCCTCGAGGTCTGCAAGCGCCTGCGCGCGAAGGGCGAGACCGTGCCGATCATCATGCTGACCGCCAAGAGCGAGGAGATCGACAAGGTCCTCGGCCTCGAGCTCGGAGCCGACGACTACATCACCAAGCCGTTCTCGATGCGCGAGTTCCGCTCGCGCGTGAAGGCCGCGCTGCGCCGCTCCGGCATGCGCCGGACCGACGCCGACGACGAGCGCCCGCTCGAGTTCGACGGTCTGCGCATCGACCCGGTCAAGCGCGCCGTGACCCGCGACGGCGAGCCGATCACCTGCACCTACGTCGAATTCGAGATCCTGCACGCGCTGGCCCTGGGGCCAGGCCGAGTGTTCACGCGCGACATGCTGCTCTCGCGCGTCTGGGGCGACTCCG
>JAXDHR010000023.1:0-14756 GCA_034664425.1 Solirubrobacteraceae bacterium
TCCAAGCTCAGCGCCCCAGGGGGTCCGGCAGTGCCACTCAAGCAGCACCTTACGTACGCCAATGTCATGGCGACCGTCGCCGTCTTCGTCGCGCTCGGGGGAAGCTCGTATGCGGCGGTCAAAATCACCGGCAAGCAGGTGGCCAACTCCTCACTGACCGGCCGCGACGTCAAGAACAGCTCGCTCACCAGCGCCGACGTCAAGAACCGGTCACTGCGCGCCGTGGACTTCAAGCCCGGCCAGCTGCCCGCCGGCGCCACCGGCCCGCAGGGGCCGCAGGGTCCGCAGGGCAACCCGGGAGCTGCGGGCAGTGCCCGGGCCTACGGCGAGGTCGTCATCGACTCGTCGGGCAACTTTGCCCTCGCGCCCGGGACGACGAAGGGCGTCGTCGGGATCACCCAGGGCGGAGGCGGCAACCCCGCCGCATGCATCCAGCTCGACCCGTCGATCGACGCGTCCAAGGCGATCGCCATCGCCACGCCCAACCTCCGCACCGGAACGACGACGGCATTCAACACCCAGATCGAGGACGTTCGCCCGCACGGCTATTGCTCGGGCAGCGAGTCGAGCACGGTCGAGTTCGTCACGACCACGACCGATTCCCCAGGAGGCGCCGTGAAGCGCGCCTTCATGTTCGCGGTGATGTGAGCGACGCGCTCCTAGACGACGAGGGCGCGGACTCCGGTCCGCGCCCTTGTCTCTGTTGAGACGATCGCGGACCGGCTCGCGACCGACTCTCGCTCGACGACGTGACGGAGATCGCCGCCGCGTTGCGCCGCCCATGGCGTCAGGCAGAAGCCGTCAAGGCGGCCGCTGAGGCAGGTGCGTACGCGAAGAAGCTGCTGGCCATGGCGGAAGAGGCCTTCGTCTGCGGCCCGATCACCCGAGCCGAGGTGCTGGTCGGGCCGGGCCGCACGGATCGGCTCGCCGTCGCCGCAACCGCGCTCGCCACCCTCGTCCTCGACGACGTCGCGCTCGGAACGGATGCGCCGGCACGGCTCGCGGCGCTCCGTGCGCGAACCAATTTCAAGCTACCTGACTGTTGCGTGCTCCTCGCCGCAGAGGATGCGGCCGCGACGCAGATCGCCACGTTCGATGACCGGCTCGCACGCGCAGCCGCAAAGCTCGGCTTCGGCTAGCGCCGCTGCCGGCCCCCGGTTCATGCCCTCGAGGCGGAAGCCGATCTTCAACGCCGCCTGGTAGTGGGCGACGCTGTACGCTCGCCGCCATGGGTCGCCTTTTCAGAGTGGGCACGGTGGGCGCGATCGTGGCCCTGGTCGCTGCCGTCGCGTGCGCGCAGGCGTCGGCCGCGTACTGGGCCGGCGAGTACCGAGTGCTCGTCCACAAGGCCGACCAGCAGGGTTCGGGCACCTACAATCAGGACAGCTCGGGCGCCTGCACCTCCTCTGCTGACGGGAGCGGCAGCGAGAACGTCCACATCGTCGGGGGCTCGGCGACGATGACGGTCACGGGCGTCGACCTAGGCGTGCCGGGCAGCAGCTCCGGCCTGCAGCTCGGAGGCGTTCCCCAGCTCAGCGCGGGCGGCACGGTCACGCGCAGCGGCGAGCTGAAGTCCACGCCGGATCCGCACCCGTGCGCGGGCGGAGGTGGAGGTGGCGCCGGCAGCCCGGCGCCCGCGTCGGACTGCGGCACCAAGCCCGTCACGCAACGGTTCTCGCTGTTGCCGCAGAGCGACGGCACTCTGCGCTGGGGTCCTTCGGTCTTCGCGCCTGGACTTCCGATCAAGGACCCGTTCGCCAGCTGCCCGTCCTTCGTCGAGCATCCGTTCCCCGCCGTGCTGCCGCTGACGATCCGCTACAGCGCCGGCGAGTTCGGGCCGGGGCTCTCGCCCACCCTGCGGGGCCACGAGGTCAACCCGTTCTATACCGGCCAGCCCCAGGGGAGCGAGAGCGCCAACGTCGAGCTGCGGCTGGTCCCGGAGTGGATGACGCCGGCCGTCTTCCTCGGCTCGCACTCGACCCAGGAGCGGATCGATGGGCACGGCACTATGCGCGCCCCGATCGCCTGCCCGCGCGCGCGCGCCTGCATGGGCACCCTGGCGGTCGCCTACGGGACCGGAGCGGAGCCCGTGCAGCCGGCCGCGCCCGCAGCGGCCGCCACTGCGGCGAGGACCGCGAAGATCCGCTACCCGGCGCCGCTGAAGACCGGTCCCCTCGTGAGCTCGCTGACCGTCGGCTCGGTGCGGTTCTCCCTTCGCAAGGGGCAGCACAAGCGGATCAAGCTGCGCCTCACCAAGCACAGCCACGCCGACCTCAAGCTGCTCAAGGGCGCCGCGCTGGGCGTGATCGTGCGCCAGAAGCACGGCAAGGCGAAGCTCGCCTACGCCATCGGTACGGCCCGCACTCGCTGAGCCGAATCCACAGCGAACGTCCAAGCGACACCGGCGGAATCGGATCCAGGGTCGCTGGTCCGAGTGCCCAGCACGCAGGTCAGCCGCCCCGCCTGGCTTCATCGCGGCGCGCGAGCTCCGGCCTCGGGGGCGGGAGAGGGAACGCGACCGCAACGCGGCGAGGCAGACGTTCCCCGTGCCTCGTGGGTGCGGCCAGTGCGTGGCCCCGCACCTCCGGACAGCGTCGCGGCGCAGGAGCTACACGTCCATGACGCGCGACTCGTCTGCGCTTGTCCCATCGCTGAGGTTGGCGCGCGTGTGCAGCGGCGGTAGCACTTCTGCTACCATGCGCGCGATGCCGGTGATTCCCCAGAAGGAACTGCGCAACAACGTAGGTGAGGTGCTTCGGCGCGCCGAAGCGGGCGAGGAGTTCACCATCACCGTTGCCGGCCGCCCGGTCGCCGAGCTCGGACCGAGCCGGCGCCGGCGTTGGGTCAGCGGCCCGGATCTGGCGCGCGTCTGGGAGACGCCGGCGCCGACCGGCATCGAGCATGACCTCGAGCGTTTCCCGGTCGGCCTCGTCGATCCGTTCTCCTGATGCGCGCGGTGCTCGACACCTCGGTGCTGATCGGCGCCGAGGCTCCGAGCGAGCTCGACGGCGGCGCCATCAGTGCCGCGTCGCTGGCCGAGCTCCACTTCGGCGTGCTGGTTGCCACCGACGATGACGAACGTGCACGGCGCACTCAACGCCTCGGTGTGGTCGAGGCGACGTTCGATCCGCTGCCCATCGACGCGACAGTGGCACGCGAATGGGGCCGTCTCGCAGCCGCGATCGTCGCAAGAGGAGGACAGCCGCGCCGCCGTGCGATGGACCTGGCCATCGCCGCCACCGCGAACGTCGCCGGCGTGCCGTTGATCACCCGCAACGTCGGCGACTTCGGGCTCATCGACGACCTCGTCGACGTCCGGACGCCCTAAACCGCGAGCTGCAGCCTGGAGAGCGGAACGGTCTGGCCGGCCGCCGCCTGCTCAAGGCCCTCGCGCGCGCGCTCGTGGGCGCCGTCGAGGCCGTCGAGGATCTCCGCGACATCGTCGGCTATCGATGAGCCGTCGAAGGAGGAGCTCTCAACCACGATCGGATGCCGACGCACGTCCACGCCGCAAGCATGACGCACTTTCGCCCGAACCCCTCTCGAAGGACGAAACTGTGCCCTCACCACCCGGAATGCGGCCCAAGAGTGGCCCAGGAACCACCCGCCGCGCGCGACCACCCCACCCCGCTTTCGACAAACAAAAACCCGCCGCAAGCGGCGGGTTTTTCGAGAGCCCTCTGCCGGACTCGAACCGGCGACCCCTTCCTTACCATGGAAGTGCTCTACCAACTGAGCTAAGAGGGCATCTTGCAGGCACTTCATGGGTTTCACCCGCCCCCACCGAGTGCGTCCGGTCTGTCGCCGACAGATGCGACACACGCGGTCGAAGTTCCTACGCCCGAGAGAGTAGCGAGCCAGGGCCGCCCGCGGTGCCCCTCGGCCGCAGTGCTGGAGGTTCCGTTCCGCCGTCACGGGAGGCCCCGTCCGACCCTCGCGGACCGGGCGCGTGAATGGCCGGAGCGGGCCTCAGGAGTCGAGGCGGACGATCATCTTGCCGGTGTTGCCCTTCTTGAAGCGTAGATCGCACCGCCGCGCTGCTCTGTCCCGGGTCCGCACGTCGTCCCCAACCGTCTCGCCTGTCAGCAGCCCCCGACGCCCGCCATGTCGCGCCGCACCAGGACGTGACCTCGTGACGACGCGTGCGAGCCTGACGGCCCCCGGCGCCAGGCCAGGCCGGAGCAGTAGTAGAAGGACAGGCGATCGGCTCGCTCGAGGCGGACCGGCGACCAGGCCCCGCCCCCGACCGGCTCCAGGTACTTGTCGAGCCATGCCTGCACGTAGTGGGAGGCGACGTCCTGGCCGTAGCGGCTCGCCGGCAGCGCGTAGGCGATGTCCGTGTACGTCAGAGAGGAGCAGTTGTTCAGGTAGTAGGGCTGGATCGTGGAGCCGTACTCCGACTGGACCGCGAGCGCCGGGACCACGGGACGCGGCTTCGGGACGCCCATCTGCGCGGCGCCGGCGAGCTTGTCGAGCGCGACGGCCGCCTCGACACGGCGGTCGACGCCCTGGACCGGCCACGACGCCCGCAGCGAGTTGCCGACGTTCCAGCCGGGGGACAGCTCCCCCGGCGTCAGCGCGGGACGCGTCGGCGACGCGGCCTGCTCGAGCGCCTGCGCCGCGATGAGCTGCACGCCCGCCGCACCCGCGACGGCAGGTACGCCCGGTTCTGGAGCTGTCCGCCCGGCGCCGTCTGGCGACCGTAGGCGTCGGCGAGGTTGTCGCGCGCGACGACCGTCAACCGAGACGCATGTCACGAAACGCTAAGGGACCTGCGACCGGTGCAGCGCCGGTCGCTCGACTCCCCTCCCATCGGGGGTAGCCTCCCCGAGCATGGACGACGCGACGCTGCGCAGCCGCCTCTGGGACGGGTTCGCGCGGCTGCAGGTCCTGCTCGGCCGCCACGCCATGCAGGGGGCGGTGATCGAGCGCCCCGGCGTCGTCGCGAGCGTCGTCCCCGCGGCCCCGGACTCCCCCACGCTCAACGCCGCCGTGGCGCTGGAGCCCGACGAGGCCGTCCGCCACCTCGCCGACATCGCCGAGCGCTGGCGCGCCGCCCGCGTCCGCCGCTGGGGGGTCTGGGTCGACAGCGCCGCCGACCAGACCACGCGCGCGCTCCGCAGTGCCGGCCTGACGCTGACCGCCTCCTCGCCGGGCATGGGCGCCGACCTGCGCGACCTCTACATCCCCTCGACGAACGGCGAGGTCCCGCACGCCGACCTGCGCACCGTCGGCCGCGTCAACGACCTCGCCTACGGCAACCCCGACCAGCGCCTGGAGCGCACGTTGACGCCGCTTCCGAGAGGCATGCTGCGCGGCTTCAAAGCCGAGTTCCAGGGCGTCCCCGCGGCGGTCGCGCTGGCGATGCACCACGGCGAGGACTGCGGGGTCTCGTTCGTCGCCACCGCGCCGGAGGCGAGACGGCGCGGGCTCGCGAGCCTCGTGATGCGCGGCACGCTGCACGATGCGCTGGAGAACGGCTGCACGAGCACGACGTTGCAGGCCACCGACGTCGGGCTGCGCCTGTACGACTCGCTCGGCTTCCGCCGGCTGTGTGACATGCAGCTCTGGGAGCAGCGCCGCTGAGCTGCACTCGGGGTGCGAGCCTCGTCTGCGAGGACATCCCATGGCGACAACCGGCGTTCAGAAGCGACAAGCTCGGCCTGCGCGAGCCGCTCGTGCGCTCCGCGAGCTCAAGCCCGCCGCGCCGATCGCCCTCGTGATCGCCGCGACGCTCGCGGGCGGGCTGCTCGCGCTGGCGAGCTTCGAGCAGACGAAGCGCCTCAGCGCGGGGACGGTGCGGCTGAGCGTGGCGCCCCTGCACCACGGCGCGCTCGACCTCTACGTCCCGCTGGTCGACTGGGGCGTACGCTTCGACGCCGTCCGCTTTCCCGCCCGGTTGCAGGCGGACCTGCGCGCGGTCGATCGGCAGGCGGTCAAGCGCTACGCGCTCGGTGGCTCACTCGACCTGGCGGTCCTGCGCCACGAGGCGCGCGACGCAATCGCTGCCTACCTGAAGCTGCTCGTGCTGGTGACCGCGCTCGCGGCCGCTGCGCTCGGCGGCCTCGTGGCGCTCGCCCTGCGCCGCCATCTGCGCCGCCACGCGCTGATCGCCGCGGGCACCGCGATCGCGCTGGCCGTTGCTCTCGTGGTCCTGTTGCCCCCACGCGGCCCGCTGGACGATCCGCAGTACTACGCGCTCGGGGCCGACATCCCGCGGGCGCTCGACGCGGTCGAGTCCGTGGAGCGCTCGACGCATGCGATCGACCAGGAGCTCGACGCGCAGCTCGTCGGGCTCGCCCGGCTGGTCGTCGACCCGGGCCGCCGGCGGCTGCTCGCCGGACGCCCGCAGGCAACGATCGCCTCCGACCTGCACAACAACGTCCTCGCCCTCCCGAACCTCGAGCGCGTCGCGGGCCGCGGGCCGGTGCTCTTCCCCGGCGACCTCACGGACCGGGGAACGCCGGTGGAGACGAGCCTCGTGAGCCGCATCGCGCGCATCGGTCACCCGTTCGTGTTCGTCTCGGGCAACCACGACTCCGACACGCTGGAGCACTCGCTCGCCCGCCGGGGCGCGATCGTGCTCACGCAGTTCGGCCGCCTGAACCCTGACGGCTCGTACGGATCCATGATCAACCGCGTCGCGGGATTGAGGATCGCGGGCTACTCCGACCCCTTCGAGCGCCGCTCGCGCGAGGACTTCGCCGACCGCTTCGACAACGCGCCGACGCCCGCCATGCAGGACGCCTTCACGGGCTGGCTGCAACCGCTGCTCGGCCGGGTGGATGTCGTGATGGTCCATGAGCCCGCGCTGATCGCCCCGGCGCTCCAGGTGCTCAAGGACCGCCCGCCACCGAGGCCGGTCGTCTTCGTCGTCGGGCACACGCACGTCGCTGCGATCGAGCACGAGCCGGGCTTCGACGTCGTCAACGGCGGATCGGTCGGCGCCGGCGGCACCGGCAACCTCACCGAGCACAACGCGATCGGCATCGCGCGGTTGATCTACACCGTCAAGCCCAGCTTCCAGCCGCTCGCCGCCGATCTCGTCTCGATCGACCCGGGCACCGGCTCGGCGACCGCCCGGCGGCAGCGGCTCGATGCCAGGGGCAACGCGCCGTAGGCGCCCGAGGCGATAGAACCCCGGGTCATGAGCACCGCCGTCGCCGTTCAGCCACGCGTCCTCGCCGACGTGGCCCCCCGGGTCCGTGCCCGCGACCTGGCCCTCGTCCTCGCCGCCGTGGCGCTCACCGCCGCCTGCGCGCAGATCTCGATCCACGTCCCCGGGCTCACCGTGCCGATCACCGGGCAGACCTTCGCCGTACTGCTCTCCGGCGCGGCGCTCGGCGCCAACCGCGGCGCCACGGCGATGCTGCTCTACGTGGCGCTCGGCATGATCGGCCTACCGGTCTTCGCCGGCGGGACGCACGGCAGCGACGTCGTCTTCGGCGCAACCGGCGGCTACCTGATCGGCTTCCTCGCCGCGGGCTGGGTCGTGGGCCGGCTGGCCGAGGCCCGCATGGACCGCACGCCGGTCAAGGCGCTGCCGCTGTTCGTCATCGGCAGCGTGATCGTCTACGCGATCGGCGTGCCGTGGCTCGCCGTATGGGGACACATGAGCCTCGGGACGGCGATCTCGCAGGGCTTCACCCCGTTCATCGGTGGCGACGTCATCAAGGCGCTGGCCGCCGCCGCGCTGCTGCCCGGCGCCTGGGCGCTGGTCTCCCGCGGTAACCACTAGCGCACCGGCTCACCTCGCGGGCTGCAGCACCGGCGGCTCGCGGCCGATGATCCGGGAGTGGCACCCGTTGCGGGCTCACTTCCCCTGCCGCGACCACTGCGCGGCCTGACCGCGCTCGCGGTAGCGCTCTGCGCCGCCTTCGCGGTGTCGATGATCCCTGGCGTGCGGCCGCACCCCGGCGCGATCGCGGGATGGGACACCTGGGTCTACGACGCGGTCTCGGTCAGCTCCACGCTCGTCTGCGTCTGGCGGGCGCTCGCCGTCCGGCGAGAGCGCCTCGCCTGGGTGCTGCTCGGCGTCTCGCTCTCGGCGAGCACGCTCGGGGACATCACCTACTCGGTGCTGAGCGCCCACGGCACGCCCGGCACGCCCTCGCTCGCGGACGCCGGCTGGTTCGGCTTCTATCCGCTCGCCTACGCCGGGCTGGTCCTGCTCCTGCGGGCGCGGGTCCCGCGCACGCACGCCTCGTCCTGGCTCGACGGGCTCGTCGCCGGACTCGCCTGCGCCTCGGTCGTCGCCGCGCTCGCCTGGGACACGATCGCGAGCAGCGCCGCCGGCAGCACGCTGGCGGTCGCCACGACGCTCGCGTACCCGCTCGGGGATCTGGTGCTGCTGATCCTCGCCCTCGGCTCGTTCGGCCTGCAGGGCTGGCGTCCGGGCCGCTCGGGGCTGCTGCTCGGCGCCGGTCTCGTCGCCTGGTGCGTCGCCGACACGCTCTACCTCTACGGCAGCGCCCGCGGCAGCTACGTCGAGGGCGGTCTGATCGACCTGCTCTGGCCGCTGGGCATGGTACTGCTGGCGCTCGCTGCCGTCGCGCCGATCCCGCGCACCGAGCGCCGCGAGCACTGGTCGCTGCTCGCACTCCCGACGGTGGCCGCGCTCGCCGCCGGCGCCGTGCTGGTGGGGAGCGCGATCGGCCATAGCCAGAACCTGGCGGTCACGCTGGCCGGCGGCGCGATGCTCGCCGCCGTCGGCCGCACCGGTCTGTCGCTGCGCGAGAGCCGCACGCTGATCGCCACCCGCCGGCTCGCGCATACCGACGAGCTGACCGGACTCGCGAACCGCCGCGCGCTGCTCGCGCACCTCAGCGACGCGATCGCCGCGGGCGGGCCGGTCGGCCTCGTGCTCTTCGACCTCGACCACTTCAAGGAGATCAACGACACGCTCGGGCACCCAACGGGCGACGAGCTGCTCCGGCGGATCGGCCCGCGGCTCGCCGGGCAGCTGCGCCCGCACGACCTGCTCGCGCGGCTCGGCGGTGACGAGTTCGCGGTCGCCGTCACCGGGGCCGAGGACGAGCGGGTCACGCGGGCCGTCGCCGAGCGCCTGCGCGAGGCGCTCGACGCCCCGTTCGACCTTCCCGACCTGCCCGCGCAGGTCGACGCGAGCTTCGGCGTCGCGCTGCACCCGCGCGACGGCGCCGACGCCACCGAGCTGCTCAAGCACGCCGACGTCGCCATGTACCGCGCGAAGCGCGAGCACACCGGCGTCGAGCTCTACCGCGAGCACGGCGAGGCGCGCCGGCGCGACCGCCTGCTGCTCGGCGGCGAGCTGCGCACCGCGGTCGCAGCGGGCGAGCTGGAGCTGTACGTGCAGCCGATCGTCTCGCCCGCCAGCGGCCGGCTCGCAGCGGCCGAGGCGCTCGTGCGATGGCGTCACCCGACGCGCGGCCTGCTCGCACCGGCCGCGTTCCTGCCGGGCGTCGAGCGCTCGCAGCTGATGCGGGCGATCACCGAGCGGCTCGTCGCCGACGCGCTCGCGTTGCAGGGCCGCTGGGCGGATGCCGGCCTGTGCGACCTGCCGCTCGCGGTCAACCTCGCGCCCGCGAACCTGCTCGACCGGGCCCTGCCGGAGCGTCTCGCCGCACTGCTCGACGCGCGCGCCGACGGCGCCGGTCCGCTGCAGCTCGAGGTCACCGAGACCGCGGTGATGGTCGACGCCGAGCGCACGCTCGCCGTGCTGCGCGAGCTGCGCCGGCTCGACGTCCCGCTCGCGCTCGACGACTTCGGCGTCGGGCAGTCCTCGCTGGCGATGCTCAAGCGGCTGCCGATCCAGCAGGTCAAGCTCGACCGCGGCTTCGCCCAGGGCATGATCCACGACGAGCGAGACCGCGCGATCGTCGCCGCCGTGCTGTCCCTCGGCGCGACCTTCGGAATCGACGTCGTCGTCGAGGGCGTCGAGGACGCCGAGGTCTACGACGCGCTGGCCCGGGCGGGCTGCGAGCTCGTGCAGGGCTACCACGTCGCGCGCCCGATGCCGGGCGACGCGCTCCCCGCGTGGGCGGCCGCCTGGGCCGGGCTGCCCGCGCCGTAAGCTGCCGCGAGGTGTCCCCTCGCGCCTGGATGCTGTTCGTGGCGATGTCCCTGATCTGGGGCATCCCGTACCTGTTCATCAAGATCGCCGTCGACGCCGGCGTGCCGCCGCTGCTCGTCGCCTTCTCGCGCGTGGCGCTCGGCGCGCTGGTGCTGGTCCCGATCGCGTGGCGCACGGGCGCGCTGCGCGGGATCCGCGGGCGCCTGGGCTGGGTCGTGACGTTCGCGCTCTTCGAGATCGCGATCCCCTTCCCGCTGATCTCCTACGGCGAGGTCCACGTCTCCTCCTCGGTGACGGCGATCCTGATCGCGTCGCTGCCGCTCGTCGTCGCCGGGGTCACCCTGCGCATCGATCCCGAGGACGCGATCAGCGGGGCCCGGCTTGCGGGCCTGCTGCTCGGGCTCGCCGGCGTCATGCTGCTCGTCGGCGTCGACATCGCGGGCTCCTCGCAGGAGCTGCTCGGGGCGCTGTGCGTGCTGGGCGCGACGCTCGGCTACGCGGTCGGGCCCATGATCATCCGCCGCCGGCTGTCGGACCTCGATCCGCGCGGCGTCTCCGCGGTGGCGCTGCTCGTGGGCACGGCGATGCTCTCCCCGGCGCTCGTGCTGACGCCGCTGCACGAGACGCCGGCGGCCAAGGCCGTGGTGGCGATCGCCGTGCTGGGGATCGTCTGCTCGGCCCTCGCCTTCGTCGTCTTCTTCGCGCTGATCGTCGAGGCGGGACCGACACGCGCGACCGTCGTCACCTATCTCAACCCCGCCGTGGCGGTCCTGCTCGGCGTGCTCGTGCTCGGCGAGACGCTCGGTGCCGCGTCGATCGCCGGTCTCGTGCTGATTCTCGCGGGCTCCTGGACCGCGACCGGCGGGGGCGTCTACACGCCCAGCCGGGCGCGCAGCCGCCGGCGCACCTCCGGCCACTCGGAGGCGAGGATCGAGAAGTAGACGGTGTCGCGCAGGCTGCCGTCGGGGCGGATCATGTGCGCGCGCAACACGCCCTCGCGGACCCCGCCGACGCGGGCGATCGCCACCTGCGAACGCTCGTTGCGGACGTCGGTCTTGAGCGCCACGCGGTTGAGCCGGAGCGTGTCGAAGGCGTGCCCGAGCAGCAGCAGCTTCGCCTCCGTGTTGATCGCCGTGCGCCACCACGGGGCTCCGATCCAGGTCCAGCCGATCTCGATGCGCCCGTCGTCGAGCGCGATGTCGAGGTAGCTCGTCGCGCCGACGGCGCGGCCGGTCTCGACCGCGACCTGCGCGAACGGCACCTGGACGCCCGCAGCCGCCCGCTCGAGCAGTGCGGCCACGACGGCGTGCATCTGCGGCTCGCCGGTGGGCGCCGCGACGGGCATCCAGCGCCACACCTCCGGGTCTGTCGCGGCGTGGGCGAGGTCCGCGACGTGGCCCGGGCCGAGCGGCTCGAGCCGCACGTGGGCGCCCTCGAGGACGACGGGCTCCAGCCGCCTCACAGCGCCGGCGCGCCTGCCAGCGGGCGCTGGAACCAGCGAACGTCCCACGCCCGGCCGTGCTTGACGCCGACGCCGGCGAAGACGCCGATCTCCGTGAAGCCATGCGCTCGGTGCAGTCGGTCGGAGCTGTCGTTGGGCAGTGCGACGCCGGCGACCGCGAGCCGCAGCCCGGACGCGTCGAGGCGCTCGAGCAGCGCCGCGTACAGCGCGTCGCCGACGCCGCGGCCGCGGTGCTCCGCCTCGACGTAGACCGACGTCTCGACCGTCGTGGCGTACGCGGGCTTGTCCTTGTGCAGCCCGCTCCTCGCGTAGCCGAGGACGGTCCCACCGTCGACGGCGACGAGCAGCAGGTGCCCGGCCGCCGGGTCGACCTCCTCGAGACGGGCCCGCCACCACGCGAGCGGACGCCCCTCGAAGTCGAACGTCGCGTGTGTGGTGGTCGCGGCCGCCGCGTAGATCGCGGCGATCGCCGGGAGCTCGGCGACCGTGGCGTCACGGACATCCATCCCCTTAACGGTACGAGGGCCGGCGTCGCCGCCGGCCCTCGTTGCCGCTCATGCCTGTGTGAAGCTCAGTCGCCGCCGCCGGACCCGCCGTCGTCGCCGCCGGAGCCGGAGCTGTCGCCGGAGCCGGAGCTGTCGCTGGAGCCGGAGCTGTCGCCGCCGTGATGCTCGCCGTCGTCGGCGATGTCGTTGGCGTCGTCGCCGACCGTGTCGTCGCCCTGGTCGCCGTGCTGCTCGTCGGCGCCCTCGCCGCCCTGGAGATCGTCGTCGCCCTCGCCGCCGCGGAGGCTGTCGTCGCCCTGGTCGCCGTGCTCGACGTCGTCGCCGGCGCCGCCGTGCTCCTGATCGTCGCCCACGCCGCCTTCGAGCGTGTCGTCGCCCTCGCCGCCGCTGAGGCTGTCATCGCCCTGAGCGCCCTGCTCGACGTCGTCGCCGCTCTGGCCGAGGACGACGTCGTCGCCGGAGCGGGCGAGCACCTTGTCGTTGCCTGCGCCGGCGCAGATGACGTCGTTGCCACCGCGGGCGTCGATGACGTCGTTGCCGGCCCGCGCGACGATCACGTCGCGATGACGGGTGCCGACGATGTGATCGCGATGGCTGGTGCCCACGATCGTGGCCCGCAGGCCGTGGCAGGACGCGTGGTGATCGTTGGCGGACGCGGCCGCCGGGAACGCGAGCGCGAAGACCGCAACGGCGGCTCCGGCGAGACGATGGGACGTGTGGGACACGGGGGACCTCTCAAGGCTGGGAGTGCGTACAGCGGGAAGACCCGCCCAGGAGGCGTTGCGTTACGCGGCTCATGGGAATTGCTTCCACGAGCCGGATCGGCACGCCGCCCGCCGTCCTTGAGGCAGCCGGCCGCGGCCGGACGATGGTGGGGGCAGGATTCGAACCTGCGAAGGCTGAGCCAACGGGTTTACAGCCCGTCCCCTTTGACCGCTCGGGAACCCCACCGACGCGCCCGCCAGTCTAGCGACGCACGACACCGGGTACGTGCCCCGAGGCGATGAGCGCAGTGACCATCGTCGACATCGGCGAGCACGGCCCCGACCGCTTACGATCCGTCCTCTCCGACGAGCAGTTCGCCGAGGTGCGCGATGCCGTGGCCACGGCCCAGGAGCTCTTCGACGGGCGCGTCATCTGGCACGTCAACTCGACCGCTCGCGGTGGCGGGGTCGCCGAGATGCTCACCGCGCTGCTGCCCTACGCGCGCGGCGCCGGGGTCGACGCGCGCTGGGCGGTGATCTCCGGCGACGACGCCTTCTTCACGGTCACCAAGCGCGTCCACAATCGCCTCCACGGCGCCGAGGGCGACGGCGGCCCGCTCGGCGACGAGCAGCGCGCGGCCTATCTCGAGGCGCTCGAGCCGAACGCCGACGAGCTGTGCGACGCGATCGGCGAGCGCGACGTCGTCGTCCTGCACGACCCGCAGACTGCCGGCCTCGTCCCGCGGCTGAAGGCGTCAGGGGCGACCGTCATCTGGCGCTGCCACGTCGGGCTCGACACGCCGAACGACATCGCCCGTGAGGCGTGGGCCTTCCTGCGCGAATGGGTCCAACAGGCCGACGCATGCCTCTTCTCGCGCGAGCAGTTCATCTGGGAGGACCTCGATCGCGAGCGCGTCCACGTGATCGCGCCGACGATCGACGCCCTCGCACCGAAGAACCAGGAGCTCTCGGACGAGGTCGTCGCCGCGATCCTGGCCACCGCCGGGCTCGTCGAGGCCGAGGCGCAGGCCGCGCCCGAGTTCGAGCGCCAGGACGGATCGACGGCGCAGGTCGAACGGCAGGCGACGACGATCGAGGACTCCCGCCTGCAGCCCGGCGACGCCTACATCCTGCAGGTCTCGCGCTGGGACTCGCTGAAGGATCCGCTCGGCGTCATCGACGGCTTCGTCGAGCACGTCGCCCCGCACATCGAAGCGCATCTCGTCTACGCCGGTCCCGACGTGGACGCCGTCTCCGACGATCCCGAGGGAGCGCAGGTGCTCGAGCAGGCCAAGGACCGCTGGGAGTCGATGGACGCCGAGACGCGCGCGCACGTGCACCTCGTGCTACTGCCGATGGACGACCTCGAGGAGAACGCGGTGATCGTCAACGCGCTCCAGCGCGGCGCGGCGATCGTCGTTCAGAAGAGCCTCGCCGAGGGCTTCGGCCTGACCGTCGCCGAGGCGATGTGGAAGTCGCGGCCGGTCGTCGCGAGCCGGATCGGCGGCATCCAGGACCAGATCGAGGACGGGCGCTCCGGCGTGCTGCTTGACGATCCGAAGGACCTCGCCGCCTATGGCAAGGCCGTGGTCGGGCTGCTCGAGGACCCCCAGCGGGCGCGCGACATGGGCGAGCAGGCCCGCGAGCGCGTGCGCGGGCGGTTCCTCGGCTCGCAGTCGCTGCTCGAGTACCTCGCCGTGCTCCAGCGCGTGCTCGAGGACGACGAGCCGCAGGCCGCACCCGCGGCCGACTGAGCGGACGGAGCGCTACTCGCCGTCGCGCAGCCGCTGCGCCTCGGGCAGCGACTCGAGCTTCTTGAGCGTGTGGTTCTCGATCTGGCGGATCCGCTCGCGCGTGACGTTGAAGGCGCGGCCGACCTCCTCGAGCGTGTACGGGCGCGCGCCAGTCAGGCCGAAGCGCATCTCGATCACCTCGCGCTCCCGCTGGGGCAGCGCGTCGAGCGCCCGGCGCACGTTCTCCTTGCGCAGGTTCTCCGAAGCGACCTCGAAGGGCGACTCGGCGGCCTCGTCCTC
>JAXDHR010000024.1:0-9918 GCA_034664425.1 Solirubrobacteraceae bacterium
CGAGCAGCGTGACGCGCTCGGTCGCGACGACCTGCGCGCGGGAGCGCTGCCAGCGCGGCTCGGAGTAGCTGCGGGAGACCAGGTGCTCGGCGAGCGGTTCGACCCAGCGCGGGTCGATGCGCGCGACATCGCGGCCCCACAGGCGCGAGGTCTCGACAAGCTCGCCGACCATCACCCAGTCGGGCTGACGGCGGGCGAGCGCGGAGCCGGGGAAGATCGCGAAGCGCGCGTTGCGCGCGCCGACGTACTCGCGGCGGTTGGAGTCGCGCATGCCGATGTGCGAGAGCAGCCCGGAGAGCAGGGCCATGTGGATCTGCTCGGGGTCGGCCTCGCCGTGCTCGAAGCGGACGTCGACCTCGCGCGCCGCCTGGCGCAGCTGGCCGACGAGGTCCTGCCACTCTCGGATGCGCAGGTGGTGCAGGAACTCGGCCTTCATGCGCCGCCGGAACGCGTTCGACCCGAGCGCGCGCTGCTGCTCGCGCGCGTAGCGCCACAGGTTCAGGTAGCCGAGGAAGTCCGAGGTGTCGTCCTGGAAGCGCGCATGGGACTGGTCGGCCTGCGCCTGCTTGTCGACGGGGCGCTCGCGCGGATCCTGGATCGAGAGCGCGGCCGCGATCACGATCACCTCGTCGGTGCAGCCGCGCGCGTCGGCCTCGAGCACCATCCGCCCGAGCCGCGGATCGACCGGCAGCTGTGCAAGCCGGCGTCCCAGCGCGGTCAGGTCGCCCTTTGCGTCGAGCGCGTTGAGCTCGCGCAGCAGGTTGACGCCGTCGCGCACCTGGCGCGCGTCCGGCGGATCGAGGAATCCGAAGGCCTCGACGTCGCCGAGCCCGAGCGCGGCCATCTGCAGGATCACCGAGGCGAGGCTCGTGCGCAGGATCTCGGGCTCCGTGAAGCGCGGGCGCTCGGCGAAGTCCTGCTCGCCGTAGAGGCGGATGCAGATGCCGTCGGCCTCGCGGCCGCAGCGGCCCTTGCGCTGGTCCGCCGACGCCTGCGAGATCGGCTCGATCGGCAGCCGCTGCACCTTCAGGCGCGCGGAGTAGCGACTGATGCGCGCCGTGCCCGGGTCGATCACGGCGCGGATTCCGGGCACGGTCAGCGACGTCTCGGCGACGTTGGTGGCGAGCACCACGCGCCGGCGCGCATGCGGCCGGAACACCCGCTGCTGCTCGGCCGAGGACAGGCGCGCGTAGAGCGGCAGGACATCGACGTCCGCGCGCAGGCGGCCGCTGAGCGCGTCCGCCGTGTCGCGGATCTCGCGCTCGCCGGAGAGGAACACGAGCACGTCCCCGCCGCATTCGCGCAGCAGCGTCTCGGCGGCGTCGCCGATCGCCTCGACGGGGTCGTCGTCCTCCTCAAGCGGCCGGTAGCGGGTCTCGACGGGGTACGTGCGGCCGGAGACCTCGACGACCGGCGCGCCGCCGAAGTGCGCCGCGAAGCGTTCGGGGTCGATCGTCGCCGAGGTGATGATCACCTTCAGATCGGGCCGCTGCGGCAGGATCGAATGGAGGTAGCCGAGCAGGAAGTCGATGTTCAGGCTGCGCTCGTGAGCCTCGTCGACGATGATCGTGTCATAGCGGCGCAGCAGCCGGTCGCGGCCGATCTCCGCGAGCAGCAGGCCGTCGGTGAGCAGCCGCACGAGCGTGTCCTCGCGCGAGCGATCGGTGAAGCGCACGGAGTAGCCGATCGCCTCGCCCAGCTCGACGTCCAGCTCATCTGCGATCCGCTCGGCGACGGTGCGCGCGGCGAGCCGGCGCGGCTGGGTGTGGCCGATCATGCCGCGCACCCCCCGGCCGAGCTCGAGGCACAGCTTCGGCAGCTGCGTGGTCTTGCCCGAGCCGGTCTCTCCGGCGACCACCACGACCTGGTGGTCGCGGATCGCGGCGAGCAGCTGCTCCCGGTGCGCGGTAACCGGCAGCTGCGGCGGATAGGAGACGGCGGGAACCGCTGCCCGCCGCCGCGCCACCCTTGCCTCGGCCTGCCCGACGTCGCGCTCGATCCGCGCCAGCGCCTGCGGATCCTGGCCGCGGCGCACGCGCTCGAGCCGCCGGCCGAGCCGGTGCGCGTCCTGCAGCGTCAGCTCATCCAGGCGGGCGCGCAGCTCGCCCGGTCCGGGCTGTGAGGAGACGGACACAGATCCCACGATAGGCCGGGATTTTCGGGTAACCCGATGTCATGTCCGACGAACTCAACGGCAAGAAGATCGCGATCATCGCCACCGACGGCGTCGAGCAGCCCGAGCTCGAGCAGCCCCGCGACGCGATCACCGGCGCGGGCGGCACGACAGAGCTGCTGTCGCTGGAAGCAGGCGAGATCCAGGCCGTCAACCACGACATCAACCCGTCCGTGACGTTCCCGGTCGACAAGACGGTCGCCGATGCCAAGGTCGACGACTACGACGGCCTGCTGCTGCCCGGCGGCGTCGCCAACCCGGACACGCTGCGGACCGACGAGAACGTGATCCGCTTCCTGCAGGACTTCTTCAAGACCGGCAAGCCGGTCGGCGTCATCTGCCACGGGCCGTGGACGCTGGTCGAGGCGGATCTCGTGCGCGGCCGAACGCTGACGTCGTACGCGAGCATCCAGACCGACATCCGCAACGCGGGCGGCACCTGGGTCGATCAGGAGGTCGTCGTCGACGAGGGCCTTGTCTCCAGCCGCAACCCGGACGATCTGCCCGCGTTCTGCGCGAAGATCGTCGAGGAGTACGCGGAGGGCGCGCACGACGTCGCCTCCAAGGGCGCCACGGCTCGGTAGGCGAGCTCCGCGCGCTGGCGAGCCGCGCTCCCGCCGAGGTGGCGGCGTACTCCATCGCCCCGATGGCCTACAACCCGGTCAGCGGCGAGCAGATCACGTGCTGCGCGCCACGGTGAGCGCTACGTGCCTACGCGGCCGCGGCGCGGTCGAGCGCCGCGAGCGAGCGCTTCCAGTTGCGCGTGATCTGGCGCTGGAACATCGGGCGCATCAGACGCCCCATCAACGTCGACGGCTCGCCGCGCCAGTGCACGTGCGCTCTGGCGCGGCCGTCGGCGCCCTCGAGCACCTCGATCGTCGAGCTGACCCCGCTGATCATCGGCATCTCGCACTCGTGGACCTGGCAGCGGTCCTGGACCGCGGTGACCCGCCAGCGCGTCCGCGGCTCGTATCCGTGCTCGGGCTTGACGGTGTACGTGGCGCCGGGCTCGACCCGATCGCCCGAGCGCTCGGGCAGCGAGGCGGCGAAGGCCAGCCACTCCGGCAGGCGCGAGAGGTCCTCCAGCACCATCCAGATCGCGGGCCCGGAGGCCTTCATGTCGCGGTCGACCTCGATGTCGACGGCTCGGCTCATGGGGGCAGCATCCCAGCGCGCCGCGCGGGGGGCAACCATCGGCTAGCGTCGACGGCGATGAAGGTCGCGGAGCTCTGGCGCTATCCGGTCAAGTCGCTCCAGGGGGAGCGTCTCGAGGAGGCGCTGATCACGCCGGACGGCGTCCGCGGCGACCGGCGCTTCGCGCTCTACGACGTCGCCACGGGCTTCGGGCTGACGGGCCGCCGGGAACCGCAGCTGCTCTTCGCCTCCGCCCGCCTGCGCGAGGACGGCAGCGCCGAGATCACGCTCCCCGACGGCACGCGCGCCGGCGACGACGCGGCGTTGTCGGCCTGGCTCGGGCGGCGGGTGCAGCTGCGCTCGGCGCGCGCGGGAGCCGCCCTGTCCTATGAGAACGTGATCGACTTCGAGCACGAGTCCGAGAGCGAGTGGAGTGCCTGGCAGGGGCCCGTCGGCGCGTTCCACGACGACGCCGACGCTCGTGTCTCGCTCGTCTCGACCGCGACGATCGGCGGCTGGGACGCCCGTCGCTTCCGGGCCAACGTGCTGCTCGAGGGGGCAGGCGAAGATGCGCTCGTCGGCCGCCGGGTCGCGCTGGGCGACGCCGCGATCGACGTCGGCATGCGGATCAAGCGCTGCGTGATGACCACGCGCGCGCAGCCCGGCGGGATCGAGCGCGACCTCGACGTGCTGCGCACGATCGCGCGCGAGCGCGACGCCCGTCTCGCGATCGGCGGGCTCGTCGCGCGGCCGGGTCGCGTACGCGTCGGCGACGTCCTGGGATGATCGGCCCGATGCCGCTGCACCAGAATGGCCCACCTGGAGACGACCTGCAACTGCGCCCGGAGTTCGCGCGCCCCGGCGAGACCGGCACGGTCCCGCGCACGCGCCTGCCCGACGCCGAGCTCGAGCCCGACACCGCCTACCAGCTCGTGCACGACGAGCTGATGCTCGACGGCAACGCACGGCTCAACCTGGCGACGTTCGTGACCACCTGGATGGAGCCCCAGGCGCGCGCGCTGATCACCGAATGCGCGGACAAGAACATGATCGACAAGGACGAGTATCCGCAGACCGCGGAGCTCGAGCGGCGCTGCGTGCACATCCTCGCCGAGCTGTGGGGTGCCGAGGACGCCGGCGCGGCGACCGGCTGCTCGACCACCGGCTCCAGCGAGGCGTGCATGCTCGGCGGCATGGCGCTCAAGTGGCGCTGGCGCGCCCGGCGCCGGGCGGCCGGCGCGCCGGCTGACCGGCCGAACCTCGTGATGGGCGCGAATGTCCAGGTCTGCTGGGAGAAGTTCTGCCGCTACTGGGAGGTCGAGCCGCGGCTCGTCCCCGTCAGCGCCGAGGCCCCCTACCTGACCCCGGAGGCGGCCGCGGCGCACTGCGACGAGAACACGATCGGCGTCGTGGCGATCCTCGGCTCGACGATGGACGGCTCCTACGAGCCGGTGCGGGAGATCGCCGCGGCGCTCGACCGGCTCGAGCGCGAGCGCGGCATCGACGTCCCGATGCACGTCGACGCCGCCTCGGGCGGGTTCATCGCACCGTTCCTGGATCCAGACCTGGTGTGGGACTTCCGCCTCGAGCGCGTCGCGTCGATCAACGCGTCCGGGCACAAGTACGGGCTCGTCTACCCCGGCGTCGGTTGGGCGCTCTGGCGCGACCGCGACGCGCTGCCCGAGGAGCTGATCTTCACAGTCGACTACCTCGGTGGGGAGATGCCGACCTTCGCGCTGAATTTCTCGCGCCCGGGCGCGCAAGTCGTCGCGCAGTACTACGAGCTGATCCGGCTCGGGCGCGAGGGATACGCACGCG
The DNA here is from genome assembly GCA_034664425.1 of Solirubrobacteraceae bacterium. GTDB lineage: Bacteria > Actinomycetota > Thermoleophilia > Solirubrobacterales > Solirubrobacteraceae > DATBDM01. The sequence continues at coordinate 5,126 of JAXDHR010000024.1, forward strand.
TCCAGCAGGCGTCGCGCGACACCGCCCGCTGGCTCGCCGACGCCGTTCGCGGGCTGGACGCGTTCGAGCTGCTCTCGCACGGCGATCAGCTCCCCGTGTTCGCCTTCCGCATCGCCGACGCGATCGAGGGCTTCTCGGTCTACGACGTCTCGGAGACGTTGCGGGCCCGCGGCTGGATCGTCCCCGCCTATGCGATGCCACCCGCGATCGAAGACGTGCACGTGCTCCGCGTATGCGTCCGCAACGGCTTCTCCCGCGACCTCGCCGAGCTGCTCGTCGCCGACCTGCGCAAGGCGACGGAGAAGCTCGAGCGGCGCGGCGGCGACGACCTCGACCCCGGGAAGCGCTCCTCGTTCCACCACTGACGGTTGCTGCTACAACCAGTTGCATGGACGTCGAGATCTGGTCCGACATCGCGTGCCCCTGGTGCTACGTCGGCAAGCGCCGGTTCGAGGCCGCGCTGGCCGCCTTCCCGCACCGCGACCAGGTCACCGTGACCTGGCGCTCGTTCGAGCTCGACCCGGAGGCGCCGGCCGAGCGCACGGGCGATCGCGCCGAGCACCTCGCGGCCAAGTACGGCGCGAGCGTCGAGCAAGCGCGGGCGATGGAGGCGAGCCTGACCGAGGTCGCCGCCGGCGAGGGCCTCGACTTCCACTTCGAGATCGCCCGTGCGGGCAACACGCTCGACGGCCACCGGCTCGTGCACCTCGCCGCCGAGCACGGCGTGCAGGACGCGATGAAGGAGCGGCTCATGCGCGCGTACCTCTCGGAGGGCGAGCTGATCTCCGACCCGGCCACGCTCGAGCGCCTCGGCCGCGAGGTCGGGCTGCCCGGGGAGGAGCTGCGGGACGTGCTGGCCGGCGAGCGCTTCGCCGCCGAGGTTCGCGACGACGAGCGCACCGCTGCGTCGCTGGGCATTTCCGCCGTGCCGTTCTTCGTGGTGGACCGCCGCTTCGGTGCAGCCGGCGCCCAGTCGCCCGAGATCCTCGGCTCGCTGCTCGAGCAGGGCTGGGAGGCGCGCACGCCGCTGTCGCTCGTCAGCGAGGGTCCGGTGTGCGGGCCCGACGGCTGCTGACAGACTCCAGGCCATGAAGCAGGTCGCCTACATCACGCAGGGCCACTCCGAGTACGACCCCGGGTTGCGCGAGCTGCTCGACGCCACCGGGATCGATCCGCACGAGTTCCTCGGGCTCGACTACTACTCGCTGGTCCCCTTCTTCGTGCTCGCCGGCGCGACCGTCGCGCCCGACGCCCACAGCCACGGCTCGGAGGTCCACTTGACCGGCGTGCGCGTGTCCGTACCGGAGGAGCTCGAGGACGCGTTCCTCGCGACCTTGCCGGAGATCCTCGCCGACGCCTACGGCGATGACGGCGACGGGGACGCCGCCGCAGACTGACCGCGGACGACGAACAGCTCCGCCCGCACGGTGCTGCGGCGGATGGTCACGCGTGAACGAGGCGCGCGGCCGAGCGCGACCAGCCGCGGGTCTGACCGCAGCGCGGCACGCCACTCGCGCGTGCGGACGCGGACCGCGCGCAGCCACGGCGAGCTGGCGCTGCCGCGTTTGAAGACGGGCGTGACCAGCAGCACGTGCGCGCCGGGCGCCAGGTCGCGCAGGCGCGGCGCCAGCACGCGCGCAACGTGCCCGTGGCGCAGCTTGTGCAGCCCGTCGCGCCAGTCGGTCACGCGCGGATCGCGCGTGCGCCCGAGTGGCGTCAGGTAGCGGAGCCCGGACACCAGGTAGCGGTCGAGCACCGGCACCTGCTCTGGCTGGGTGGAGACGACGAGGTCGCCCGGCAGCAGCTGCGCACCGAGCTGCGCGGTGACGCGGCGGACGTTGCTCTTGGCCGGCGGTGGACCGCTGAACAGCCAGACGACGGCCACGACCGCGAGGGCGGCTAGCGTCCAGCGCGCGCCGCGCGCGGTGATCGACGCGAACGCCAGCAGCAGCGGGCCGAGCAGCACCGCCAGGTAGCGCGCGGACCAGGCCGGCTCGACCTGCGAGAACAGCCACGCGGAAGCGGAGGCGACGATGGCGATCGTCAGCAGGACGCGCGCCGGCTGGTCGAGCCGCTGCAGGCGGCCGCCGCGCGCGAGCGCGACCGCGAGCGCGGGCAGCGCGACGACCCCGAAGAGCGTCACGGGGATCGACAGCAGCAGCAGCGGCGACGGGCGCTGGGCCCAGGGCGCCCCGGTGTGGGCGGCCTGCGAGAGCACGCTCGGCACCCAGGGCGCGTAGAGGAGGGCGACGGCCGCGGCCAGCAGCAGGCCGTCGCGGGCGCCGACGCGCCCGCGGCGCCAGAGCACGAGCCACGCCGCGGTCATGCCCGCACACAGGAACAGGCCCCAGTTGTGGGTGTAGAGCAACAGCACGAGCCACAGCCCGAGCGGGACGATCTGGCCGCGCCGCCCTTGCGCGAAGGCCAGTACGAAGCTCGCCGAGGCCAGCAGCGAGAGCAGGGCGACGAGCGAGTACATCCGCGTCTCCTGCGCGTACAGGGTCAGGAACGGGCAGCCTGCAGCGGCTCCGGCCGCGATCGCGCCCGCCCGCGGGCCGAAGATCGAGCGCGCGCCCCACCACGCGGCCGGCACGGTGGCCAGGGCGAACAGCAGCGACAGCGACCGCGTGGCCGCCTCGCTCGCACCGAAGAGCAGGATCCAGCCGTGCAGCAGGACGTAGTAGAGCGGCGGGGAGCCGTCCTCGATCAGCGCCCGCGGGATGTCCGTGAGCGGGTGCGACGCGATGCCGACCGAGATCCCCTCATCGATCCAGTAGCCGCTGTGCAGCGCGCCGACGCGCAGCGCAAGCGAGATGGCGACGGCCAGGCCCAGGCCGGCCAGCACGCGCCCGTTGGAGCGGAGTCCGCCAGCCGAGTTCACGGCGCCAGTCTGCCCCACGCGCGCCCGCGCGAGGCCACCGTGCAACTCGCCTCAACAGCTCCTAACCTCCCGCGCCCCATGCCGCCGCTGCCGACCATCACGCTCGACGGGCGCACACTCACGCCGGCCGCGGTCGTCGACGTCGCGCGCGGGCGCGCCGAGGCGAGGATCGGCACCGAGGCACGCGAGCGCAACCGCGCGGCGGAGCGGCTCGTGCGGGGTCTGATCGCGCGCGGCGAGCTGCTCTACGGCGTCACCACCGGGGTGGGGACGCTGCGTGCCGCACCGTCGCGCGGCGAGGACGCGGGCGACCACCAGTGGCGGCTGATCCGCTCGCATGCGGGCGGAGGCGGCGCGACGCTGACCGTCGAGGTCGTGCGCGCGGCGATGGCGGTGCGCGCCAACCAGCTCGGCGCGGGCGGCGCCGGGGTCGGCGACGGCCTGCTCGACGGGCTGCTCGGCGCGCTTCGCGAGGGCGTCACGCCGCTCGCCCGCGAGCTCGGCTCGCTCGGCACGGGCGACCTGACGGTGCTCGCCGAGATCGGGCTGGCGCTCGGCGGCGAGGGCCAGTGCTGGGTCGGCGACGATGTCGTACCCTCGGCGGAGGCGCTCGCCGCGCACGGGCTGGCGCCGGTCACCTACGGGCCGCGCGACGGCATCGGGTTCATGAGCTCCAACGCCGTCTCGATCGGCCAGGCGGCGCTCGTCTTCCACGACGCGAGCCGGCTGCTGGACTCGGCGCTCGCCGTCACCGCGCTCTCCTACGAGGCGACGGGCGCCGACCTCGCCGTGCTCGACGAGCGCGTGCACGCCGCGCGGCCGCACCACGGGCAGGTCGAGGTCGCGCGCCGGCTGCGCGAGCTGCTCGCGACCGTCGATCCCGTCGGCCCGCGCGAGCGCCCGCCGCACTCGGCGATCCACGACGCGTTCGTGTTCCGCTGCGTTCCGCAGGTGGAGGGGACGCTGCTCGACGCGCTCGAGCAACTCGACGGCATCCTCGAGATCGAGCTCAACGTCGCCGGGGAGAACGCGCTGATGATCCCGCGCGACGGCGTCGCGCTACCCAACGGCAACTTCCACGCGGGCATCCTGACGCTGGCGCTCGACACGCTGCGTGGCGCGATGGCGCAGTCCGCCTCGCTCGTCGCCGCGCGGGTGAGCGCGCTGCTCGATCCCGACGTCACCGGCCTCACGCCGCAGCTCGCTGACGATCCCGGGCCCGATTCGGGGGCGATGATCCTCGAGTACACCGCGCACGCCGCCGCGGCCGAGGTCCGCTCGCTGGCCGCGACCGCCGCGTCGCAGACCACGTCGGTGCAGTCGGGCATCGAGTCGCACGCGAACTTCGCCGGGCACTCGGCGCGCCGGACCTCGGACTCGGTCCGGCGGATGGCGGTTGCGGTCTCGGCCGAGCTGGTGCTCGCAGTCCGCGCCCTGCGCCTGCGGGGGCGCGCGCCCGCCGGCGCCGGGGTCCAGCGCCTGTATGCCGCCGCCACCCAGGTGCTCGACCCCGACATGCGCGACCGGCCGCTGTCCGGAGACCTCGAGGCCGCCCGTCAGCTGCTGTTCGACGACGCGCTGTGGATGGAGGAGGAGCGCTCGGAATGACCGCGCTCGAGCTCGAGACGCCGCGTGGCACAGCCCGCGCGCACCTGCATCCTGCCGCGTCGCCGCGGGCCGCGCTGCTACTCGGCCACGGCGCCGGCGGTGGGGTCGGCGCGCCCGACCTGGTGGCGGCGACCGAGGCGGCGCTCGCGCGCGGCGTCAGCGTCGCGCTCGTCGAGCAGCCCTACCGCGTCGCCGGCCGCCGCGCTCCGGCCCCGGCGGCCCAGCTCGACGCCGCCTGGATCGCGGTCGTCGATCGCATGCGCCAGGGCGAGCTTGCTCGTCTGCCGCTGATCGTGGGCGGCCG
>JAXDHR010000025.1:0-10758 GCA_034664425.1 Solirubrobacteraceae bacterium
CGGCAAGGTGCGAACGGAGACGCTGCTGGCCGGCGAGGGCGCCGAGGGCAAGGTCACGGGCGCCTACGCACCCCACGGCCGCCAGCACATCGACTACGACACCACCCAGGAGCACGCGGCGCCGAACACGACCTCCGACCTCGCCTTCCGCGGGATCCTCGCGGAGCGCTCGAGCGTCGTGTGGCGCGGGATGATCAAGGTCGACCCTGGCGCTCAGCAGACCGACGCCTTCCAGGAGTGCCGCAACCTGCTGCTCTCCAAGCGCGCGCACGCGGACGCGATCCCCGGCCTCGAGATCCTCGCCAACGACGTCCGCTGCACGCACGCGGCGGCGATCGCGCAGATCGACCCGGAGCAGCTCTTCTACCTGCGCTCGCGCGGTCTCGGCGAAGACCGCGCCAAGCGGCTCGTGATCGAGGGCTTCATGGCCGAGCTGGTCGAGCGCTTCGAGGAGGGCGCGATCCGCGAGGCGATGGCCGGCGCCCTCGAGCGCCGCCTCGCGCGCGTCCTCGGCTAGCTCGAAGATCCTGCATGGGACATCCGTCCAAGCCTGACGCTGGCGCGTAGGTGTGGACGGATGTCTCGGGCGAGCTTTCGCCGCCGCTGCCGATGGCAGTCGCACATGAACCGGAGCCCGGTGCACGGGGCGCACCCGGTACCGGAGGGAACGCGACTGCTGGAGGAACGACCGGGATGGTCGAACGCGACGAGTACGGAACCGAGGACACGGTGGTCTTCGGGATCCGCTGGGATGGAGGCAAGTGCCCGCGCAACGGGCGCAAGTGGCTGACCGCGGCGATCGCGGTCGTGGCCGCCGTGCTGCTGCCCGCCGCCGCGGCGCAGGCCGCGCCGTCACACGGGCGCGAGGTGCGCGGCCTCGTCGTGCCGGCCGCCGGACACGACGGCGACGCCCGCCGGCTCGTCGCCGGGCTGGGCGGTCATGCGGGCCGTCGGCTCGGCATCGTCGGCGGGTTCGCCGCGCGCGTGCCGGCGGACGCCCTCGCACGCCTCGCGTCCTCGCGCGTGATCCGCAGCGCGACGCCCGACGTGTCGCTGACCGTGCGCTCGGCCGACGAGGACGGCGCTGCCGCAGCCGCCGCGTCGATGGACGTGGTGCGCTCCGCCTCGGGATCGCAGTCGCTGCAGGACCGCGGGATCGACGGCTCCGGCGTCGGCGTGGCGCTCGTGGACTCTGGCGCGATGCGCCTTCCCGGCCTCGACGACGGCCAGCTCGCCATCGGCCCGGACTTCTCGCGCGACGCCGACGATCCCGATCTCCGGGGCCTCGACGCCTTCGGGCACGGCACCCACCTGGCGGGGATCATCGCCGGCCACGACGGCGCCTACTCGGGCGTCGCCCCGGGTGCCCACGTTGTCAGCGTCAAGGTCGCCGACGCCGGCGGCTCGACCAACCTGCTGCGCCTCCTTGCGGGCCTCGACTGGGTGCGCCGCCACCACAGCCAGCTCGACATCCGCGTGGTGAACCTCTCGCTGGGCGTCGGCGTCGCCAACGCCGGGTACGTCCGCGAGCCGCTGGCCTACGCGGTCGAGCAGCTGTGGCGCTCGGGGCTCGTGGTCGTCGCCGCCGCGGGCAATGGCGGCGCTGCGAGCGGGCAGCTCGACCTGCCGGCGGCCGACCCGTACGTCGTTGCCGTCGGCGGCGCGGACACCGCCGGCACCCAGCCGCGCGACGACGACGCGGTCGCGTCGTTCTCCAGCCGCGGCACCGTTCGCTCGCCCGACGTCATCGCGCCGGCGACGCGGATCAGCTCGCTGCGCGTCCCGGGCTCGACGCTCGATCACGCCTTCCCTGCCGCCCGGATCGGCGACCGCTGGTTCCGCGGCTCCGGCACGTCGCAGGCCGCGGCGGTCGTCTCGGGTCTCGTGGCGCAGCTGCTCCAGCAGCGCCCCGGATTGTCGCCCGACCAGGTCAAGGCCCTGCTGGTCAGCGGTGCCGTTCCCGTGGACGGGGCCGACGCGTCCGCCGAGGGCGCCGGCGAGGCCGACGCTGCCGGCTCGGCGGCTCAGCCGACGCCGTCGGCGTCTGCGGTCGCGCAGAGCTTCCCGCGCGCGGTGCTCGATCTGCGCCGTCTCAACCTCACCGGCACCAACCGGCACTCGGCGATCGGCGACGACCGCTGGGCGGGCAGCACGTGGTCGGGCAGCACGTGGTCGGGCAGCACCTGGTCGGGCAGCACGTGGTCGGCCGCCTCCTGGGGCGACGACGAGGGCTCCTGAGGCATGCAGGAGCTCCAGGCCGCTCGCAGACAGCGCCGCGCCGGCTTCGCGCTCGCGGCGCTGATCGCATCCACGGCCGCCGTCGGGGCGGCCCTGTTCGCGTTCGTGGTGCGCCACCTGGAGCCCTACGCGACGAGCGTCCACATCACCTGGTGGATGCTCGCGGCCGGCTTCGCGGTCGCCGAGTTGTGCGTCGTCCACGCGCACGTGCGGGGCAGCGCGCACTCGCTGTCGCTCTCCGAGCTCCCGCTGGTCGTCGGACTGCTGCTCGCCGCGCCGCGCGATGTCGTGCTCGCCCAGCTGATCGGCGCCGCGCTGGTGCTCACGGTGCGCCGCGGTCACTCGCCGATCAAGCTGGCCTTCAACGTCGCGCAGTTCACCCTGACGACGAGCCTCGCCGCCGCGGTCGTGCACGCGATCGCGCCCGACCCCGCATCCAGCGGCCCGATCCTGTGGGGCGCGACCTTCGCCGGCGTCGCCGTCGCGTCCGTCGTCGGCGCCGGGCTCGTGTACTGCGCGATCAGCCTCGCGGAGAGCGCGGCGCCGTCCGCGCGGCGGGTCACCATGATCGGCGCCGCGGTGGTCGTGGCCCTGACCAACACCAGCGTCGCGCTCGCCGGCGCCTCCGTCGTCGCGGAGGACGTCCGCTCGGGCTGGCTGCTGCTCCCGCCGGCGGCGATCCTTCTGCTCGCCTATCGCGCCTACCTCTCGGAGCGCACCAAGCACCAGAGCCTCGAGTTCCTCTACGAGGTCGCGCGCTCGGTCTCGCGCGCGCCGGACCTCGAGACCGGTCTGCTGAACCTGCTCGCGCGCTGCCGCGAGAGCTTCCGCGTGCGCACCGCCGAGGTCGTGCTCTTCGCCACCGGCGGCGACGTCCCGCTGCGCACCGCGCTCGGCGATGACGGCCAGGAGGTCATGGAGCCGGTCGCACTGTCGCTCGCCGCCGCGCTGCGCGACTGCGTGCAGGACGATCGGGCCGTGCTCGTCGAGCTCCGCACCGCCACGGGGGAGCTGCGCCGCTACCTCGAGGGCCGCGGCATCGAGCAGGCGCTCGTCGCGCCGGTGCCCGGCGAGTCCCGCCTCACCGGCGTCATGGTCCTCGGCGACCGCGTCGGCGTCACCACCCCCTTCAGCCGCAACGACCTGCGCCTGTTCGAGACGCTCGCCGAGCACGCCGGCATGTCGTTCGAGTTCGACCGCCTCGAGCAGGCGATCGGCCGCATGCAGGAGCTGCAGGCGCGACTCGAGGAGCAGGCGTTCCGCGATCCGCTCACCGGACTGCCCAACCGCGCGCTGCTGATGGGGCGCATGGAGGAGTCGCTGAGCCGCCCGCAGGGCAGCGTCACGCTGCTGTACGTCGACCTCGACGACTTCAAGCGCATCAACGACGAGGGGGGCCATGCCGCCGGCGACGCCGTGCTCGTCGCCCTCGCCGAGCGGATGCGCGATTGCGTGCGCCCCGACGACGTCGCGGCCCGGCTCGGCGGCGACGAGTTCGCGCTGCGGCTCGAGGACGTCGACGACGTCCACGGCGAGGCGGTCGCCGCGCGCATCCTCGAGGGGCTCGTCGACGTCGTCGCGGACGGCGTGCGGCTGTCGGTCGGCTCGAGCGTCGGCATCGCCTCCGCCTTGGCGGGCAGCACGACGCCCGAGGAGCTGATGCGCCAGGCCGACGTCGCCATGTACCGCGCCAAGCAGGCCGGCAAGGGCCATGTGCGCGTGTGGACGCCGGAGATGCGCGACGCCGGGCTGCATGCGCGCCCGCGCGCCGCCGAGATCCGCCGGGCGCTGGCCGAGGGCGAGATCGAGGCCCACTACCAGCCGATCGTCGCGCTGCAGTCGGGCGAGGTCGTCGCCGTCGAGGCGCTCGCGCGCTGGCGGCATCCGCGCCATGGCCTGCTCGGCCCGTGCGACTTCGTTCCGGCGGCGGAGGAGACCGGCCTCGTCGGCGCGCTCGACCGTGCGATCCTCGCCCAGGCCTGCCGTGCGGCGGCCACGGTCCCCGGGCTCGCGCCCGCCGTGCACGTCAACGTGTCCGCCGCCGGCCTGCGCTCGCGCGAGCTGATCGGCGCGGTCGACGCGGCACTGGCCGAGTCCGGTCTGGCTCCCGGGAAGCTCGTGCTCGAGCTCACCGAGAGCGTGCTGGCCACCGACGAGCCGCTGGCGGTCGAGGTCCTCGGCACGCTGCGGGCTCGCGGCGTGCGGATCGCGCTCGACGACTTCGGCACGGGCTACTCGTCGCTCGCCGCGCTGCGCGAGCTCCCGGTCGACGTCCTGAAGATCCCGAAGCCCTTCATCGACGGAAGCGGCCGCGGCACCCACGATCGCGCGCTGCTGAGCATGCTCGTCCAGCTCGGCACGCTGTTCGGGTTGCAGGTGGTCGCCGAAGGGATCGAGCGCGAGGACCAGCGCGCGCTGCTGCGCGAGCTCGGCTGCGAGCTCGGACAGGGCTACCTGCTCGGGCGCCCCGTGCCGATCGAGGCGCTCGTTGGGCGCGCCGCCCGGCCGGCGCTGGCGGCCGTCTAAGCCCGCGCCTGGCGCGCGCGCCGGCGCCGGTACGCGCGGCGGCTCTTCTCGCGCGACCCGCACACCGCCATCGAGCACCACTGGCCCGAGCGGTTGCGCGACGCGTCGTAGAACGCCCACCGGCAGCTGTCGCGCTCGCAGGCCTTCAGCCGCGCCCACGTCCCGTCGACGACGCCGGCGTGCACCGCCGCGACGATTCGTCCGAGCGCGCCGTCGACCCCGCCGGCGGCCGGCTCGAGCGTTCCAGCGGCCGGGCCGGTCAGCATCGGATGCAGCTCGGCGCGGCGGGCAGCGGCATTGACGGTCGCGATCGCGTCCGAGTCGCCGGGATGGCCGGCATTGGCGAGCGCGAGGTCGCGCAGCGCCCCGCGAAGGCCGATCGCGCGGGCGTGGTCGGCGGCGGTCACGCGCGCGTCGGCGCCCAGCAGCCTCGCGCCGGCCAGCCACCGGCGCAGCCCCGCCGCGTCGGCCAGCTCGTCGGCGCCGTCCTCGAGATCGACCGTGTTGACGAAGCGCTGCACGATCCGGATCGGCCCCGGGGCGGGGGCGCGGTCGGCAGGCTCGCTCGACATGTCTCTCATACTACCGTCTGGGTTTTGTTGGTATAGGGTCTCCGGCCATGGACGTGACCGTCGAGATCGCAACCCCGCCGGTGGCGGGGCGCCGCGGCGGGCGCCCCGCGCCGGATCGCTAGCCGCGTGCGGCGAGGCATCAGGGCCGGTCTGCCGCTCGCGCTGCCGACGCTCGTCATCGGCATCAGCTTCGGCGTGCTCGCCGCGCCGATCATGGGCAACGTCGCCGCGATCGTCATGTCCGGCGTCGTCTTCGCAGGATCGGCGCAGTTCGCGGCGATCAGCGTGCTCGGCGCCGGCGGGACGGCCGCCGCGGCGGCGGCTGCGGGCCTGCTGCTCAATGCGCGCTTCCTGCCGATGAGCATCGCCGCCGCGCCCGCCACGCGCGGCGGGCGGCTGCGCCGCGCGCTCGAGGGTCAGACGATCGTCGACGCGTCGTGGGCGCTCGCCGCCGACGCCGACGGGCACTTCGACCGCCAGATCCTGATCGGCGGCGCGCTCCCGCAGTTCTCGGCCTGGTTCGCCGGAACCGCCATCGGCGTGCTCGCCGGCTCGACGCTGGGCGATCCCCAGGCGCTCGGCCTCGACGCGATGTTCCCCGCCTTCTACCTGTCGCTGCTCGTCGGCGAGCTGCGCTCCGGCGACGCGCGGATCGCCGCGGGGCTGGCCGCGGCGATTGCGCTGATCCTCGTCCCGTTCGTGCCGCCCGGCGTTCCGGTGCTGGCCGCGGGGCTCGCCGCGCTGACCGGCATCCTGCGCCGGGGACGCTCGTGACGGCCGCCTGGGTCACGATCGGCGTGCTCGCCGCCGGCACGGCGCTGATCAAGGCCTCGGGGCCCGTCGCGCTCGGGGGGCGCGCGCTCCCCGAGGGCTTCCGGCGCGTGATCGGCCTGCTCGCACCGAGCCTGATCGCCGCGCTGGTGGTCGTGCAGACGCTGACCACCGACAGCTCGATCGTGGTCGACGCACGCGTCGCCGGCGTGCTGGCGGCGGCCGGCGCGATCGCGCTCAAGCGGACGACGATCGAGATCGTCCTCGTCGCGGCGGCGGTCACCGCCGCCGTGCGGGCACTGACCTGACCAGGATCCCGCCCTGGCGAGCTCGGCCGGCGGCGAGCCGTTCTTGCGTCACGGGTGGGTTCGGCCCGTTCCGAGTACCGGGTGTGCAACGCTTCATTGAGTTGTTGCAACCAGCGCGAAGGGGCGAACCGATGCAGCGCGACGAGATCCGAGCGGCCGGCAAGGTCGCCGCCAACGTGGCCGGCGGCACGGGCGCGCTCGTGCGCGACGTGCACCTCGCCGTCGCGGGGCGCGTGTTCGGCGCGCTGGGCGTCATCGGCGCCCCGATCCGGATGATGCACGATGGCCTCACCAAGGGCGTCCACACGGCCGTACGCGGTGCCGTGGGCGCGCTCCCGCGCGGTGGCGCCGAGGTGCTCGCGCTGCAGGCGCCCGCCGATGCCGCCGGGCTCGGGACGAGCGTCCGCGGCGGCCTGGCGCTGGCCGCCATCAACGGGTACGCCGGCGACGTGCTGGCCGCGGAGGAGAGTCCGCTCGCGCTCGACATGGCGATCCGGCTCGCCGGGCGCGACGTCGACCCGGCGCCCGAGCCGCTCGCCGCCGCCTTCCCGGAGGCGGGCGGCCGTCTCGCGGTCTTCATCCACGGCCTGGCCGAGACCGAGGACTCCTGGCGGCTGCCGCCGATCGGCCGCGGCGCTGGCGTGCGCCGGACCTATGGCGAGCGGTTGCACGACGAGCTCGGCTACACGCCGCTGGCGCTCCGCTACAACACCGGCCTGCATATCTCCGACAACGGGCGCGCCCTCGCGGAGCTGCTCGAGTCCGCGATCGCCGCCTGGCCCGTGCCGGTGGCCGAGGTGACGCTCGTCGGGCACTCGATGGGGGGGCTCGTCGCGCGCAGCGCGTGCCATTGGGGCGAGCAGCACGACCACGCGTGGATCGCCGCGGTGCGGCACGTCTTCACGCTCGGCTCGCCGCATCTCGGTGCCGACCTCGAGAGGGGCGCCAATGCGCTTGGCTGGGCGCTCACCAGACTGCCGGAGACCGCGCCCTTCGGCCGTGTCGTCAACGGGCGCAGCGTCGGTATCAAGGATCTCCGCTACGGCTCGCTCGCCGAGGCCGACTGGCACGGTCACGATCCTGACGAGTACCTGCGCGACCGCTGCCAGGAGGTCCCGTTCCTCCCGGACGCGGCGTACTACTTCGTCGGAGCGACGCTTCCCGACCCCTTCGGCCCTGTGTTGGGCGACCTGCTGGTGCGGCTCCCGAGCGCGTCCGGGACCGGGCGCGAGGGGGGCCGCTCGATGCCCTTCGAGGTCGACAACGGGTGCCATCTCGAGGGCCTGACGCACTTCGATCTGCTCAACCACCCGGCCGTCTACGACCAGCTGCGCACATGGCTGACGCGCGGTCCGGCAGCACTGCCGGCTGGCGCGCGGTAGCAGATTCGGACTCCACGTGCCTGGCTGTTTTGTCAGGCAGCGGGTACTGTGCCCGGTCGGACTGGACGAATCGTTGAGGGACGGTTCGTCGACGACGGAGGGAGGCCCCATGAGCTGGAAGTGCTGAGCACTGCTCATCCCGACTTTTCGGGTCGATATGACGATCTCGCTTGAGAAGTCACCCCGCGATCGGGGATGATCCGTCGGGAATGCCGCCGATGACCATCAGGAGGGGAGTACGCCGTACGCGCCGGCAGTGGACGGGCCTGTCCCTGCACGCCGTTGCCGCGGCCGCGCTGGTCGCTGCCTTCCTCACCTTCGCGCCGGACTCGCATTGGAATCGACTCGGCCTCGTCGCCGTGATCGCGGTGCTCGCCGTGATCGCCGACCGCAGCGAGGTGCCGCTGCCAACGGGCGTGGCCTTCGACGCCACGATCGCCCTCGTGCTCGTGGCCGTCGCGATCGCTGGGCCGCTCCCGGCGCTCGCCGTCTTCTTCGCGCCCTGGGCGCTCGACGCCGTGACCCGCCCCGAACGCGCCTTCCGCGCGGGCGCGCTCGCGAACCTCGCTCTGTACGGCTGGCAGGCGATCGCCGCCGCCTTCGTGCTCGCCGCCATGCCGCCCGGCGCCGGCGTCGCCACCACGGTGGCGTGGCTGCTCGTCGCCGGTTGGAGCCAGTTCGTCGTCGGCTGGGCCGTCGGCCCCGCGATCTACGCGACCCTGTGGGTCGGCGCGCCGTTCCGCGCCATCACCCGCGCGCTCGTCGACATGGTCCCGGCCGCGACCGCGATGGTCGTCCTCGGTGCGATCACCGTCGAGCTGACCCACGCCCACGGCGTCCTCGGCCTCGCCCTGTTCGCGGTGATCGCCGTCCTGCCCCAGAGCTTTCTCACCTACGCGGCACGGACCCGCCCGGTCGCTCGGCTCGACCGCGCGACGGCGACGCGCCGCTACGCCCAGGCGCTCGCCGTCCACCTCGGGCTCTCGCGCGCGCAACGGCGGCACCTGGCCTCGGTCACGGCTGCCGCCCTGCAGCGCCCAGCGACGGGGGACCCGATCGACTACGCGGCCGCGACGCTGCGCGACCCGAGCGCGGCGAACATGGACGCCCAGGTCACGACGGAGTGGTGGAACGGCCGCGGCGGACCGGTCGGCATGTCGGGGCAGACCATCCCGCTCGCGGCGCGGGTGCTCGCCGTCGCGGACACCTGGAGCTCGCTGACCGCGTCGGGCTCGCCGCGCCTTGCTCACGGGGAGGTGCTCGAGCTGCTGGGCGCCGCCGCCGGCGCGCGGCTGGACCCGGCGGTCGTCTCGGCCGCGGCGGAGGTCGTCGCCCAGGAACGCGTCACCGAGGCCGAGCCGGCACCGGAACCGCGGCTGCACCACCTGCGCGTGCCCGCCGTGCTCCGGCGCACGCTGGCCGGCGCGGCCTAGGCTCGGATCAGGGCGGCGCTGACGGCCTCGCCGAGCAGCTGCGTGACGCTCGCCCGCTCCGCCGCGTCGTCGGCCGAGTGGTAGGCGGTGACCTCGATGCCGAGGACCGGTCCGCGGGCGGCGAGGGCGCCGAGCAGGCCGACGAGCTGGTCGCCCTCAAGACCGCCCGACCGGCCGTAGGGGATCGGGTAGATCGACGGGTCCAGTACGTCGGGATCGAGGTGGACGTACACCGGCGAGTTGCCGAGCGCGGCGAGGGCCCGCTCGACGAGGTCCGGGGCGACCTCGACGATGGTCATGCCGCTCGTCTCGGCCTGCCGGTGGCCGGCCTCGTCGAAGGCCTCCGGGTCGAAGCGCGCGCCGGCGTGGACCACGCTCGCCGGGTCGATCGCGCCGAGGCCGCTGTCCCACTGCCCGGTCGCACCCGCGAGGCTCATGGAGCCGAGGAACGAGAGCGTCGATGTCGCCGGCGTGTCGAAATCCGTATGGGCGTCGAGCCACAGGATCTGAGACTGCGGCTCGCGCGCGCCGATGACCGGGAGCGTGCCGAGCGCCAGCGCGCAGTCGGACGCCAGCGTGATCGGCCGCCGCCCCGCGTCGAGTCGCTCGGCGACCAACGCGCCGGCCTGCTGCAGCACCGCCCGCGAGGCCTCGAGATCGTCGTCGTAGGGCGTGCGGCCGAACGGCCCGGAGCGGCCCTGGATCACGGTCGGCTCGGTCGCGAAGTGCGTCGCCAGGGCGGAGGAGAGCTCGCTCGCGCCGCGAAGGTCGCGGCCGGTCGTCTCGGATAGGCGCGCCTGCACCTCGATCAGCGCGGGCTGTGGCGACGCGAGGTCGTCGATCGTCATCGCTTGCGTACGAAGGTCAGACCGTCGGCGACGAGCGCCATGGCGGCGTCCACCCGCTCGTCGGCCGCGATCGCGTCGTTGAGCTCCGCGACAGCCCGCGTGGCGTCGTCCTGGGGATCGACGACCTCGCCGTCCATCAGCGTGTTGTCGATCAGCAGCAGGCCGTTGGCCTTCATACGCGGGAGCAGCAGCTCGTAGTAGGCGGGGTAGCCGCTCTTGTCGGCGTCGAGGAACACGAAGTCGAAGCGCGGTTCGGCGGGCTGGCGCTCGAGCCACGCGTTCGCGGGCCCGACTTCGATTCGCGCGCGGTCGGCGACGCCGGCGTCCTGGAGGTTGCGCTGCGCGATGTCGGCGAAGCGCTGCTCGAGCTCCAGGCAGGTGAGCTTCCCGCCGGGCGCCAGCCCGCGCGCGATGCAGATCGCGCTGTATCCGGTGAAGGTGCCGAGCTCGAGTGCGGCGGTCGCCCGCATGAGCTGCGCGAGGACGGTCAGCAGCGCGCCCTGGTCAGGCGTGATCTGCATTCCGGACCGCGGCATCTCGGCTGTCTCGCGCTCCACGCGAGCGAGGACCTCGTCCTGCCGAGCGTGCTCCGCGAGGTACTCGAGCGCCTCCGCGCTGAACTTCGTCTTCGCTCCGCGCATCGCGGCGGGACGCTAACAGGCGGCGATCAGGGCGAAGGG
>JAXDHR010000026.1:0-3955 GCA_034664425.1 Solirubrobacteraceae bacterium
CAGCGAGCGCTCGAGGTCGGGCAGGGCGATGATCAGCGTGCCCGAGTTGACCGTGGCCAGCAGCATCCCGACGCTCGTGCAGGAGAGCGCCCACCACTTGTAGTGCGGGTGATCGGCCGCGACCCGCTGCGGCCCGCGCCTCCGTGTCGGTGCTGTGTCGTGTTCGACCGTCGTCATGCCGCTCTCCAAATCCGTTCCTTACGTCAACGTCAAGTTTACCCGGGGATACCCCCGGAAATGAGGAGCGACTCATCGGAGCGGGCGCCCAGGCCACGCGCCCGTCGACCGCCAGTTGGGTGCATGCCTCGGCGCACCGGATGCGGGTTGCCTGAGTAGGGTGATGCCCGTGCGGTACGTCGCGCTGCTTCGAGGCGTCAACGTGGGCGGCAGGACGCTGGTCAAGATGGCGCATCTCAAGACGTGCTTCGAGAACCTCGGGTTCGATGCCGTCTCGACCTACATCGCGAGCGGCAACGTCCTCTTCGAGACCGACGGGCACGACGCTGCCGAGCTCGCCAGGAGGATCGAGGCCGCCATCGAGCAGCAGCTCGAGCTGCCGGTGAAAGTCGTCGTGCTCGACCAGAAGACGTACGCCCGGATCGTCAAGGCGATCCCGAAGTCCTGGATCGGCGACGGGACGGTGCGCGCGAACGTCGCGTTCGTGCGCCCCGGCACGGACGCGAGGGAAGCCGTGCGCGAGCTCGAGCCCGATGCCGCGATCGAGGAGGTGACGGCGGTCGACGGCGCGATCCTGTGGGCCACGCGCCGCGACTCGCTCAACCGCAGCGAGATCCGCAAGCTCATCGGCGGGACCGCCTACAAGGAGCTGACGATCCGCAACCTCAACACGACGCTCAAGCTGAACGAGCTGCTCGCCGGGTAAGGGCGCCACGCCGCCGTTTGGTCGGAGCTCGGTGCGCCGTGCCGGGGCGACGCCCGTTCCGCGCCCCCACAGTCGGAGATCCGGGGGTGAAGCGTCAGCGGGCCTGCAGCGTGCCGCTGAGATGCGGCTTGCCGTCGCCAGCGGAGCGGACCTCGAAGCTACGCGTCCCGTCCGCGTCGAGCGCCGAGGCGAAGCGCACCTTCGAGCCGAGCCGGACCGGCAGCTTGAAGCGCACCGCAACCGAGCAGCTCTCGCCGAACCGTCCTTCGAGCGCCGCCAGGCAGCGGGCCTTGAGCCACATGCCGTGGGCGATCGGCGCCGGCTGCCCGAAGAGCTTCGCGGTCGCTCCATGCAGGTGGATCGGGTTGCGGTCGCCCGAGACGGAGGCGTAGCGGCGGCCGACGTCGCCCGGCACGCGCCAGATCGCGCCGCCGGACGGCGGCGCGGGCTCGTCGGCTCGCGGCTTGCGCGCGGCGGCCGGGCTGGACCCACCGCCGCGGCGCAGGTAGGTCGAGCGGTCCTCCCACACGAGCTCGTCGCTCGACCACGCCTCCCCGACCACGTCGAACTGGCGCCCGCGTTCGTGGTCGCGCAGGTCGTCCGCGCGCACGCGCAGCTCGACCGACTCGCCCGCGCGCACGGGACGGTGCTGGTCGATGCGGTTGGCGATGTGGACGAGCCCCATGACGCCGAACGGGAAGTCGCCATCGGTCATCAGGCGCATCGCGAGCGGGAACGCGAGCACGTGCAGGTAGGTCGGCGGCGCGACGTCGGAGAGCCGGAAGCCGCAGACGGCGTCGTAGGCGGCGAGGTGATCACGATCGACGGTCGCATCCGCCAGCACGAGCTCGGTCTCCGGAAGCGCGTCGCCGCCCCCGCCGCCGATCACGGGAAGCTGGCGCTGCAGCGCACGGGCGTAGAGGGCCGCCAGTCGGGGGGCCGCGGGCAGCTCGACGCGGCTCATGCGCCGAGCAGGCTCTGACCGCAGACGCGCACGACGTTGCCGTTGACGCCGGCCGAGGCCGGGCTTCCCAGCCACGCGACGGTCTCGGCGACGTCGACCGGGCGGCCGCCCTGGGCGAGCGAGTTCATCCGCCGCCCCGCCTCACGGGTGCCGATCGGCATCGACGCGGTCATCTGCGTCTCGATGAAGCCGGGGGCGACGGCGTTGATCGTGCCGCCGCGCTCGGCCAGCACCGGCGCGAGCGCCTGCACCATGCCGATGATCCCGGCCTTGCTGGTGGCGTAGTTGGTCTGCCCGCGCTGACCGGCGATGCCGTTCATGGAGGAGACCGAGACGATCCGCCCGTCCGCGGTGAGCCCGCCGTCGGCGAGCAGCGCGTCGGTCAGGCGCTCCTGCGCCGAGAGGTTGACGCCGAGCACCGCATCCCACGCGTCGCCGGTCATCCGGCCGAGCGTCTTGTCGCGCGTGATACCCGCGTTGTGGACGACGATCCCGGCCCCGCCGTGGCGCTCGCGGAGGTGGCCGGCGAGCGCCTGCGGCGCGTCGGGCGCGGTGATGTCGAGCTGCAGCGCGCTGCCGCCGACGCGGTTCGCGGTGCGCGCCAGCTCCTCCCCCATCGCGCCGACGTCGAGGCAGACGACCTCGGCGCCCTCGCGGGCGAGCACCTCGGCGATCGAGGCACCGATGCCGCGCGCGGCGCCGGTGACCAGCGCGACTTGACCGGCGAGCGGCTGCGCCCAGTCGGCGGGCGCCGGCGCAGGGGCGGCGGGGGTCGCGGTCACGCGCACGACCTGGCCGTCGACGTACGCCGAGCGAGCCGAGAGCAGGAAGCGCAGCGAGGACTCCGCATTGGCCTCGGCGCCCGGCGCCACGTAGAGCAGCTGCGCGGTGGCGCCCCCGCCGAGCTCCTTGCCGATCGAGCGCACGAACCCCTCGAGCGCGCGCTGCGCGGTCGCCGCGCGCGGATTCCCCGCCGCCTCGGGCGGGGTGCCGAGCACGAGCACGCGCCCGTTGGCGTGCACGTGGCGGATCACGGGATGCAGGAAGTCGTAGACCGCGCGCAGCTGCGCCGAGTCCTCGATGCCGGAGGCGTCGAACACGAGTGCGCCGTAGCGCGTCCCGTCGTCGGCGGCGGTGGCGATCTCCGATTCGCAGTCGCGCAGGAACTTCGCGAGAGTGGCCTCGAGCCGCCCGCCGGCCGCGGCGCCGAGCAGTGCCGGGCCGGTCAGCAGCGGCTGACCCGGCTCGTAGCGGCGCAGCGGCGTCGACTTCGGCAGGCCCAGCCGGCCGGCGAGCAGCTTGCCGGGCTGGGAGTTGGTGAGGCGCTGATAGGCGTCGGTCTCGGGGCTCATGGCTCCTCGTTACGTTACATCGTTTCGTGTCATGATGATCGAAGACGTTCATCTGGACACGCTCTCGAGGAGTACCCATGGCCCCCGTCCCTAGACACGCCGTCATCGTCGGCGGCAACCGCATCCCGTTCGCCCGCTCCAACGGGCCCTACGCACAGGCGTCCAACCAGGACATGCTGACCGCGACGCTCGACGGCCTCGTCGCGCGCTTCGGGCTGCAGGGCGAGCGGCTCGGCGAGGTGGTGGCCGGTGCGGTGCTCAAGCACCCGCGCGACTTCAACCTCACGCGCGAGTGCGTGCTCGGCTCCGCGCTGTCGCCCGAGACGCCGGCCTACGACCTCCAACAGGCGTGCGACACCGGCATCCAGTCGGCCGTCGCGGTCGCGAACAAGATCGCGCTCGGGCAGATCGAGTCGGGCATCGCCGGCGGCACCGACACCACGAGCGATGCTCCGATCGCGGTCAACGAGGACCTGCGCGAGCTGCTGCTCGAACTCAACCGCACCAAGAGCGTCCAGGGCCGCCTCAAGCTGCTCACGCGCCTGCGCCCGGGCCAGCTCGTCCCGGAGGTCCCCCGCAACGCCGAGCCGCGCACCGGGCTCTCGATGGGCGAGCACTCCGCACGCACGAACGCCGACTGGGGCGTGACGCGCGAGGCGCAGGACGAGCTGGCAGCGGCGAGCCACCAGCACCTCGCCGCCGCCTACGACAGGGGCTTCTTCGACGACCTCGTCACCCCCTACCTCGGGCTCGAGC
>JAXDHR010000027.1:0-27210 GCA_034664425.1 Solirubrobacteraceae bacterium
TTCATCATCGCCGACACCCCCGGCCACGTCCGCTACACCCGCAACATGGTCACCGGCGCCTCCACCGCCGAAGCCGCCCTCGTCCTCGTCGACGCCCGCAACGGCATCCTCGAGCAATCCCGCCGCCACGCCTACCTCTCCTCGCTACTCGGCATCCGCCACCTGATCGCCTGCGTCAACAAGATGGACCTCGTCGACTGGGACGAGGACCGCTTCCGCGAGATCGAGACCGAGTTCCGCCGCGTCACCGCGCGCCTCGGCGTACCCGACGCCCGTGCGATCCCGATCTCCGCCCTCAAGGGCGGCAACGTGGTGGAACGCGCCGAGCAGGCGCCGTGGTTCACCGGCGAGCCGCTGCTGCACCAGCTCGAGACGCTCGAGGTCGCGCAGGACCGCAACGTCTCCGACGTCCGCTTCCCGGTGCAGTGGACGGTCCGCGACACCGACTACCGCGGGTACGCCGGGCAGGTCGCGGGCGGCGTCCTGCGCGTCGGCGACCCCGTGCGCGTCCTGCCCAGCGGCGAGCGCTCGACGATCTCGGCGATCGACACGCCGGCCGGCCCGGTCGAGGCCACCGCGCCGCCGATGTCGGTCACGGTGCTGCTCGCCGACGACGTCGACGTCGGTCGCGGCGATCTGATCGCCGGAGCCGACGACGGCCCGACCGTCGCCCGCCACCTCGAGGCGATGGTGTGCTGGATGGCCGAAGCGCCGCTGCGCGCCGGCGGCCGCTACCAGCTCAAGCACACGACCCGCCGCGTGCGTGCGACGATCGAGCGGCTCGAGACCAAGGTCGACATGCACACGCTCGACGACGTGCACAGGCCCACGGAGCTCGAGCTCAACGACATCGGCCGCGTCCGCCTGCGCACGAGCCTGCCGGTGCTCGCGGATCCCTACGAGCGCAACCGGATCACCGGCGCCTTCATCCTGATCGACGAGAGCTCCAACGACACGGTCGGAGCGGGCATGATCCTGGCCGCCAGCGAAGAGGCGGGCGCGCCCTTCAATCCGCGCAGCCCCTACGTCATCTGGCACGAGCCGCCGATGCCGCGGCGCGAGCGCTGGGACGTGCTCGGCACGCGCGGGGCGACGGTCTGGCTGACCGGCCTGCCCAGCTCCGGCAAGTCCAGCATCGGCGAGGAGCTCGAGCGCCGGCTCGTCGCGGCCGGCCGCCCGGCCTACCTGCTCGACGGCGAGAACGTCCGCCACGGCCTCAGCGCGGACCTCGGGTTCACGCCCGAGGACCGGCACGAGCAGGCCCGCCGTGTCGCCGCCGTCGCGCGCATCCTCGCGGACGCCGGCAACATCGCGATCGTCGCGATCGTCTCCCCCGCCGCCGCCGACCGCGACGCCGCGCGCGAGCTGCACGAGCAGGCGGATCTCCAGTTCGTCGAGGCCTACGTCGACACGCCGCTCGAGGTCTGCGAGCGCCGCGACCCGCGCGGGCTCTACCGCCGGGCCCGCGCGGGCGAGCTACCCGCCTTCACCGGCGTCGGCGCGCCGTACGAGGCGCCGGAGCACCCCGACGTGCGCGTGCACGGGCACGAGGAGCCGATCGAGCAGTCGGTCCAGCGCATCCTCGACGCGCTCGACGCGCGCTCGTCGCCATGAGCCGCGCGATCACCGCCTGGTTGATGGACATGGACGGCGTGCTCGTCCACGAGGAGCGCGCGATCGACGGCGCCGCCCGCTTCATCGGCCGCCTGCGCGAGCGCGAGCTGCCGTTCCTCGTGCTGACCAACAACTCGATCTACACCCGGCGCGACCTCGCCGCGCGGCTTGCCGCCAGCGGACTCGACGTGCCCGAGGACGGCATCTGGACCTCCGCCCTGGCGACCGCGCGCTTCCTCGAGGATCAGCGCCCGCGCGGCTCGGCCTTCGTGATCGGCGAGGCCGGGCTGACGACGGCGCTGCACGAGGCGGGCTACACGCTGACCGACCGCGCGCCCGACTACGTCGTGCTCGGCGAGACCAGGACGTACAGCTTCGAGCGGATCACGCAGGCGATCCGGCTGATCGTCGGCGGCGCGCGATTCATCGCGACCAACCCGGACCCGACCGGCCCCTCGGCCGACGGCCCGCTGCCCGCGACGGGGTCGGTGGCGGCGCTGATCAGCCGCGCGACCGGCGTCGACCCGTACTTCGTCGGCAAGCCGAACCCGCTGATGATGCGCTCGGCGCTGAACGCGCTCGACGCCCACTCGGAGTCCGCCGCGATGATCGGCGATCGCATGGACACCGACATCGTCGCGGGGCTCGAGGCGGGCCTCGAGGCCGTGCTCGTCCTCACCGGCGTGACCGTGCGCGGGGCGGCGGAGCGCTACCCGTACCGGCCCTCGCGGATCGTCGACTCGATCGCCGACCTGGTCGACGAGCTCGGCTGACGTGCGCGCGCTCGCGGTGACCGCCGCGCTGCTCGCCCTCGGCGGCTGCGCGGCCGCCGGCCGCGGCGCGCCGCCACCCGGTCCGGACGGCCAGGCAGGTGGCGCCCGTGCGGCGAGGCGGGTGACCCCGGCGATCTGCGGGCGGATCTCCGTGCGGCGGACCGGCACCATCCATGCCGCCCAGGCGACGGAGCTGTCGGGGCTGGTCGCCAGCCGCCGCCGGCCCGGGGTGCTGTGGACGCACAACGACTCGGGCGACGCCCCGCGGGTCCTGGCGGTGCGCGCGGGCGGGAAGCTCGTCGGCGACGTCGCGATCGCGGGCGCACAGGCGACCGACTGGGAGGACATCGCGAGCCGCGGCGGGATGCTCTACATCGCGGACATCGGCGACAACGGCCGCCAGCGCGACGGCATCGTCGTCTACCGCGTCCCGGAGCCCGCCGCGGGCCAGACCACGAGCGCGCCGGCGCAGGCGCTGCGCCTGCGCTATCCCGACGGCGCGCACGACGCCGAGACACTGCTCGTGGACCCGCGCAGCGGCACGCTGGCGATCGTCACCAAGTCCTTCGACGGCGACTCGGGCGTCTACGTCGCAGCCCACCCGAGCGCGACGGCGGTCACCACCCTGCGCCTCGCGGCACGGCTGCGACTCGGTCTCGGTGGTCTCGCCACGGCGGGGGACGTGAGCGCCGACGGCCGTGTGATCGCCGTGCGCACCTACTCCGGCTTCGTCGCCTGGGAGCGCCGCCGCGGCGACTCGCTGGCGCGAGCGCTGCGCCGGACGCCGTGCGCGGGGCGCGTGTCGCTCGCGGGCGAGGGCCAGGGCGAGGCGCTCGCGCTGACCGCGGACGGGCGCGCGTTCCTGACCGTCCCCGAGGGCGGGAACCCGGTGATCCGCCGCTACGCCGCCCGCTGAGGCGGGTCGATCGCGAGCGTGACGATCTCGAACGGCCCGTAGTCGATCAGCACCTCGTCGCCCTCGACGCGGGCGTCGCGAAGCGGATCCTCGAGCAGGTTCGTGAAGCGCGCGCCGGCGAAGGGGACGCCAACGCGCAGGCGCGCGCGGCCGCGGCCGCCGTGAGCCTCGTAGAGCCGCACGATCAGCGCCTCGGAGTCCTCGGCGCGCTTGACCGTGTCGATCAGCAGCCCCGGCGCGTCGCTCGCCAGCAGCGAGCGCGGCGCGGCGTCGGCATCCGCCGTCCCGACCAGCGGCGCATTGAAGCGCAGCGCCTCGGCGGTGACGCCCCCCTCGGCCCAGCCCCCGGCATGGGGCATGACGGCGAACGCCAGCTCGTGGCTGCCGACGTCGGCGGCCGGATCCGGCCAGCGCGGCGAGCGCAGCAGGGTCATGCGCATCGTGTCGCCGAGCGTCGACCAGCCGTAGGTCGCGGCGGACAGCAGGGCGACGCCGAAGCCGTGCTCGGAGAGGTCGGCGAAACGGTGGCCCGGCACCTCGTACTGGGCGAGGTCGCGCCGCGTGGAGTGGTGGGTCGGCCGCTCGATCACGCCGAACTGCATCTCGTAGGTCGCCTGCGGCGCGTGCACGCCGACCGGGAAGCGCACCTTCAGCGCGCGCCGCTCCTCGCGCCAGTCGACCGTGCAGTGGAACTCGAGCCGCGCCGCCTCGGCGTCGAGCCGGACCACTTGGTGCATCCGGCTCGCGCGGCCGACCGGGCGCTCGAGCGCGAGCTCCGCGCGCAGCGGATCGGCGCGGGCGATCGCCGCGCGCGTCGCGGGCGGGCAGTCGCTGCGGGTCTCGAGGTGGAAGGGGTCGAGGTCCCACGCCTCGAAGTCGGTCGGGCGGTCCTCGTAGAGCTCGAGCACGTTGCCGGGCGCCGACAGTGCCTCGCGCCCGCTCGGGCGGTGCACGAGCGAGCGCAGCGTGCCGTCGCGCCCGACGACCGCGCGCAGCCGCGCGTTGGCGAGTACGAAGCCGTCGCCGTCCTCCTCGACGCTGACCGTGTCGCGCGCCTGCGCGAGCCCGCCGGTACCGCACGGAGGAGCCTCCGCGAGCCGCAGCCCCGCGGCGGTCTCGACGACCTCGCGGCGGGCGACGCCAGTGGTGTTCCAGAGGCCGCCGCCGAGCGCGCCGTGCGCGGTGTCGCGCAGCGCGGCGGCCACCTCGCCCACACCGGCGAGGTCACGCTCCGCACGCGCGTGGACGGCGCCGATCGAGGAGCCGGGGATGATGTCGTGGAAGTGGTTGAGCAGCAGCGTGCGCCACGCGGCCGCGAGCGGCTCGCCCGGCCACGGGGCGGCGCCCAGCCGGTCGGCGAACGCGCCGAGCAGCTCGGCGTCGTGCAGCAGCCGCTCGGCGCGGCGGCTCGCCCGCTTGGTGCGCGCCTGGCTCGTGTAGGTGCCGCGGTGGTACTCGAGGTAGAGCTCGCCGACGACCTCGGGCCAGTCGTCCGTCTCCTCGGCGAGCGTCCGGAAGAACGCCTCGGGCTCGCCGATCGCGGTGCGCGGGACCCCCTGCAGGTCCTCGACGCGCGCGAGCGTCTCCAGCATGTCGGGCGTCGGCCCGCCGCCGCCGTCACCCCACCCGAACAGCAGCAGGCTGCGGTTGGAGCGGTCGTGGTCCTTGAAGTCGCGCGCCGAGCGGCGCAGCTCGTTCACGGTCACCTCGGCGTTGTAGGTGTCAGCCGGCGGGAAGTGCGCCAGCACGCTCGAGCCGTCGATGCCCGTCCAGCGGAACGTGTGGTGCTCGGGCGGGTTGAACCGGTTCCAGGAGAGCTTCTGGGTCAGGAAGCCGTCGATTCCGGCGCCGCGCATGAGCTGCGGCAGCTGGCCGTTGTAGCCGAAGACGTCCGGGTTCCAGAACACGGAGGCGCGGCCGCCGAGCTCGGTCGCGAAGAAGCGCTGCCCGAGCAGGAACTGGCGCACGAGCGACTCGCCGGCCGGCAGGTTGCAGTCGGGCTCGACCCAGGTGCCGCCGACGGGGAGCCAGCGGCCTTCGGCGATGCGCGCCCGGATCCGCTCCCACAGCCCCGGCGCGTCCTCGCGGATCCAGGCGTACTGCTGGGCCTGCGAGCACGCGAAGCGGTAGTCGGGGTAGCGGTCCATCAGCGCGAGCTGGGTCGCGAAGGAGCGGATGCACTTGCGTCGCGTCTCCTCGAGCGGCCACAGCCAGGCGGTGTCGATGTGGGCGTGGCCGATCGCAGTGATCGCGTGCGTGCGGGACCCGTTGACGTGTGCCAGCAGCGGCGCGAGCCGCGCGCGGGCCGGCTGCCAGGTCCTCCGGTCGTCCACGTCGGTCGCGTTGCAGAACGCGTTCAGCTCGCGCAGCAGCTCGCCGCGCCAGGCCGGGTCGACGTCCGGCTCGTCGAGCACGCCGATCAGCACCCGCAGATCCTGCGCGAGATCCCACGCCTGGGCGTCGAAGCGCGCGAGCTCGCAGCGCTCGAGGCGGAACGGCGGCGGTGAGGCGGGCGCCTCGTGCGGCGCGGCGTTGAGCTCGGCCCAGCCGAAGAGTCCGTTGCAGGCGATCTCGACGTCTGCCGCGAGCGTCTCCCCGGCGCGCGCCCGATCGCCCAGCGGCGCGTGGGGCCGGTGATAGTCGCGGCCGCTGACGAGCCCCTGGACGGGCTCGCCGCCGCGCCAGACCGTCGCCTCGGAGTTCGTCACGAGCAGCAGATCGACGCGCGCGCCGTCCCACGCCACGGGCACGGAGCCCTCGAGCCGCAGCCACCACGTCGCCCACAGCGGACCGAGCGCCATGCCGAGTCGCGCGTCGCGGAAGTCCAGCGCCGCGACCTCGGCGTACGGGATCCGCCCGACCGGGCCGGCGATCCGCATCGACGCGAGCGGCCGGCGGTCGGCGTGCACGCGCGCGCGGACGCGGGCGGCGACCTGCCGGATGCGCTCGGAGGTGTACGCAGCGTCGGCGTGCAGCACCGCCGACGAGACTAGATGGTCGATTCCGCCGGCGTTCCGGGGCTCTGCGCCTGGGTAGGTTGCGGGCGATGTCCCGCCCCGACAGCGACCCGGCGTGGTGGAAGTCCGCCGTCGTCTACCAGATCTACCCCCGGTCGTTCGCCGACTCCGACGGCGACGGCATCGGCGACCTGCGCGGGATCTCAGCCCACCTGGACCACCTCGAGGCGCTCGGCGTCGACGTCGTCTGGTTGTCGCCGATCTACCCGTCTCCGCAGGACGACAACGGCTACGACATCTCCGACTACGAGGACGTCGATCCCGTCTTCGGCTCGCTCGCGGAGCTCGACGCACTGCTCGCGGCGATCCACGAGCGCGGCATGAAGCTCGTCATGGACCTCGTCGTCAACCACAGCTCGGACGAGCACCCGTGGTTCGTGGAATCGCGCTCGGGCCCCGACTCGCCCAAGCGCGACTGGTACTGGTGGCGCCCGGCGCGCGAGGGTCTCGAAGCGGGCACTCCCGGCGCGGAGCCGAACAACTGGGTCTCCGCCTTCTCCGGCCCGGCATGGACGTTCGACGAGGCCGGCGGCGAGTACTACCTGCACCTGTTCTCGCGCAAGCAGCCCGACCTCAACTGGGAGAACCCCGAGGTCCGCCAGGCGATCTACGCGATGATGCGCCGCTGGCTCGCCCGCGGCGTCGACGGCTTCCGCATGGACGTCATCAACATGATCTCCAAGGACCCCGAGCTTCCCGACGGGCTGCCGATCCCGGGCGGCGTCCTGGGCGACGGTGGCCCGCACTACATCTGCGGCCCGCGCATCCACGAGTTCCTGCAGGAGATGCATCGCGAGGTCTTCGACGGGCACGATGGCGACGTGTTGACCGTCGGCGAGATGCCCGGTGTCACCGTCGAGGACGGCCGGCTGTTCACCGACCCCGGCCGCCGCGAGGTCGACATGGTCTTCCAGTTCGAGCACGTTCAGCTCGACCAGAACGGAACCAAGTGGGATCCGCGCCCGCTGAACCTGCTCGACCTCAAGGCGTCCTTCGGGCGCTGGCAGATCGCCCTCGCCGAGACCGGCTGGAACTCGCTCTACTGGAACAACCACGACCAGCCGCGGATCGTCTCGCGCTGGGGCGACGACGGGGAGCACCGCGTCGCGGCGGCGAAGATGCTCGGCACGGTGCTGCACATGCACCGCGGCACGCCGTACGTCTACCAGGGCGAGGAGCTCGGGATGACCAACGCACCGCTCGCGAGCGTCAACGACTTCCGCGACATCGAGGCGCGCAACCACTACGCCGAGGCGACGAGCCGCGGCGCGGCGCCGGAGGAGGTGCTCGAGTCGATGCGCCCGATGAGCCGTGACAACGCGCGCACGCCGGTGCAGTGGGACGCGTCCGAGCACGCGGGCTTCACGACCGGGACGCCGTGGATGCCCGTCAACCCCAACCACGCGGAGATCAACGCGCAGGCCGCCCGCGCGGACCCCGACTCGGTGTTCCACCACTACCGGCGGCTGATCGCGCTGCGCCACTCAGAGCCGGCCGTCGCCTACGGCGACTTCACGATGCTGCTGGCCGAGGACGCGCAGGTCTACGGGTTCACGCGCCGGCTCGGCGACGTCGAGCTGCTCGTGCTCGGCAACTTCTCCGCCACGCCGGCCGCGCCCGCGATCGACGGCTGGGAGGAGGCCGAGGTGCTGATCGGGGACGGCCGTGGCGTCGCGCTCGGGCCCTGGGAGGGCCGCGTGCTCAAACGGGTCAGCTCACGCTGAGCTCGGGCGGATCGGGCATCAGCTGCGACAGCCGCCCGCGCGTGTGCAGGATCAGCAGGGCGAGCTGCATCGAGAGCTGCACGTCGGAGTCGGTGCGCACCGGATGCCCCGTCAGCTGCTCGATGCGGGCCAGGCGGTAGCGGATCGTGTTCTCGTGGACGTCGAGCCGCGCCGCCACCCGACCCTGGCGCGCCTGGACGAAGGCGCGCGCGTAGTCCGGCAGCCCGCGCGTGATCGCCGACAGGGCCGCGAGCGTCTCCCCGCCCCCCTCGCGATGTTGTTCAGCGGCTGCTGCGCCGTCAACGACACCCCCGCCGTCTGCGTGTGGAAGCGCATCAACCACGACTTCGGGTCGCGCGCCCCGTACCCGTCGCGCAGCTCACGCGCCCAGATCCGCCTCGCCGCCCGGTACTTCGCGATCTCCTCGAAGAAATCGATGTGCGCGTTGAAGAAGAACGACAACCGCGGCGCGAAGTCATCGACGTCGACCCCCCGCGCCATCTGCTGCTCCACGTAGGTCAACCCGTCCTCGAGCGTGAACGCCAGCATGATCGCCGCATCTGAGTCATGCCCCATCAACGAAGGCATGTCGAACGCCGTGCTCAGCCCCGTCTGCCCATGACCGAGCAGATACCGAGACCGCGCGTTGGTCTCCTCCGCCGTCCCGGAACCCGCGAACTGACGCATCGTCCACAGCCGGCCCCGGTACATCGAGGGATAGACCCCGCGCGTGAACGGAAACTCCCCCGGCAGCTCCAACGACCCAGCATCCGCCGGCTCCGTGTAGAGCGCCTTGACCGGCTCACCCGAGAGCGTCGTGAACTCCATCGTCGGCGAGGCTCACGCGTGCTGTGGGAATCGTCAACCGGCGCCCGCGGCCGCGTTGGAGATCGCCACTAGAGTCCCGGCCATGAGCACCGAACTCGCCGACGTCTACGAGATCCCCGAGGAGCTGCGTGACTTCCGCGACACGATCCGCCAGATCGTGCGCGAGCGGGTGTGGCCGCGCGCCGCCGAGATCGACGCGGCCGACGAGTACCCGTGGGACCTGCGCCGCCTGCTCGCCGAGCAGGACATCCTCGGGCTCCCCTTCGACGAGCAGCACGGAGGCACGGGGACCGGGACGCTGATGCAGCAGATGGCCGTGGAGGAGCTGGCGAAGGCGTCGGCATCGGTGGCGCTGATCCTGATGATCCAGGAACTCGGATCGCTGCCCATCACGCTGTTCGGGTCCGATGAGCTCAAGCAGCGCTTCCTGCCGCGCTGCGCCTCGGGCGAGTGGTCGCCGGCCTTCGCCCTCTCGGAGGCCGAGGCGGGCTCCAACGCGGCGGCGATGCGCACGACCGCGCGCCTCGACGGCGACGAGTGGGTCATCAACGGCGCGAAGAACTGGATCACGAACGCCGGCGTGGCCGACTTCTACGTCGTCTTCGCCGTCACGGATCGGGAGGCGAAGCGCGTGACCGCCTTCGTGGTCGAGTCCGACCGGCCGGGGCTCTCGATCGGCGGCTACGAGCACAAGATGGGCATCAAGGGCTCGCCCACCGGCTCGCCGGTCTTCGAGGACGTCCGCGTCCCGCAGGAGAACGTGATCGGCGAGCCCGGCCGCGGCATGCGCGTCGCACTGACGACCCTCGAGCGCACCCGGCTCGGCGCCGCCGCGCAGGCCGTCGGCATCGCCCAGGGCGCGACCGACTTCGCCGCCGGCTACGCCAAGGAGCGCATCGCCTTCGGCAAGCCGCTGATGGACCTGCAGGCGATCCAGTTCAAGCTCGCCGACATGGAGACGCGCACGGCCGCCGCGCGCGAGCTGCTCTACAAGGCGTGCGCGATGATCGACCGGGGCGACCCGCAGCGCGCCAAGTACTCCTCGATGGCGAAGCTGTTCGCCTCCGACACCGCGATGGCCGTGACCGTCGACGCGGTGCAGGTGCTCGGCGGCTACGGCTACGTGACCGAGTACCCGGTTGAGCGGATGATGCGCGACGCCAAGATCACGCAGATCTATGAGGGCACGAACGAGATCCAGCGCATCGTGATCGCCAGGAACCTCTAGCGATGCCCGAGCAGCTCGACGCGCTGCTGGTCGGCGACCCGGCGCTGTGGCAGGACGGGCCGCCGCACGAGACCTTCCGCGACCTGCGCGCTCGCTGCCCGGTCCACTGGACGAGCGAGATCTCGCAGTACCCCGACGAGGCCGGCTTCTGGTCGGTCACGCGCGCCGAGGACGTGCTCGCCGTCTCCCGCGACTGGGAGACGTTCTCCTCCGAGCGCGGCGGCATCACCGCGCTCACCGAGGCGATCATGCCGCTCGCCCTTCAGCAGGCGATGTTCATCGGCATGGACCCGCCCAAGCACGACCGGCTCAAGGCGCTCTTCCAGCGCGGCTTCACGCCGCGTCGGATCGCCGAGCACGAGCCGGCGATCCGCGCGATCGCCGCCCGGGCGCTCGACTCGCTCGCCGAGCGCGAGACGTGCGACCTGGTCAGCGACGTCGCGCAGCCGGTCGTCGCCCGCGTGATCGGCTCGTTCATGGGGATCCCGCCCGAGGACGACGCGATCTGGGCGCGGTTGATGACCGCGACGCTCGGTGCCGACGATCCGGACCTCAACCCGGACGGCGTGCAGGCGATCATGGAGCGCGACGTGCCCGAGATCTTCGAGCGCTGCCGGCGACTGATCAACGAGCGCCGCGAGCGCCCGACCGACGACCTCACGAGCGTGCTCGTCCACGCCGAGATCGACGGCGCGCGGCTCGAGGAGCACGAGATCGTGATGGGCTTCTTCCTGCTCGTCGCGGCCGGCAACGACTCGACGAAGGCGACCTACGCGAGCGGCATGCGCGCGTTGCTGGAGGATCCGGCGCAGCGTGCGGCGCTGCTCGAGGACCCGTCGCGGATCCCGGCGGCGGTCGAGGAGGCGCTGCGGATGTTCCCCGCCTTCGCCCACTTCCGGCGCACCGCGACGCGCGACACCGTCCTCGGCGGTCAGCCTGTGCGCGAGGGCGAGAAGGTGGTCATGTGGTACGTGTCGTCCAACCGCGACGAGTCGCGCTACGAGGACCCGGACCGCTTCGACGTGCGCCGCGACCCCGAGCACCAGGCGTTCGGCGCCGGCGGGCGGCACTTCTGCCTCGGCACCGCGCTCGCGCGCCTCGAGCTGCGGATCCTCTTCGAGGAGACGCTCGCCCGCTACCCGGAGATGCAGCTCGCGGGAGCGCCGCGCCACGCGGTGTCCGCATTCCTCAACCAGCTCAAGTCCCTCCCGGTGCAGCTGCGCCCGAACCGGTAACACCGACGAAACGGAGCATTCGCCTCCGGTTGCGCTAACCTGCCCGGCCATGTCCGCGACCGCTCCCTCCAACGTCTCCGCCGCGCTCCCCAGCGACGACGGCAAGCTCGATCGCGGGCTGCTGCTCGTCGCGTCGGTCGTCGTCCTCGGCGCCGTCATGTCGATCCTCGACACGACGGTCGTCAACGTCGCGATCAACACCCTCGCGCGGGACTTCCACACCTCACTGACGACGATCCAGTGGGTCGCGACGGGCTACACGCTGGCGCTCGCGACGGTCATCCCGCTCACGGGCTGGGCGGCTGATCGCTTCGGCACCAAGCGCCTCTACCTGACCTCGATCACGCTGTTCGTGTCGGGCTCGATCCTCTCCGGCCTGGCCTGGAGCTCCGCCTCGCTGATCGGCTTCCGCGTGCTGCAGGGGCTCGGCGGCGGCATGCTGATGCCGGCGGGCATGACGATCCTGACGCAGGCGGCGGGCCCGCACCGCGTCGGGCGCGTGATGGCGATCATCGGGGTGCCGATGATGCTCGGCCCGATCCTCGGCCCCGTGCTCGGCGGCTGGCTGGTCGACGACTTCTCATGGCGCTGGATCTTCTACATCAACGTTCCGATCGGGGCGGCGGCGCTGTTCATGTCGCTGCGCGTGCTGCCGCGCGACGTCCCCGACGCCAGCCAGCGGCTCGACTGGCTCGGGCTGCTGCTGCTCTCGCCCGGCCTCGCGACGCTGATCTACGGCCTCGCGCAGACGTCCGGCTCGGGCGGCTTCGCCTCGCCCAAGGTGATCGTGCCAGGGCTGACCGGCGTCGTCCTGCTGGCGCTGTTCGTGCGCCACGGGTTGCGCACGCCGGACGCGCTGATCGACCTGCGGCTGTTCAAGAACCGCGTGTTCGCGGCCGCCTCGGCGACGCTCGTGCTGATGATCATCGCGGTGTTCGGCGGCATGCTGCTGCTGCCGCTCTACCTGCAGATCGTCCGCGGCGAGTCCGCGCTGCAGACGGGGTTGCTGCTGATCCCCCAGGGCATCGGCGCGATGATCGCGATGCCGATCGCCGGCCGCCTGACCGACATGACCGGCGTGGGCCGCATCGTGCCCGTCGGTCTCGCGACCGTCGCCGTCTCGTTCCTCGGGCTGACCCAGCTGACGGCCGACACGTCCTACTGGCTGCTCGGCGGCGAGTTGTTCATCATGGGGCTGGGCATGGGCTTCACGATGATGCCCACGTTCTCCGGCGCGATGCAGACGCTGCGCCGGATCCAGATCTCGCGCGCGAGCACCACGCTGAACATCAACCAGCAGGTCGGCGCCTCGATCGGCACTGCGATCCTCAGCGTGCTCCTCGCCGGCGAGCTCACGAGCCGGCTCGGCAGCGCGGGCGGCAGCGGCATCGGCCGCACCGTGCCGCCCGGGCTGCGCGCGAAGGTCGCGCCGCTGATGGCAGACGCTTTCGGAGCGACCTTCTGGTACGCGCTCGGGCTCGTCATCATCGCCTTCGTCGTCGCCCTCGTGCTGCTGCCCAAGTCCAAGCCCGAGCCCGTCGAGGAGGAGTCCGGTGCCGACGCGCCGGCCACCCCCGCGATGGCGATGCACTAGCAGCGATGCGTTCCGCCGCGGGCTATGCGAACGTACGTTCGTGCCCGCGGCGCCCGCCATCCTCCACGCCGACGTCGAC
Source organism: Solirubrobacteraceae bacterium (assembly GCA_034664425.1). Classification (GTDB taxonomy): domain Bacteria; phylum Actinomycetota; class Thermoleophilia; order Solirubrobacterales; family Solirubrobacteraceae; genus DATBDM01. The sequence continues at coordinate 13,009 of JAXDHR010000027.1, forward strand.
GCGTTCTACGCGTCGGTCGCCCAGCGCGACGATCCGCGGCTGCGCGGGCGGCCGGTGGCCGTCGGGTCGTGGGTCGTCATGGCCGCGAGCTACGAGGCGCGCGCGTACGGCGTGCGCGGCGGCATGGGCGGGGCGCATGCCAGGCGCCTGTGCCCGGACCTGATCGTCGCGAACTCGAACTGGGACGCCTACGTCGAGGCGAGCCGCGCGGTGTTCGCGATCTTCGAGCGCCACGTGCCGGTCGTCGAGCGGGGGTCGATGGAGGAGGCGTTCCTCGACGTCAGCGAGGTGCCGGCGCCGGCCGTCGACGTCGCCGTGCGGCTGCGGCACGAGGTGCGCGCCGAGGTCGGCCTGCCGCTCAGCATCGGCGTCGCGCGTACGAAGGTGCTCGCGAAGATCGCCAGCCGCTCGGCCAAGCCCGACGGGCTCTACGTGGTCGAGCCCGAGCGCGAGCTCGAGTTCCTGCACCCGCTGCCGGTCGAGCGCGTGTGGGGCATCGGCCCCGCGAGCGCGAACAAGCTGCGGGCCCACGGTCTGGCGACGGTCGGTGCGGTCGCTGAGCTCGGGGAGGGCGAGCTGATGGCGATCCTCGGCAAGGCCGCGGGCCGCTATGTCCACGCGGTCGCGAGCAACCGGGACCGGCGGCCGGTGCGCCGGCGCCGTGGCCGGCGGTCGGTCGGGGCGCAGCGCGCCCTGCGGCCGGGCCACCACGAACGCGCGGAGCTCGACGCGGCGATCGCCGCCCTCGCCGAGCGGGTGACCAGCCGGATGCAGCACAAGGCACGCGCCGGGCGCACCGTCGTCTTGCGGCTGCGCTTCGGCGACTACACGCGCGCCAGCCGCTCGCGCACGCTGGCCCATCCGACCGCCGATCCCGGCCCGATCGCGGCCGCGCTCGGCGAGCTGCTCGACGCCGCGATGCCGGTGATCGCCGCGCGCGGCGTCACGCTCGTCGGCATCACGGTCACGAACCTGGACGACTCGAGCGTGCACCAGCTGGCGCTGCCGCTGCCGGACTGAGCGCGGAGCGCACCGCCGCGGCGAGCGCCCGGTACTGCGCGATGGTCCGGGCGCGGCTCAGGTCCGGCGGGCGCTCGACGACGACCGGGGCCTGCACGACCTCGGTCGCCGCGAACTGCTCGCGCGTCAGGTCGAGCTCCTCGCCGCCGGCGAGCCGGTTCCAGTAGTGCACGCCCTGGTGCGACCCGTCGGCGTTGCGCACCTCGGCCTCGAGCAGCTCCCCGCCGAGCAGGTCCTGGACCACGAGAGCGGTCGCGCCGCATTGCCCGCGCGCGGCGTTCGCCGGCGACCAGTCGGGCAGGTCGACCGGGTCGCAGCTCGCCGCCGTCCAGCTCGCACGCACCGCGCGCTCGATCTCGGCCCGCGACGGTGTCACGTCAGGGGCCGCTCGTCGAAGCCCGAGCGGGCGATCGCGGAAGCGAGCTCGTCGCCGTCGACGTGGCGGGCGCGCAGGAAGCCGCCGAAGCCTGCGTTCGGCGCGTGGATGTTGAGGAAGGTCGCCGGCGCCGCGTTGGCCACGGTGTGGGCGACGCCCGGGGCCACCTGCGCCCACGTCCCCGCCGCGACGCGGATCTGCTCGCCCGCGACCGTCAGCAGGAGCTCGCCGTCGAGCACGTAGAAGGCCTCGAGGTGGCGCTGGTGGACATGCACGGGCGGCGCATCGCCGGCAGCCGCGCGGACGCGCGCGATCGCCGCCTCGTCGCAGTCGGCGAGCAGCTCGACGCGGGTCTGGGCGCTGTCCTCGAGCGGCTCGAGTTCGCCGACCTGCACCTCGGCGACAGGGCGGCCGCCGTCGGCCGGAGCGTCCTCCTGGTCGTAGTCCGACGGTGCGGCGACGCCGTCGCGCAGCGAGCGCAGGTAGTCGGCGAAGCGGGCGCCGGGCGCGTGCAGGTTCAGGTAGGAGAGGTCGGCCTCGCCGGCGTTGCGGAAGCCATGCACCACCAGCGGTGGCACGCGTACGAGCGTCCCGGCCGGCACGCCGACCTGCTCGTCGCCGGCCCCGAGCCGCAGGCTCAGCTCGCCGTCGAGGACGTAGAAGACGTCCGTATGGCGCCGGTGCACGTGCAGGTCCGCGCCGTCGCGCCGGGGTCCGAACCGCGAGTGGGTCACGTGGAGCCCGTCGTGGTCGCAGAGGATCGCGACGCGGCGCTCCTCCGACTCGCCGATGACCTCGCCGCCGCCGGGCGCGATCACGTTCGCGGCGCTCACCGCGGCGCGTAGCGGTGGTGCAGCATCAGCGCGTTGCCGTCGGGATCGCCGAAGAAGGCCATGTGGCAGACGCCCGTGTCCAGGACGTCGCCCATGAACGTCACGCCGCGCTCCTCGAGCGCGGCGCGCGCGGCGGGCACGTCGTCGACCTGCAGGGCGAGGTGGTTGGCGTTGGCCTTGAACTCGCCGATGCCCATCTTCGCCGGATCGACGACGCTCAGCGTGACCGTTCCCGTCTGGAACTCGGCGTAGCTGCGCTCGGGGCGGTACACCGAGCGCGGCAGGCCGAGCGCGTCGCCGTAGAACGCGACGGCGCGCTCGAGGTCGGTCGTCGGGACGGACACGAAGTCGACGCCCGTGACGACCGTCGGGGTCTGTGCGGTGCTCATGCCGGGACTGTATGCGAGGCGTCAGCGGGGTTCGAGCGCGATCACCGGGATGACACGGTCGCCCGCGCGCTCCTGGTAGCGGACAGGGCCCGAGTAGTTGTCGCAGGCCATCGCCCACAGCCGTCGCGCGCTCCTCGCCCTGCGTGACGCGAGCGCGCATCGGACGCCGGCGGCCGTGGTGGAGCAGGACGATCGGCTGACCGAGGCCGGTCGACAGCTTCCCGCGCGTCAGTGGGAGCAGCCGACGGTCGATGCCCGGGAAGACGCGGATGAAGAGCATGCCGCCGAAGCGCGTCTGCGCGAACGCCTGCAGCAGCTTCTCGGCGGCGTTCTTCTCGGCTTGCGGCTTGTAGTCGCGCATCAGAGCACGTCCGGCGCCGTACCGGTCGTCAGAGCTTGCGCGGCGTCCCGGTACCGGCGCGCAGCGCGGCGTCGAGAACAACCGTCGGCGTGAGGCCGGCGAGCGCCGCCTGCACCCGGGCGGAGAACCCCTCGACCGGGCCGGCCACGACCACGCCCGCGTTGTTGACGACGGCGTCGAGCATGTCCGTCAGGACGCGGTCGAGCGCAGCGATCGGCGCAGCGTCGTGATGTCGAGGATCACCGGCCTGATCGGTCCCTCGAGTGCAGCGCCGTCCTGCTCGCGGCGGACACCCGCGAGCGCGTCCCAGCCGGTGCGTGCCGGGCGCAGGGCGATCGATCGCCCGATCCCCCGCCCGGCTCCGGTCACCAGCACGCTCGGCATGCCGGGAGCTCATGGCGTGGGCCGCTGCGGCACGGGTTGACGGCGCCCGGGATGCCGGGCGGCTCAGTAGCTGTACGGCGCCGAGGTGCCCGAGCTCGACGGCGACGGCGCCGCGGCGGCCGTGATCGCGCGGCCGGACGGCGCGACGACGTACCAGCGCGCGCCGAACGCGCTCACGCCCTGGCCGCGGGTCTGGCCGGCGGCGATGTCGGGCTCGTAGCGGTACAGCGGGTGGCCGCCGTAGACGACCTGGCGGCCGCCGCCCGGCCGCGTGCTGGTCGCGAGCAGCTTCGCCTTCGCGCCGCGCTGCGCCTCGGCCTTCTCGCGCGTGGTCAGCGGAGGCCAGGCCGCCGCGCAGGCGCCGGAGCAGCGGCTGCGCGGCCCGCTGTCCTTCATGAACAGGTACAGCGTGCGCCCGCGCCCGTCGACGAGGTAGGTGCCCAGCTTGCCGTGCCGGGTCTTGACGACGGCGTGCTTGACGGCGGCGGCGGCGGGCGCGCTCACCGGGGTGGCGGCGCTGTAGCCGCCGCAGCCGGCGACCGCGACGGCGAGCGTGGCGGGGAGGATCGTGAGAGCGATGCGCATTTCGGGTGCCTCCGAGAATCGAGGTCGCCGGGGGATACGCCCGTCGCCCCGCGGCGGTTCGACGACCGCGGCCGTCACTCGACGGCGTTGTCGAGCCGACTCCTTCAAGACGGACGGGAAGCGGGGAAATCGACCGCCGCGTCGACGACCGCGCGCAGCTCCTCCTCAGGACGCCCCGGGGCGAGGACGAGGTCGAGCTCGTCGGCGCCCGCCGCCGACCACGTGGCGAGGACGTCGGCCGCCTCGTCATAGGTCCCGAACAGCGTGACCTCGCGCGCGAGCGCCTCCGCTGCGGCGGGGAGATCGCCGTCGTCCGCCGCGACGATCGCGGCGACCGCATCGCCCATCCCGAACCGCTCTCCGAGCATGCGCGGGTAGAGCGGGCCCATCCGGGTGGCGTAGGTCGACAGCCACCATGCAGCCAGCCGGCGGGCGCTCGCCTCGTCGGGACCGAGCGCGACCGGGACCCCCGGCGCGACGCGCGTCGGCGCCGGCGACGTCGCGCGGGCCTCGCCCTCGCCGAGCAGGGCGCGTCCCTCCTCCAGCCTCGACCGCGCCCACAGGAACGGCGCCCAGGCGTCGGCGAGCTCGCCGGCCAGCCGGACAGAGCCGGGCGCGAGGGCGGCGAGGACGATCGGCACCGGCGGCTCGGGCACGATGCCGAGCCGCAGCGGGCGTGCGGCCTCGGCGGGCGCGGGAAGCCGCTCGCCCGCGAGCAGCGCGCGAACGGCCTCGACGGTGTCGCGCAGGCGCGCGAGCGGGCGCTCCCATCGCAGGCCGTGCAGGCCCTCGGCCAGCGGCGGGCTGCCCGCGCCGATCCCCAGCGAGAAGCGCCCGGCCGAGGCCCGCTGGAGGCCCGCCGCGCCGAGCGCGAGCGTCGCGGGGCTGCGTCCCCACATCGAGACGACCGACGTGCCGAGCCCGATTCGCGAGGTCCTCGCCGCCAGCTCGGCAACGATGATCAGCGCGTCGTGCGTCCAGCCCTCGGCGACATCCACCCGCGCGATCCCGACCTCCTCGGCATGGCGTGCGAGCTCCGCGATGACCTCGGTCCGCGTCTCGAAGGGGGTGAAGCCGATGCCGATGTCCATGGGGCGTAGCCTCCCTCACCGTGGACGTGACCGACAAGCCGACGCTCTACGTCTGCCACGGCGACAGTGGCGGTCCTCGGGTGCACCCGTGCCGGAGGGTGCAGGAGGCGATGCGCATCAAGAGCCTGGAGTACGACAGTGTCGTCGCCGCCCACGGACCCCGATCCCATTCATGCGCAAGGGCTCGCGCGACGAGCTCGAGCAGGTGACCGGCTCGAAGCAGCTGCCGCCGCTCAAGCTGCCGGACGGCACGGTCATCACCCACTCCAAGGCGAACCTGCGCTGGGTGGCTGCGCAGTGATCGCCGAGTTCACCGCGCCGCTGCGCAAGGGCGAGAACCCCGGCGCCTGGACCTACGTCGTGCTGGAGGGCTCGGCCGAGCTGTTCGGCACCCGTGGACTGGTCAAGGTCCGGGGCACGGTCGACGGAGAGCCGTTCGAGAGCGCGTTCATGGCGCTCGGCGACGGCACCCACAAGCTTCCGGTCAAGGCGGCCGTGCGCAAGGCGATCGGCAAGCAGGCCGGCGAGAAGGTCCGCGTGTGCCTCGAGGAGCGGCTCAGCTGAGCAGCAGCGTGTCGAGCCCGCGGGTGAGCCCCACCCGCTGTGGCGCGGCGCGCGCGGCGATCAGCGTCCCGGCCACGTAGGGCTCCGGCGACCCGCCCGCGTCGTGGCGGATGGTCAACCGCTCTTCGGGCAGGCCGAAGATCACCTCGGTGGAGACGACGAAGCTCGGGAGGCGTACGGAGTGGACCTGCGTTCCCGCGACGCCGACGCCGCGCGCCTCGTGCGGGCCGACCAGATCCTCGATCGGGTGCCCGAGCTCCGGACGGCGGAGGTCGCCGAGCCGCTCGGCAAGCTCCCGCGAGGTGCCCGACGGGACGTCGGGCTTCCCTGCGCTCGCGTAGTCGATCACCTCCCATTGCGGCAGGTGGCGGGCGGCGAGCAGCGCGGCCGCCTGGCACATCGCGGCGGTCAGCGAGAAGTTGCCGGACGCGACGACGCCGACGCGGCGCCCGCGTGCGGACGACTCGATCAGGCCGAAGTCGTCCGCAGTCAGGCCCGAGCTCCCGACGACGACGTGCACCCCTGCGTCGATCGCCGCGAGCACGTTGCCCTTGACCGCGGTCGCCGCGGTGTAGTCGATCAGCACGTCGACGCCGTCGAGGGCCTCGGCCACCATCGCGAAGACGGGCGCGCCCTCCAAGGTGCTTCCCGCCGCCGAGCGGCTGACCGCCGAGCGCAGCTCGAGGTCGGGCGCGGCGACGATCGCCGGGACGAGCGCGCGCCCGGTCCAGCCCGTCGCGCCGGCGAGGCAGATCGACAGCGTCACGGCCGGTAGGCGACGCAGTCCAGCTCGACGCGCGCCCCGAACAGCAGCGCCGAGCAGCCGACGGCGATGCGAGCCGGCGTGTGTGCGCCGAACGCCTCGAGGTAGGCGGCGTTCATCGCGTCCCACTCGCCCAGGTCGGGCATGAACACGCTGACCTTGACGATGTCGGCGAGCGACGCATCGCAGGCCGCGAGGATGCGCTCGACGTGCCGCAGCGCCTGAGCCGTCTCCGCCCCGATGCCGCCGTCGACCACGCCCGCGAAGTCGTCCGTGAGCCCGAGCATCCCGGAGAGGTGGATGTGGTCGCCGGCCACCGCGGCGTGCGCGAACACCGGCAAATCGGGAAGGCCCGGCGCGGTGACGCGCGTCCAGGCCGGCAGCGCGCTCACGCGACCACCGCAGTCTCCGACATGTGACGCCTCCTCTCCGTGCGGGGCGCGTATCGTAGACCGATGACCGCACGGATCAACCACGTGAGCGTGGGCGCTCGCGACCTCGCGGTCTCCACCGACTTCTTCGTCGAGCTGCTCGGGGCCGAGCTGATCCCGACGCCGAACTTCGGCCTTCCCGTGCAGTGGATGGCGCTCGGGCGCACGCAGCTGCACCTCTACGAGAGCGACCTGCGCCCGAGCAGCCACAACCACCTCGGAATCACGGTCGACGACCTCGAGCCGGTGTTCCGCGTGGCCGAGCGGCGCGACGCCTTCGACCGCGAAGCCTTCGGCAACCACCTCGTCGAGCTGCCGGGCGACGTCGTACAGCTCTACGTGCGCGACCCGGCGGGCAACCTGGTCGAGATGGACCATCATGGCGTGGCGCGGCTGCCGGACGACATCCGCGCCCAGATCAAGCCGTTGTGGGTCCTGCGCCCGCAGGACGACGAGCAGATGCGCGGCCGGCTCTTCGTCCCGGACTAGGCGCCAGGGCGCTTTGCCACCTGCGCCCAGCGCAGCCGCACGCGCTCACGGAACGCGTCGTCGGACAGCCGAGCGCGCATGCGCACCAGGCTGATCGCGCCGAAGACGATCGGGATGCCGAGCTGGAAGACGCGGTAGCCGAGGACGGCCGCGGTGGCGAGCGGGAGCGGCGTGCCCAGCAGGGCGAACATGCCGATCAGGCCGCCGTCGGTCCCGCCGACGCCGCCGGGCGTCGGGATCCAAGCGCCTGCGTGGCCGAGCGTGTAGGCGAGCACGAACACGCCGACCGTCGGGCCACCGCCGCCGAAGGCCTCGAACGACGCACCGAGCGCGGCGACGTCGAACCCGTAGTAGGCGACGGCGCCGATCGGCAGCAGCACGTCGCCGTGGCGGAGCTCGGCGATGCTCGTGCGCACGCCGGCGTGCAGGAAGGAGCGCAGCTGCCAGAAGGCGTGGCGCACGCGCTTGCCGGCCGCCGGCTCGAAGGGCACCCGCGTCCGTGCGAACAAGAGCGCCAGGCCAATCCCGGCAGCCCCCAGAGCCGCGGGGATCAGGGTCCAGGCGAGCGACTCGTTCCCTGACAGCACCCCGCTGGCGAGCCCGAGGCCGAAGACGACGAGCGCCGCCAGGCTCACCCCGCTCGTGATCAGGAAGAGCGCGACGTGGCGCTCGGTGGCGAGATCGGCGGGGACTCCCGCACGCCGCATCACGAAGGTTCCGAACGCCGGACCGGACGAGCCGCCGGCCGGCAGCAGCACGTTCGCCCCCTGCTCGGCGAATCCGAGCTCGATCGCCGATCCGCGCGGCGGTACGCGGTCGAACGCGCCCCACAGCGCGACGACGAAGCCGAAGCTCGAGGCCAGCGAGCACAGCGCCGAGACCGCGATCCAGCCCGGCTGCGCGTCGGCGAGCCGGTCGCGGACCTCACCGACCCCGGGCAGCGTCGCGAGCGCCACGGCGGCGAGGACCGCGACGACGGCGAACAGCGCGACGCGCCGGCCGATTCGGCCGAGATCGACGCCGGTCGCGTCGCCGCCGCGGTCAGCCATTCGCGGCCGCCGAGTTCGCCGTGCGGCGCGCGACCTCCTCGCGGACCACGGGTGCGACCTCGGTGCCGTAGAGCTCGATCGCGCGCATGATCGCGGCATGCGGAAGCGTGCCGACGCTGAACTGGATCAGCGTCCGCTGGTGCGAGAAGACATCGTGCTGGAAGAGGATCTTCTCCGCCACCTCCTCCGGACTGCCGAGGAGGTTGGCGCCGCGCAGCTCGGTCGAGGCGTCGAACTGCCGGCGGTTCAGCGGCGGCCAGCCGCGCTCGCGGCCGATGGCGTCCATGACGGTCTTGTGTGCGGGGAAGGCAAGATCCGCGGCCTCCCGGGCGCTGTCGGCGACGAAGCCGTGCGAGTTGATCGACAGCGCGGGCGGCTCGTGGCCGGCCTGCTCGGCCGCGCGGCGGTGCAGTTCGGCGAGTGGCTGGAAGCGCTCGGGCATGCCGCCGATGATCGCCAGCGCCATCGGCAGGCCGAGCGCCCCGGCGCGCACGACCGACTGGGGCGTGCCGCCGACCGCGATCCAGACCGGCAGCGGCTCCTGCACCGGACGCGGGTGGACCGCGAGGCCGGCGATGGCTGGACGGTGGCGGCCGGACCACTCCACGCGCTCGGACTCGCGGATGCGCAGCAGCAGCTCGAGCTTCGAGGCGAACAGCTCGTCGTAGTCGTCGAGGTCGTAGCCGAAGAGCGGGAACGACTCGATGAACGAGCCGCGTCCGGCCATGATCTCGGCGCGCCCGCCCGAGATCAGGTCGAGCGTCGCGAAGTCCTGGAAGACGCGCACGGGGTCGTCGGAGGAGAGCACGGTGACGGCGCTGGTGAGCCGGATCCGCCGCGTGCGGGCCGCGCCCGCGGCGAGCACGACAGCGGGTGCGGAGACGACGAACTCGGGGCGATGGTGCTCGCCGACGCCGAAGACGTCGAGGCCGACCTCATCGGCCAGCTCGATCTCCTCGAGCAGGTCGCGCAGGCGCTCCTGCCGGCTCTGGGTGTGCCCGGCGGCATCCGCCGTCCGCTCGCCGAACGTGTAGAGCCCCAGCTCCATGTTCAGCCGTGGATCGCCGCGTCGAATTCGTCGTGGGTCAGCGCCGGGCCGGGCAGGGGGCTGGGGTCGGGCGTTCGCAGCCCGTCGAGCACGATGGTGAGGTAGCGCAGCCCGAGCCCGGGCGCGATCGGGCCCGCGAAGTCGGCGACGCCCGAGACGAGGAACTGCAGCAGCGCCACGTCGGTGACCTCGAGGTCGGTGCGCAGCACGCCGCTTTCCTGCCCGCGCCGCACGATGCGCTCGACGAGCGGCGCGACGCGCTCGCGGCCTTCCTCGAGGCACTCGACCCTGTGGCCGGAGCGGAAGAACGCCTCCTTCAAGCCACGGTCGGCGATCTGCATGCGGACCGACCCCTCCATGAAGCGCACGAGGCCCGACCACGGATCGGGATCGGCGAGCGCGCGGTCCGCGAGCGAGGTGAACGTCGCGATGCGTTCCGCGAACAGCGCCTCGATCAGCTCGTCCTTGTCGCGGAAGCGCCGGTACGCGGTGCCGACCCCGACGCCGGCGTGGCGCGCGATCTCGTCGAGCCCGACGCCGAGGCCCTTCTCCGCGAACAGCTCGCCCGCGGCCTGCAGCAGGCGCCGCCGGTTGCGCTCCGCATCGGCGCGCAGCGGGCGGGAGTCGGGCGACACGGGAACGGGCACGCGAGCCATCCTATCTCCAACTGGAGGCATCCTCTCCGGGTAGGCTGCATGAATGGGAGAGGCAGACGACGCGGTCCTGCGCGAGCGCCTCGGAAAGCTCGGTCTCGAGCGCAAGGTACGGCTGCTGACCGGCGCCGACTTCTGGGCGTTCCACGACGAGCCCGCGGTCGGCCTGCGACGGCTCGTGACGTCGGACGGGCCCGCCGGGGTGCGCGGCGAGCGCTGGGACGAGCGTGACCCGTCGGCCAACGTCCCGTCCCCCACCGCGCTCGCCGCGACCTGGGACGAGGCCCGCATCGACCGTCTCGGCGGGCTGCTCGCGGCCGAGTGCCGTCGCAAGGGCGTCGATGTCCTCCTCGCCCCGACCGTCAACCTGCACCGCAGCCCGTACGGCGGCCGCCACTTCGAGTGCCTCAGCGAGGACCCGCTGCTGACGGCCCGGATCGGCACCGCCTACGTGCGCGGGCTGCAGGGCGCGGGGGTCGGCGCGACGGTCAAGCACGTCGTCGCCAACGACTCCGAGACCGAGCGCTTCACGGTCGACGCACGCGTCGACGAGCGCACCCTGCGCGAGCTCTACCTCGCTCCCTTCGAGGCGATCGTCCGCGACGCCGCGCCATGGGCGCTGATGGCCGCGTACAACGGCGTCAACGGCCACACGATGACCGAGCACCCGCTGCTGCGGGAGATCGTCAAGGACGAGTGGGGCTTCGACGGCGTCGTCATGTCCGACTGGTTCGCGACCCGTAGCACCGAGGCAGCGGGCCGCGCGGCGCTCGACGTCGCCATGCCGGGGCCGTCGAGCCCGTGGGGCGACGCGCTGGTGGCCGCGGTCCGGGCCGGCCGCATCGAGGAGGCCGCCATCGACGACAAGCTGCTGCGGTTGCTGCGGCTGGCCGGGCGCGTCGGCGCACTCGCGGGCGTCGCGCCGGCCACGCCGCCGGCGACCCCGTGGAGCGAGGCCGAGATCGCGCGGGAGCTGCGCGGGACCGCAGCCGCCGGCGTCGTGCTCGCCCGCAACGACGATGCGCTGCTGCCGCTCGACCGCGAACGCCTGCGCCGCGTCGCCGTGCTGGGCCCCAACGCCGCCGTCGCGCGCACGCTCGGCGGGGGCAGCGCCACCGTCTTCCCGCCCCACACCGTCTCCCCGCTCGACGGGCTGCGCGCCGCGCTCGACGGGATCGAGGTCACGCACGCCCCTGGGGTCCACGCGAGCACGCGCACGCCGCCCGTGTCGCGCGCGCTGCTCGGCCCCGACGGCGCCCGGGTCTCCTTCCTCGCCGCCGACGGCGCGGTGCTCGGCAGCGAGCAGCGCTTCGGCGGCGCCTTCGCCTGGATGCGGGCCTTCGCCGACGGCGTCCCGCCCGACCGCGTCGCCGCGATCGAGGTCCGCGCCACGCTGCGCGCCGACCGGGCGGGCGAGTACGCCGTCGGCTGCTCCGGCACCGGGCACTTCAAGCTCGCGCTCGGCGGCGAGACGGCGGAGGACGTGGATCTGACGCTCCCGCCCGGTGCCGACATCGCCTTGGCCCACATGCATCCGCCCCAGCACGAGCGGCGCGTACGGCTGGCTGAGGGGGAGACGCTCGACGTCGTGCTGCGCCGCGACGTCGACGATCCCGCGACGGTCACGTTCCAGCTCAACGCCGGACCGTCGGGGGAGGACGATGACGACGGGCTCGCCCGTGCGGAGGCGCTCGCCCGCGACGCGGATGTGGCGGTCGTGGTCGTGGGCACGACGGAGGAGGTCGAGAGCGAGGGCTTCGACCGGGAATCGCTGGCGCTGCCCGGCCGCCAGGACGAGCTCGTCCGCCGCGTCGCCGCCGCCAACCCACGCACGATCGTCGTCGTCAATGCGGGCGCTCCGGTGCTGCTGCCGTGGGCCGACGAGGTCCCGGCGATCCTGCTCGCCTGGTTCGGCGGACAGGAGATGGGCGACGCGCTCGCGGACGTGCTGCTCGGCGACGCCGAGCCCGGCGGGCGGCTCCCGACCACGTGGCCGATGACCGAGGACGGGCTCCCGTCGACGCGCCCTGTCGACGGCGTCCTCGAGTACCGCGAGGGATTGGGGATCGGGTACCGCGGCGCCGTCGCCGCGCGCTTCCCGTTCGGCCACGGGCTCGGCTACACCGACTGGAAGTACCTCGCGCTCACGGCGGCGGGCTCGTGCGCGCGGGTGCGCCTGCGCAACACCGGCACGCGGCCCGGGCGTGAGGTCGTGCAGCTGTACGCCTCGCGCCCCGACAGCGCCATCGAGCGTCCGGCGCGGTGGCTGGCGGGCTTCGCGCTCGCCACGGCCGGGCCGGGCGAGGAGATCGAGGTCGAGGTGCCGCTGGGCCCGCGCGCGCTCGCGCACTGGGACGTCACCGCCGGCGCGTTCGCCGTGGAGCCGGGGACCTTCGGGCTGGCGGCCGGACGCTCGAGCGCCGACCTGCGGCTGAGCGCCGGGCTGGCGGTGGGCTGAGACCGCGCGACGGCTCGCCGCCGTTGCCGAGCCGCTCTCATCGCGTCTGCGCGACCATGCGCCTCTGTGCCCCGCGCCACCGTCTTCACCGCGTCGATCGGCGCGGGCCACGACCTGCCTGCCGAGCTGGTCGCCGCCGAGTTGCGCGGCGACCACGGCTGGGAGGTCGACATCGTCGACGCGCTCGCCCTGGCCGGCGGCCCGATCCAGCGCGCGATCACCGGGACGACCTTCGAGTCGCCGCTGCGCAACCGCCTCTTCGACGTCGAGCACCGGCTGCTCCACGACGTCGCGATCACGCACCGGATCGCCGGGCGCCTGGGCGAGCTGCTGGCCGGGCGCCAGGTGCTCCGGCACGTCGAGCGGGCGCGACCGGACGTCCTGATTTCGACCTACCCCGGCTCGACCGAGGTGACCGGCCGGCTGCGCCGCCACGGACGGCTCGCGATCCCGTGCGTGGCCGCGATCACCGACCTCGCCGCGCTGCGCTTCTGGGCCTGCCGCGGGATCGACCTGCACCTCGTCACCCAGGCGCAGTCGATCCCCGAAGTGCGCGCGATCGCCGGCCGGGCGACCGAGATCTGCCACGTGCGCGGGCTCAGCGACCCGCGCTTCGCGATGGAGCGGCTGCCCTCGCGCACCCTCGCGCGCGCACACCTCGCGCTGCCGGACGACGTGCCGGTCGCCGTCGTCTCCGGCGGCGGCTGGGCGGTCGGCGACCTCGCAGGAGCCGCAGAAGCGGTGCTCTCGGCCGATCCACGGGCGCGGGTGCTGATCCTGTGCGGGACGAGCGAGCCGCGTCGTGCGGAGCTCACCGCGCGCTTCACGGGCGAGCCGCGGGTCCGCGCGCTGGGCTTCACGGACCGGATGCCCGACGTGCTGGTCGCAGCGGACGCGCTGATCCACTCGACTGCGGGGCTGACCGTGATGGAGGCCCTGATCGTCGGCTGCCCGGTGATCTCCTACGGCTGGGGCGTCGGCCACATCCGCGCCAACAACGCCGCGTTCGCGGCGCACGGGCTCGCGACGGTGGTGCGCGACCGCGCGGGGCTGGGCTCGGCGGTGCTCGACGCGTTCGCGCACCCCGGCCGCCCGGATCCGAGCTTCGCGATGCTGCCGACCGCCGCCGCGGTGATCGCGCGGCGCTACGGCTGACGCGTCCGCCCGAGCACCGCACATGCACCGGCGGCGAGCAGCAGTCCGGTGACGACGAGCGCCGGACGGGCCCATCGCTCGCCGATGACCAGCGGCGCGAGCGCGACGGGCAGCGCGGTCTGGCCGACGAGCACGAGCGGCCCGACGAGCGCCACGCGCAGCGTCCGCAGCGCCGCCATCTCGGCCTGGAGCGCGACGAGCGCGGCGGCGCCGGCCAGGGCGGCCCAGCCGGCTGCCGGCAGCACGTCCGGGAGGGCGGTGAGCGCAAGCTTGGCGGCGAGGACCGCGCCCGTTTCCCCGACTGCCGCGGCGAGCACCCACCCGCGCGCGTCCACGCGCCCGGCGAGCAGGCCCGCCGCGAAGACCGCGCCGACGATCGCGAACGCGAGCGTCGAATGGACCGCGCCGCGGGCGTGCTCCGTCGGGCCGCCCGCGACGATCGCGACCACCGCGAGCGCCGCAGCGGCCACGGCCCAGCGCTGCACGGCCCCGACCGGCTCACCCAGCCGGCGCTCGGAGAGCACGACCAGCGCCGCCAGGCCGAGCACGAGCA
>JAXDHR010000028.1:0-2812 GCA_034664425.1 Solirubrobacteraceae bacterium
GCGCGCGCAGCCGGGCGTCGATGGTCGCGACGGATCCGCCCTTGACGACCAGATACACGCGCCGCCACGCCTGCCGGAACCACGCGAGGGTGTGCGCCGAGCCACGAGCCCTGCCGTCCGCGTGGTAGGCGCTGTAGGGGTTGGCGGAGTTGTTCATCTCGCCGAACGGCCGGAGGTACACGGGCCGCCCGTAGGCCGCGAAGTCGCGCGCCATGGAGGACAGGTAGCGGTCGCCTCTGCCCAGCGCGATGTCGCGCGGGGTGATCCGCTCCCGGGTGCCGGGCCCGTTGTAGGTCGACAGATGCACCATCAGCCCGCTGCGGGCCGCGTCAGCGCGGCGGTAGGCGTACTGGAACCGGTCGCCCCAGTTCACGAAGAACTGGAACACGGCGGGCGGCTTGCCGGCCGCTCGGACGTAGCCGTCGACCGTGCGCCCTCCGGTCACGCCGACGAGCACCTTCCCGTCCGGTGCCGCAAACGGCCGTGCCGCCGCGGGTCTGGCGGTCACCGCCACCACGGCCAGGACGGCCGCGACGAGCAGCGGTCCGGCGAGCAGGGCGCGGGCGCGGGTCCGCGCGCGGCATGACGAGCATCGGCTGGGCAAGGGACCCCCGGGGGGTGAGAAGCTTCAGCCGGACGCGAAGACCTGCCCAGCAAGGACGCTTCGGATTGTCCGCCGCGCTCCCTGGCTTGTCATCGCTCTCGGGGCGACAGTTCCATGTACCCCACGGGAGGTACGGGGAACGGATCTTGCGCCGTATGACTGATCGAACTGCGGTCCTGAATAGCCCGTCGTGGTGTGCGCTCAGACCGGCGGGCCGCTGGCGAGCTGGACGGTGGCGGCCGACGAGGAGCCGGCGGCGTCGACCCATCGCACGCGGACGGCGTCACCCGGGTGGTGGCGCTGGATGCGGCCCGTCAGCGCGGCACTCGACCGCACCGCCTTGCCGTCGAGCGAGGTGATGAGATCGCCGGACGCCAGCCCGGCGGTCTGCGCGGGCGAGCCGGAGGCGACGCGGGTGACCAGGACGGAGTGACCGGCGTGCGCGCCGGGGAAGACCTCGACGCCGAGCGTCGCCGCAGGCCCGATGTGGACGTCGGCGGAGCTCGTGCCGGCCTGGATCTGATGGACGACGTCCAAGGCGCGGTTGATCGGGATCGCGAATCCCTCGGGCGGGCCTTCTTCGCCCGGTGGGGCGACCGTCGCAGCGGTGTCCATGCCGATGACCGCGTTGGCGCCGTCGACCAAGGGGCCGCCGGAGTCGCCGGGCTGGATATTCGCGTCGGTCTGGATGAGGTCGTCCAGATGCTCGGGGTGGAGGGCGTTGTCGTCGGTCACCGTGACCGACCGGTGCAGCCGGGTGATCGTGCCGGTGGCGACCGAGGGTGCGCCGCCGACGCCGCCCGCGTTGCCGATGGCGCTCACCGGTTGCCCGACGGCAAGGGTCGACGAGTCGCCGAACGTCGCGGGCGTGAGTCCCGGCGCGCCGACGACCTGCAGCAGCGCGACGTCCTGGCGCGCGTCGGTGCCGAGCACGCGCGCCGGGTACTCGCCTCCGCCCGGCACGGTGACGCGGATGTCCGTCGCGCCGCGGATCACGTGGTTGTTGGTGAGCACCCCGCCCTGTGGGGTCACGACGATCCCGGTCCCGGCAGCGCTCGCGCCCGGCTGTCCGAGCTTGCTCGTGACGTCGACCACGGCGCCGTCGATGGCGGTCATGGCAACGGCCGCCCGCGCGCCTGGTCGGCCGGTTGCCGGCGTGCTCCTTGCCGGCGAGATCGACGCGAGCGTGCCCGCGAGCACCAGGCCGGCGGTCAGGGCAGCCGGCCAACGGCGGAGACGGACCGCTCTGGGCGTGCTCATCCCACGCCCACTAGTAGCCGAGCGTCTTGTAGCTGATGTGGCGGCAGCCGTTCAGCTGATAGCCGGGGCGGGACCTGTGCGACAGGAACACGACCGTCTGTGGTGAGTGACACGTGATCGAGCCGCTGCCGAAGTGCGCGTGGACGACGTCGGCGCCCGCGCCGGTGTCGATGACGTTGTGCCCGTGGCTGGCGTAGATGAAGTCGCGGCCGGCGCCGCCCTGCAGCACGTCCTGCTGGGTGGTCGGTTGCCCCGAGGGCTTGTAGTCCCCCCAGAGGACGTCGCCCGCGTTGCCGGCGTAGATGGTGTCGTTGCCGTGGCCGCCCAGCAACTCGTTGTGGAGGAAGGGGATCGGTGCGTAGATCGGCCCGCTTTCGTCGAGCTTGTGCATGACGAGCCCGCCGTCGATCTTCGGCCAGCCTGCGTGGCTGGTGTTCGCGATCGCCAACGGCGCGCAGAGCAACGACAAGGAGAGCAGAGCGAGCAACAGGACACCGCGCATGGACATCACCACCAGGTTGGAGTTCATCATGGGTTCGGGGGGGACACGGCGTACAGGTGCGCGGCCCCCGCGCGATGCCGGGCCGCCGCGGGACTGCCTGCGAGCGCGGCGCGCGAAGCCACCAGGGCCTCGGCGGTCAGCCGCCGCGCATGACGGAAGTCGGTGGGCTGCACCCGCTCGGCGTTGGGCGCCGGGAGCACGATCAGCTCCGCGTCGTCGGCGTACCGGGCAAGGTCGCTGTGGAGGCGATCGTTGGCGCGCACGCTGAAGGCGAAGACCGCGGCGTCCAGCGCGTTGCGCGGGGGCACGCCGCCGGCCCGGTGGGGGTCTTGGGTCGGCAGCACGTAGATGCGCTTGGCACCGAGCGCCACGGCATGCGAGATCGGGATGTTGTTGACGACGGCGGCATCGACGAGCAGCCGGCCGCCGATGCGCACGGGCGGCAG
>JAXDHR010000029.1:0-5403 GCA_034664425.1 Solirubrobacteraceae bacterium
GCGGCCAGCGACGCGAGGGCGAGGACGACGAGGTAGGAGTAGATCAGCATCGTCCAGATGAACAGCGGCATCCGGCCCCAGCCCATGCCGGGCGCGCGCATGTTGTGGATCGTGGCGATGAAGTTGATCGCGCCGAGGATCGACGACAGGCCGGTGAGGTGGATCATGTAGATCCACGCCTCCTGGCCGTTGGACGCCGTGTAGCTCTTGAGCGAGAGCGGCACGTAGGAGAACCAGCCCGCCTCCGGGGGCGTGAAGAACAGCGACGCGTACAGCGCCAGGCCGCCGAACAGGTACATCCAGTACGACCACGCGTTCAGGCGCGGGAAGGCGACGTCGCGCGCGCCGATCATCAGCGGCAGGAAGTAGTTCGTGAAGCCCGCCCACACCGGGACGATGACCAGGAAGATCATCGTCGTCCCGTGCATGGTCATGACCTCGTTGTACTTCTCCGGGGCCAGGAAGGTGTTGTCCGGGACGGCGAGCTGCGTGCGCATCAGCAGCGCCTCGACGCCGCCCAGGATGAAGAACACCAGGACGGTGAGGAGGTACATGATCCCGATCTTCTTGTGATCGGTCGTCGTGAGCCACGACATCCAGCCGCGCGTCGGGCGGTCGACGCCGTGGGCGATGATCTCGGGCCGTCGCCGGCGCAGCGCCGTGTCGGCAGTCGTCGGGTTGTCGGTCGTGGTCGCCATGGGTCCTGTCTGGAGCTTGGGGAGGGTCCTACGGGGTCGCCGCGCCGCCCTGCTGCTGCTGCAGCTGCTGGCGCTCCTTCGCGGCATCGGTCTGCGCGGCCTTGATCTCGTTCGCCTTGCCCTGGTACCAGCGCTTCCAGTCGGCGTAGCGCATGCCGATCACGTTGCCGTACATGTTCGCGTGATTGCGCCCGCAGAGCTCGGCGCACTGGCCGTGGAAGACGACCTGCGACTGCCCCGGCTTGATCGCGCTGGCCGGGATCTTGAACCAGCTGTGGTTGACGTAGCCGGGGATCGCGTCGGCCTTGCCGCCGAGCGCGGGGATCCACCAGGAGTGCGCCACGTCGACCGCCGTGATGTCGAGCGTGACCGTCATGCCCACCGGGACGACCATGTCGACGTAGGAGAACACGCGCTCCGAGCCCGGGTAGTCGTACTTCCAGATGTACTGCTGCCCGTTGACCTTGATGTTCATCGAGGCGCTGCCCTTGGGCGGCGGCGGCTGGTCGGTCGCGGCGTAGAGGTTGGAGTCCGGCGAGCCGGTCGACGCGATGGGGGTCCCGTTGGCGTTGATGTCGCTGGCCGCCGGGTGCGTGATCCCGTTGAGCTTGATGAACGTGAAGACCGTGATGAAGAGCAGGATCACCGCCGCGCCGACCGTCCAGCCGATCTCCAGGCGCGTGTTGCCGTGGATCTGGGCGGCCGTCGCTCCTTTGCGGGCCTTGAACTTGACCATCGAGTAGATGAGCAGGCCTTCGACGCCGACGAAGATGAAGAGGCCGAGGATCGCCAGCAGGATGTAGAGCGTCCTGATGTTGTCGGCGTTGGGGGAGCCGCCGGACTCGGGCAGGAAGATGCCCGCGAACGCGGAGGGCGCGAGGGCCAGCGACGCGACCACGGCGATCGGGAGAGACGCCGCCAGAGCCTTGCGGCGAGGGCGGGAACTGGGAAGCGGGGGAGCCACGGGCGGGCAAGTATATGGACGGTCAGCGCGGAAGGTGGCCAGGACGGCGCGGACGGCTCGTGGCCTGACCGCAGCGGGCGCATGGGCGTCCTCAGGCACTCCTCACGCGCCCGTGAACGCCGGCGGACGCTTCTGCAGGAACGCGAGCACGCCCTCGCGGAAGTCCGGGGACGCGGCGGATTCCTGCTGCAGCCGGGCCTCGAGATCGAGCTGGGCCGCCATCCGCTCGAACAGCCACGCGTTGAGCTGGCGCTTTATCGCCGCGTACGCCCGCGTGGGCCCCTCGGCCAGCCGCTGGGCGAGCGCGTCGATCTCGGAATCGAACTCGTCGTCGGGCACCGCGCGGTTCGCGAGTCCCCATTCGACCGCCTTGGGGGCGTCGATGCGCTCGCCGAGCAGCGCCATCTCGCTCGCGCGCGTGAATCCGATCCGCTCCGGGACGAGCACGGAGGAGCCGCCGTCGGGGATCAGCCCGATGTTCACGAAGGCCAGCAGGAAGTACGCGCTCTTGCGCGCGACGACGAGGTCGCAGGCGAGCGCGAGCGAGCAGCCGATGCCGACGGCGGGGCCGTTGACCGCCGCGAGCACCGGCTTGGGCAGCTCGCGCAGCGCCGCGATGATCGGGTGGTAGCGCTCGTGCAGCGGCGTGCCCACGTCGGGATGGCCCTCCGGCGTCGGCTCGAAGCCGGCCTTGAGGTCGGCGCCGGAGGAGAACGCGCGCCCCGCGCCGGTGATCACGACCGCGCGCACGTCCGCGGCCGCGGCCCGCCGCACGGCGTCGAGCATGTCCGCGCCGAACTGCAGGTTCCACGCGTTCATCGCCTCGGGCCGGTTGAGCTCGATGCGCAGCTCCCCGCCGCGGCGGTGGACGTTGACCGTGTCGTAGGCGTGCTCGAGATCCATCTGCGGCAGGCTATGGGGTGGGCGCACGTGCCGTCGCGGCGCCGCCACGGCCACTATCTTGCTCGCCGTGCGCCGATCGACCGCCATCCGCGCGGCCGCCGCCACGGCGCTCGCCGCGGGACTCGCCGCTCCGCTGCTGCGCCGCCGGCTGCCGCTTCCGCCGGCGGTCACGATCGCGACGGCCGCGGCCGCTCCGCTCGCCCTGACCGTTCTGATCCCGCGCTCGCGCGCGCGCGACGTCGGCACGGTGTGCCTGCAGATGTGGGCCTACCTCGCCGCCTACCAGATGCCCAACGACGACCCCGCGGCGCTCGAGGCGCGGGTGCTCGTCGACTACCCCGTTCGCTTCGACACCTGGGTCGGGCGCGGGACGCCCCCGACGCTGCGCCTGCAGCGCGCGCTCGGAACGCCCGGCGGCTTCGCCGGCTGGGAGAAGGCGCTCGTGTGGTCGCACTGGCTCTGGTTCGCGTTCCCGCACGGAACCGCCGCCTACCTGCTGTTGCGCCACCGCGATCAGCTTCCGCGCGGGGCGGCGCAGATCTACGCGACGTTCGACCTGGGTCTGATCGGCTACTGGGTGGTGCCGACCGCCCCGCCGTGGTACGCGGCCGCTCGTGGTCTGTTCGACGACGGGCGCACGCCCGAGGTGCGGCGGATGATGGTCGAATACGGGGAGCAGTTCTGGAAGTCCCGCTGGAGCCCCCTGTACGGTGTGCTGGGGGGCAACCCGCTCGCCGCCATGCCGTCGCTGCATTTCGCAACCTCCGTCACGGCCGCCCGGGTGCTGTGGCGGTCCGGACGGGGCGCCGGCACCTTGGGTTGGGCCTACGCGCTCACGCTCGGCACCGCGCTGCTGTACCTCGGTGAGCACTACGTCGTCGACCTGTTGGCCGGGCTCGCGCTCGCCGAGGGCGTGCGGCTTGGCACGCCGCTGGTGACGCCGCTCGCGCGCAGGTTCTCATCACTCGCGCAGGCGCTCGAGGCGCGGGCGCGATCGTGAGCGGAGCGCCGGTCCGGCCGGGCCTCGACCACAACCGCGAGACCGCGCCCGCGGCGGCGTCGGGGCTCCCGGTCGCGACTGAGGACGACGAACATGGCCTCGAGATCACGCGGCGAGGGCTGCTCACCTTGGGCGGTTTCCTGCTCGCCGCGCTCGCGGCGCTCTACTTCCTGCTGCCGAAGCTGGCGGGGCTGCAGGACACCTGGCACCGGATCAAGGACGGCAGTCCGTGGTGGATGGCGCTCGCGCTGCTCTTCACGGTCGGGATGTTCGGCGGCTACGTGATGCAGTTCCGGGGCATCTTCCTGCGCGCGCCAGGCGGCCGCCGGATCGGCTGGCGCTCGGCCTACGAGATCACCATGGCGGGGCTCGCGGCCTCGCGGCTGTTCGCCGCGGGCGGCGCCGGCGGCCTCGTGCTGACCGCCTGGGCGCTGCGGCGCTCCGGGATGGCCAGGCGCGACGTCGCCGACACCACGGTCGCGTTCCTGATCCTCACCTACGTGCCCTACGGGGCGGCGGTGATCGTCTGCGGGGTCGGGCTGCGGCTCGGCGTCTTCCCCGGCGCGGCGCCGTTCACGCTGACCGTCCTGCCGGCGCTCTTCGCCGCTGTCGCGATGGCGATCGCGATGGCGATCGCCTTCGTGCCGCCCGACCTGCAGCGCCGCGCAGAGGCGTCGCTCGGCGGCGGGGGCCGCCTCGGCCAGCTGATCGGGCGGCTGGCCAACGCGCCCGCGTCGGCGTCGGCGGGCATCCGGCTGGCCGTCGCGCACGTGCGCTCGGGCAACAACGCGCTGATCGGCGCGATCCTCTTCTGGGCCTTCCAGATCCTCGTGCTGTGGGCGGCGTTCCGCGCCTTCGGCGCCGCTCCGCCGGTCGCCGTGCTCGTGCAGGCGTTCTTCGTCGGGATGCTCGGCAATCTGCTGCCGCTGCCCGGCGGCGTCGGCGGGGTGGAGGGCGGGATGATCGGCGCGCTGGCCGCCTTCGACGTCGACTCCGGCCTCGCCGTGGTCGCCGTGCTCGTGTTCCGGGCGTTCACATTCTGGCTGCCGCTGATCCCGGGGGTCGTCGCCTACTTCCAGCTGCGGCGGACGGTCGACCGGTGGCGAGCTACTATACAAAGTGAAGTAAAGGACCCCGTGAAGGGAGCGAATGCCGTCCATGGCACATGACGTCGAGAACGTGATCATCATCGGAAGCGGACCGGCCGGGTACACCGCTGCGCTCTACACCGCGCGCGCGAACCTGAAGCCGCTGGTCATCGAGGGCTTCATGTGGGGCGGGCTGCTCCAGCAGACGACCGACGTCGAGAACTTCCCGGGCTACCCGCAGGGCGTGATGGGCCCGCAGATGATGCAGGACCTGCGCGATCAGGCCGAGCGCTTCGGCGCCCGCTTCATCACCGACAACGCGACCCGCATCGAGCCGGGGCAGGGCGGCGAGCCGCACACCGTGTGGATCGACGACGAGCCCTATCCGGCCCGCGCGCTGGTGCTCTCGATGGGCGCCGAGCACAAGAAGCTGGGTGTTCCGGGCGAGGATGAGCTGGGGGGCCGGGGCGTGTCCTACTGCGCGACCTGCGACGCGGCGTTCTTCAAGGACCGCACGACGATCATCGTCGGTGGCGGCGACTCCGCTATGGAGGAGGCGATCTTCCTGGCGAAGTTCTCCTCGCACGTGACGGTCGTCAACCGCCGCGACGAGTTCCGCGCCTCGAAGATCATGCTCGAGCGCGCCCGCGCGGCCGAGAACATCGAGTTCCTCACCCCGTACGTCATCGACGAGTTCCTCGCCGGCGAGAACGGCGCGCTGGACCGTGCGCGCGTCAAGCACATCGAGAC
>JAXDHR010000030.1:0-11225 GCA_034664425.1 Solirubrobacteraceae bacterium
CGGTCGGCCGCCATCGCGGCGCCGGCCTCGGCGGCGGCCACGACGAGCGCGAGCAGACGCTCAACCAGCTCCTCGTCGAGATGGACGGCTTCGAGGCCAAGGACAACATCATCATGATCGCGGCCACCAACCGGCCCGACATCCTCGACCCGGCCCTGCTGCGCCCCGGCCGTTTCGACCGCCAGATCACCGTCGACCGCCCGGACCGCAAGGGCCGCGCGAAGATCCTCGAGGTCCACACCCGCGGCAAGCCGCTGGCCAAGAACATCGAGGTCGACACGCTGGCCGGCCAAACCCCGGGCTTCACGGGCGCCGACCTGTCCAACCTCGTCAACGAGGCCGCGCTGCTCTCCGCCCGCACGGGCAAGAAGGAGATCGGCCAGACGGAGCTCGAGGAGGGGATCATGCGCGTGATCGCCGGCCCCGAGAAGAAGACCCGCGTGATGGGCGAGAAGGAACGGCTGATCACCGCCTACCACGAGATGGGCCACGCGATCGTCGGCCACTACCTCGAGCACTCCGATCCGGTCCACAAGATCTCCGTGATCTCGCGCGGCCAGGCCCTCGGCTACACGATCTCCCTCCCGAGCGAGGACAAGTTCCTCACCACCCGCGCGGAGCTGACCGACACGATGGCCATGACCCTCGGCGGCCGCGCCGCGGAGGAGCTCATCTTCGGCGAGATCACGACGGGCGCGTCCAACGACCTCGAGAAGGTCACCGCGACCGCCAAGCAGATGGTGATGCGCTTCGGCATGAGCGAGAAGCTCGGCCCGCGCGTGTTCGGCCATGACCACGGCCAGCCGTTCCTCGGGCGCGAGTTCTCGACCGAGCCGGACTACTCGGACGAGATCGCCCGCGAGATCGACGACGAGATCCGCCGCATCGTCGAGTCGGCCCACCGGCAGGCGCACGAGATCCTCGGCGCCCACCGCGAGAACCTCGACACGATCTCGAAGATCCTGCTCAAGCGCGAGACGATCGAGCGCGAGCAGTTCGAGGCGCTGCTCGACGGGCGCACCGAGGAGGACGTCTTCGGTCCCGACGAGACGCCGACCAGCGGCACCCCGGAGCGGCCCGAGCTGCCCGGCGCCATCGCGCCGTCGCCGCCGCGGCCCCTGCCGCGCCCCGGCTTCGCCGGCGGCACGACCGAGACCCGCGGCCTCGACCTGCCCGAGAAGCCCGGGCTGGCGTAGAGCGCGTCCCGCCCGCCCCGCGGTGACGCATGCGGCCGCGACCCCGGCGCTGGTCCTGGACCGCGACGTCCTGGAGCGCAACGTCGCGCGCATGGCGGACCACGCCGCCGAGCTCGGCGTGGAGCTCTGGCCCCACGTCAAGACGCACAAGTGCGCCGAGGTGATCCGCGCGCAGCTCGCCGCGGGCGCCGCCGGGGTGACCGTCGCCACCCCGGCCGAGGCGGAGCTCGCCCATGCGGCGGGTGCCCGCGCGATCCTCGTCGCGCACCCGCCGGTCCAGGCCGACCGGCTCGCGCGGATCGTCGCGCTCGCCGCCGCCGTGCGGGTGCGCGTCGCGCTCGACTCCGAGGCGGCCGCCGAGGCGCTCGACGCCGCCTGCCGCGCCGCGGGCGTCGAGGCGGCCTGGCTGTGGGAGCTCGACTGCGGCACCGGCCGCTGCGGCACGGCGCCCGGTGACGCGACCGCCGAGCGGGTCGCGGCACTGGCCGGCCGCCTCCGTGGCGCCCGCTTCGAGGGGCTGATGACCTTCGGCGGCCATGCCTACGGCGGCGACGTGCGCGCCGCGGCCGCCGACGAGCGCGATGCGCTTGCGGTCACGGCGGCGGCACTCGAGCGCCGCGGCGTGCCCGTCGCGGCGCGCTCGGCGGGCACGACGCCCACGACGTGGGCGCTGCAGGAGGCGGGCCCGGTGACGGAGCTGCGGCCGGGCAACTACGTCTTCCACGACGCCACGCAGGTCGCGCTCGGGGCCGCGGGCTGGCAGGACTGCGCGCTGACGGTCCAGGGCACCGTCGTCTCGCGCCCCGATCCGCGGCGCGTGATCCTCGACGCGGGCTCGAAGGCGCTCGCCGCCGAGCGCATGACGCCGCTCACGCCCGACCTGGGACACGTCGCGGGCCATCCGGGCCTCACCGTCGAGCGCCTCTACGAGGAGCACGCGATCCTCACCGCGGCCGAACCGGTCGACCTGCCCGTCGGCGCGCGGCTGGCGATCGTCCCCAACCATGCCTGCGCGGCCGCCAACCTGCACGAGCGGATGGTGGTCCTCGCCGGCGGCGCCCGCGTGGGCGAGTGGGCCGTCGCGGCGCGCGGCTGGGATCCTGTCGCGCAGCCCGACTGAGCGCTCCTTCGCAGCGCTCGCACGTCGGAGCCCGGCCGGCGGCTTCTCCTTCGGCTACAACGACTTCGCCACGGTCGACGCCACCTGCGGCGGCTCCAGCGCGAAGTGCCTGCAGTACCCCGGCGACCAGCCGATCGCGGTCGTCGACCCGCATGCGGGGCCGATCACGCTCGACGTGCCGGCCGCCAAGCTGAAAGGCGCTGAGCGGCTCCGAGGGCCCGAACCAGCGGCCGGCCGAGGTGGCTGCCAAGCCGGGCGACCGCGTTGTAGGCGCGGCCGGGGGCAGCCACGGGCCGCCCCCCGCGACAGCTGACCACGGGAGGCCGATCCAAGACCTCGCGCCGCTGCTGGACGGGCTGCGCTAGCGTCGGCGCCGTGATCCCGGAGCCCTACGCCATCATGGGCGTGGTCAACGTCACGCCCGACTCGTTCTCGGACGGGGGCGCATTCGAGGACCCGATCGCCGCGATCGCGCACGGGCGCCGGCTCGCCGCCGAGGGCGCGCACATCCTCGACATCGGCGGCGAGTCCACGCGTCCCGGCGCCGATCCCGTGACCGTCGAGGACGAGCTCGAGCGGGTGGTCGGAGTGCTGGAGGGCCTCGCCGGGCTCCGGCTCGGAGTCCAGCTCTCGATCGACACTATGAAGCTGCCCGTGGCCGAGGCGGCGCTCGACGCGGGCGCGACCTACGTCAACGACGTGACCGCCTTCCGCCACGACCCCGAGCTCGCCGGCCTCGTCGCCGACCGCGGCGTCGACTGCTGCCTGATGCACATGCTCGGCGAGCCGCGCACGATGCAGGCCGACCCGCGCTACGACGACGTCGTCGACGAGGTCAAGGCGTTCCTGGAGGCGCGCATGGCCGCCGCGATCCGCGAGGGCGTCGCCGAGGACCGGATCCAGCTCGACCCCGGGATCGGCTTCGGCAAGACCCTGGCCCACAACCTCGAGCTGCTGCGGCGCATCGACGAGATCGTCGCGCTCGGCCGGCCGGTCGTGCTCGGGACGAGCCGCAAGACCTTCATCGGGCGCCTGACCGGTCGCGACGTCACCGAGCGCGTGTACGGGACGCTGGCCACCAACGTGCTGGCGCTCGAGCGCGGCGCCCGCGTCTTCCGCGTCCACGACGTCGCCGCGACCGCGGATGCGCTGGTGGTGGCCGCTGCTACCTTGGCGCAGCAATGGCCCGTGAGCCCGACGACGAGTACGACGACGACGACGACCTGACCGACGACGACGACGACGAGAACGAGGGGCCCGAGGTCGGGGTCACCGTCGAGATCGTCGGACTCTCGCTCTACACGCACCACGGCGTCACCGCCGCCGAGCGGGAGATCGGCCAGCGGCTCGTGCTCGACGTGCGCTTCGACGTCGGCGAGCCGGACGCGCTGATCACCGACCGCGTCGAGGACACCGTCGACTACGGCGAGGTCTGCCAGGTGATCGCGCTCGTCGCACAGCAGCGCTCCTACAAGACGCTCGAGCGGCTCTGCGGCGTGATCGCCGACCGCCTGTCGACCCAGTTCGGCGCCGAGAGCGTGACCGTCAAGGCCTCCAAGCCCGAGCCGCCGATCCCGCTGCCGGTCGAGGAGGTCTCGGTCGAGGTCTGGCGCGAGGAGCGCTAGCGCGGCGCCGCTGGCGTTCCGGGTTAGTGGTCACTAACCTACTACCGATGGTCGCACCCGCGCAGCCCCGCCGCTCCGCCGCCGAGCGTCGCGAGGAGATCCTCGTGATCGCCGTCCGGCACTTCGCCGGCGGCGGCTACAACGGCACCTCGACCGAGGTGATCGCGCGCGAGGCCGGCATCTCGCAGCCGTACCTGTTCCGGCTCTTCCACACCAAGCGCCAGCTGTTCCTCGCCTGCAGCGACCGCGCCTGCGACCACGTGCTCGACGCGTTTCGCAGCGCGACGCGCGATGTCCCCGTGAGCGAGCGCCTCGAGGCGATGGGCAACGCCTACGTCGAAGAGCTGCTCCCGCAGCGTCACGAGATCATGCTGCTGCTGCAGTCCTACGCGGCCTCGTCGGACTCCGCGATCCAGGACCACGTCGCCCGCCGCTTCGGCGAGCTGGTGCAGGAGGTTGCGCGGCTGGCCGAGGTCGAGGTCGCCGAGACCTTCGACTTCTTCTCGCACGGCATGCTGCTCAACGTGATCGCCGCGCTCGACCTGCCGTCGCGAGTCGATCTCGAGCCGTGGGTGTCGCAGTGGGCGAAGGTGCGGGAAACCGACTGTTGAGCGAGATCGCCGGGCTCGAGGCCGACACGGCGCTCGAGCCGATCGCCGAGGACCGCTGGAGGGCGCAGGTCTCCGAGCGGTGGTGGATCCTGCGCGGGCCATACGGCGGCTACCTCTCGGCGCTGCTGGTGCGCGCGCTGCTCGCGGCCGTCGACGATCCCCTGCGCCCGCCGCGCTCGCTGACGGTCCACTTCGTCGACGCGCCCGCCGCAGGGCCCGTCGAGATCGCCGCACGCGTCGAGCGGACCGGCCGCTCGGCGACCGCCGTGTCGCTGCGGATGGAGCAGGACGGGCGTCCGATGGCGCTCGCGCTCGCCGCCGCCGGCGCCTGGCGCGAGGACCAGCCGACCTGGAACGAGCTGCGCCCGCCCGCCGTGCCCGGTCCCGACGCGTGCCCGCCGCTGCCCTCGGCGCCCGGGACGCCCGCGTTCATCGCCAACTTCGACGTCCGCTGGGCGCAGGGTGGCAGCTTCGAGCGCCCGGCCGAGCGCGCTCGCAACGTCACGTGGGTGCGCACGCGAGGCGGCGGTCCGCTCGACCACGTCGCGGTCACCGCTCTGTCGGACACGATGCTGCCGGCCGCCTTCTCGCGACTGGGCCGGCCCGCGGTCGTGCCGACGCTCGACCTCACGATCCACTTCCGCGCGCCGCTCCCGGCCGCCGCCGACGGCTGGGGGCTGGCGGTCTTCGAGTCGCGGATGTCGGCCGGCGGGACGTGGGAGGAGGACGGCGAGCTCTGGACCTCGGACGGGGTGCTGCTCACCCAGTCGCGCCAACTCGCCATGATCCGCGTGTGACCGCGGCGCTCGGCTACCTCGGACTCGGCTCGAACGTCGGTGACCGGCGCGCGTTCCTGCAGGCGGCCGTCGAGGACCTGTGGGCACACCACGTGGAGGTGCTCGCGGCCTCGTCGGTGTACGAGACCGAGCCCGTCGGCGACGTGACCGAGCAGCCCGAGTTCCTCAACGCGTGTGTGCGCGTCGAGACGCGGCTGCATCCCGAGGCGCTGCTGCGCGCCTGCAAGGCGGTCGAGGCCGCGCTCGGGCGCGAGCTGAGCGGTGCCGGATATGTCCACCACGGCCCGCGGCCGATCGACGTCGACGTGCTGCTGCTCGGCGACGAGTCGTTCGAGTCGGAGGCGCTGCGCATCCCGCATCGGGAGCTGACCGCGCGGCGCTTCGTGCTGGTGCCGCTGCTCGAGCTCGATCCCGAGCTGGCCCTGCCGGGCGCCGGATCGGCCGCCGAGGCGCTGGCCGCGCTCGGCGACGGGCAGGCCGTGCGCCGCGCGGGCCCGCCGCTCGACGTCTCCTCGTAGGATCCCCCGCCGGCATGCTCCTCGTCGTCGACGTCGGCAACACCCAGACCCATCTGGGCACCTACGAGGGCGACGTGCTCGTCGAGCACTGGCGCTTCGCCACCGTGCGCTCGTCGACGGCGGACGAGCTCGGCGCCGCGTTGCGCAACCTGCTCGCCCTCCGCGGGATGACCTTCGCCGACCTGCACGCCTCGATCGTCTCGAGCACGGTTCCGCAGCTGCGCCCCGAGTGGCAGGCGATGGCGTCGCGCTACCTCGGTCACGAGCTGCTGGTCGTGGGTCCCGGGCTGCGGACCGGCATGCCGATCCGCTACGACAACCCGCGCGAGATCGGCCCCGACCGGCTGGTCAACGCCGTGGCCGGCTACGAGAAGGTCGGGGGCCCGTGCGTGGTGGTGGACTTCGGCACCGCGGTCACCCACGATGTCGTCTCGGCGGGCGGCGAGTACCTCGGCGGCGTGATCTTCCCGGGCGTCGAGATCTCGCTGGACGCGCTCTCCGAGCGTGCGGCCGCGCTACCGAAGATCGACCTCGTCGAGCCGCGAACGCTGGTCGGCAAGTCGACGGTCGACGCGATCCGCTCCGGCGTGCTGTTCGGCTTCGCGGCGATGGTCGACGGCATCATCGCCCGCCTGCGCGAGCAGCTCGGCGCCGAGCTGCGCACGATCGCCACGGGCGGCCTGGCCCCGATCATCGTGCCGTACTGCGACGCGATCGACGGCGTCGACGACCAGCTGACGCTGACCGGGCTGCGCCTGATCTGGGAGCGCAACCAGGAGTAACGTCGCGGGCCGAATACCGTATCCACGCGATGCAGTTCCGCTCGCTCACCGATCCCTGGACCCTCGGCGGCATCACGCTGCCCAACCGCGTCGTGCTCGCGCCCCTGGCCGGCATCGGCAACTGGTTCGTGCGCCTGCAGGCGCAGCGTCACGGGGCCGGGCTCGCGGTGTCGGAGATGGTCTCGTCCTTCGCGATCCACCACGGCAATCGCAAGACGCACGAGGAGCTGTTGCGCATCCATCCCGACGAGGCCGTCGTCGCGATCCAGCTCTTCGGTCAGGATCCGGACGTCATGCGCTCGGCCGCTGCGCAGGTCGCGCAGCGGGGCGCGCACCTGATCGACCTGAACATGGGCTGTCCGGTGCCGAAGGTGATGAAGACCGGCGCCGGTGCAGCGCTGCTCAAGGATCCCGACACGGCGGTCGCGGTCGCGCGGGCGGCGCGCGAAGGCTCGGGCCTGCCGGTCACCGTCAAGCTGCGCGCGAGCCAGAAGCCTGGGCACACCGAGGGCCTGGACCTCGCCCACCGGCTCGTCGAGGAGGCCGGCGTGGCCGGCATCACGTTCCATCCGCGCTCCGCGGCCGTGCGCCACAAGGGAACGCCCGACTACGAGCTGGCGGCGCGCCTGGTCGCCGAGCTGCCCGTGCCCGTGATCGTCTCGGGCGGCATGCAGGGCGCCGAGCACGTCCGCGCCGTCTTCGAGTCCACCGGCTGCGCCGCCGTGATGCTGGCGCGCGGGGCGCTCGGCAACCCGTGGCTGTTCGAGCAGGTGCTGGGCGTGCGCGCGGAGGAGCCCACGCGCGAGGAGATCCTCGCGGAGTGGCTGTGGATCTGCGACCGGGCCGAGGAGCACATGGGCGCGGACCGCGCCGGCCGCTACCTGCGCAAGTTCCACCCCTGGTACGCCGAGCGGCTCGGGGAGGGGCGCCGGCTGGCCCAGGCGCTCCACGACGCACCCGACCTCGACGCCCAGCGTGCCGTGATCGCCCGGCTGACGACGCTCCTGGCGGCCTGATCAGGCGCTGCTACCATGCGCCGCCGCCGCGGCTGAATCACGCCCGGCCCGGTCCGTGCCGAGCGCGGGCCTTTTCTTTCTCTTAGATCCGATAAGGGCGACGACATGCAGAAGGACGTCATCCTCACTCCAGAAGGGCTCGAGAAGCTCAAGCAGGAGATCGAGTACCTCTCCAACGACAAGCGACGCGAGGTCGCCGAGCGGATCAAGGAGGCCCGTGAGTTCGGCGACATCTCGGAGAACTCCGAGTACGACGACGCCAAGAACGAGCAGGCGATGCTCGAGGCGCGGATCGCGTCGCTCGAGGACAAGCTGCGCTCGGCGTCGGTCATCGATGCCTCCGAGCTGTCCTCGGACGTCGTGCGCGTGGGCTCCGCCGTCAACGTCAAGGACGCGGACACAGGGAAGTCGGCCGCCTACACGATCGTCGGCTCCACCGAGGCCGACCCGTCCGAGAACAAGCTCTCCAACGAGTCGCCGGTCGGCAAGGCGCTGCTGGGCCACTCGAAGGGCGACACCGTCTCGGTGCAGCTCCCCAACGGCAAGACCCGCAACCTGAAGATCACCAAGATCGACGTCGCGTGAACGCCGGCGGCGAGGAGCTGCCGGAGCTGCTCGCCTCACGGCGCCGCAAGCTCGACGCCCTGCGTGCCGAAGGCGTCGAGCCCTTCCCGCACGTCTTCGCAGGTGTGCAGCCGATCGCCGACGTCAAGGCGCCACACGAGGCGCTCGAGCCGGGCGAGGAGACGGACGCGCGCGCCCGCGTGGCGGGCCGCATCGCCGCGCGCCGCGGGCAGGGCAAGGCGGCGTTCATCGACATCGTCGACCGGTCCGGGCGGATGCAGCTGCACGCGCGCGTGGACGTGCTCGGCCAGGAGTCACTCGACCGCCTCGTGTCGCTCGATCTCGGCGACGTGATCGGCGCCGACGGGACCGTCTTCCGTACCCGTCGCGGCGAGCTCTCGCTCAAGCTCGACGGCTGGACGCTGCTGGCCAAGTCACTGCGCCCCCCGCCCGACAAGCACGGCGGCCTGCAGGACACGGAGACCCGGCTGCGCCACCGTGAGCTCGACCTGATCGCCAACGACCAGACGCGCGAGCTGTTCATGGCCCGCTCGCGCGCGATCTCCACCATCCGCCGCGTGCTCGACGAGGCCGGCTTCGTGGAGGTCGAGACCCCGACGCTGCAGCCGATCTACGGCGGCGCCGCGGCGCGTCCGTTCACCACGCACCACAACGCGCTCGACCGCACCCTGTTCCTGCGCATCGCAACCGAGCTCTACCTCAAGCGCCTGATCGTGGGCGGCCTCGAGCGCGTCTACGAGATCGGCAAGAACTTCCGCAACGAGGGGCTCGACCCGACGCACAACCCGGAGTTCACGGTCATCGAGTGGTACGAGGCGTACGCCGACTACGAGGACGTCGCCCGTCGCACCGAGGGGCTGGTCGCCGCGGTGGCCGAGGCCGTCGGCTACGAGGGCGAGCTCGACTGCTCGTCACCGTGGCGGCGCGAGACGCTCGGCGCGGCGATCCGCGACCGCACGGGCATCGACGTCTACGCGGACCGCTCGCTCGAGGGCCTGCGGGGCGCGATGCGCGAGCGCGGCCTCGAGGTGCCCGATCACGAGGAGACGTGGGCGCGGCTCGTCGACCATCTCCTCTCGCGCTACGTCGAGCCCGAGCTGATCCAGCCGACCTTCCTCATGGACTACCCCGTCGAGCTGTCGCCGTTCGCCAAGCGCCACCGGACGCAGGAGGGGCTGACCGAGCGCTGGGAGGCCTTCGCCGGAGGGATGGAGTTCGCCAACGCCTTCACCGAGCTCAACGATCCCGATGAGCAGCGCCGCCGCTTCGAGGAGCAGCGCGCGGCCGCGGAGGCCGGCGACGCGGAGGCACATCCGTTCGACGAGGCCTTCCTGCAGGCGCTCGAGCAGGGCATGCCGCCGACCGGCGGCATCGGCATCGGCATCGACCGCCTGGTGATGCTGCTCACGGGCCGCTCGACGATCCGCGACGTCGTGCTGTTCCCCGCGCTGCGCGACGCCTAGCGCTCGGCGCTCCGAGGAACCCGGCCCGCACTTCGGGCCCCGCTGGGGGTCAGTCCTCCGACCCTTGGCCAAGCGGCGACGCGCCCGCCCGCGCTCCCGCTTCACAAGGCGCTTTGGCCATGCGTCCAGCGCACCTTGAGCCGACCGATGCGTTGGTAGACTGACGTATGGTCGCGGACGGACCCCGAACCCACTCATCCACGCTGGCGCCCCTGCCGAATACGTGGGAGAGGGAACGGGGTATTTTCGTTTCCCGCCCCGACCAACCGGACCACCGATCGACCCAGCGCTAGCCAGTTAGCAGGAAGGACTGCGCACCCAGCATGTTCGAGCGATTCACAGAACGAGCCCGACAGGTGGTCGTCCTCGCGCAGGAAGAGGCGCGAACTCTCAAGCACAACTACATCGGCACGGAGCACATCCTGCTCGGACTGCTCCGCGAAGAGGAGGGCCTGGCGGCCCGCGTGCTCGAGAGCCTCGACATCACCGTCGAGCGCGTCCGCGCACAGGTCGTGCGCATCGTCGGCTCGGGCGAGGAGGTCACCTCCGGCCAGATCCCCTTCACGCCGCGCGCGAAGAAGGTGCTCGAGCTCGCGCTCCGCGAGGCGCTCTCCCTCGGCCACAACTACATCGGCACGGAGCACATCCTGCTCGGTCTCGTGCGCGAGAACGAGGGCGTTGCCGCGCGCATCCTCCTCGACTTCGACGCCGACTCCGAGAAGATCCGCAACGAGGTCATCCGCATGCTCTCCGGCCCCGGCGGCCGGCGCCAGTCGGGAACCGGCTCCGGCGCCGGCACGGCCACGCCCGGCGGGGCGCAGGGGGAGGGCAAGAAGTCCTCGAAGCTGCTCGACCAGTTCGGGCGCAACCTGACCAAGCTCGCCGCGGAGGGCAAGCTCGATCCCGTCGTCGGTCGCGAGACCGAGATCGAGCGGATCATGCAGATCCTCTCGCGCCGCACGAAGAACAACCCCGTGCTCGTCGGCGAGCCGGGCGTCGGCAAGACCGCCGTGGTCGAGGGCCTGGCCCAGCGGATCACGAACGGCGACGTGCCCGAGCTGCTCAAGAACAAGCAGATCTACACGCTCGACCTCGCGGCCCTCGTGGCGGGCTCGAAGTACCGCGGCGAGTTCGAGGAGCGCCTCAAGAAGGTGATGAAGGAGATCACCCAGCGCGGCGACATCATCCTGTTCATCGACGAGCTGCACAACCTCGTCGGGGCGGGGGCCGCCGAAGGCGCGATCGACGCCGCGAGCATCCTCAAGCCGGCGCTCGCGCGCGGCGAGCTGCAGACGGTCGGCGCGACCACGCTCGACGAGTACCGCAAGTACCTCGAGCGTGACTCCGCCCTGGAGCGCCGCTTCCAGAAGATCACCGTCGACCAGCCTTCGCTCGAGGAGTGCGTGCAGATCCTCAAGGGCCTGCGCGACCGCTACGAGGCGCACCACAAGATCAACATCACCGACGAGGCCCTCGAGGCCGCGGCGGAGCTGGCGGACCGCTACATCTCGG
>JAXDHR010000031.1:0-3118 GCA_034664425.1 Solirubrobacteraceae bacterium
CGCAGTCACGAGCGCGAACAGGATCGCCCGGTTCCGCTTCACGCGAGGGGAGCATAGTGTCAGGCGGGTCTACGCGCGAGCAGGCACGGCCGAGCAGTCTGCAGCTCGAACCGCTGGAGCACGCGACGGAGTGGATCACGACACCCAAAAAGGACCAAGCGATGACCGAGACGCGCCGCGGCGGACCGTCTTCGACGCGTGGACAGACCCTGCCGAGGTGGCGACGTGGTGGCGGCCAGACGGAACACAGCTGAGCCTCACCGACGGTCCATGCCGCGCAAGCGGACACGCCGAGCAAGGATGGGATGAGTCGTTCAACAAGCTCGGCGCGCTGCTTCGCTCAACCCGACCTCGAGCCCTTGGCGCCGAGTTGACCGGGCTGTGTGCCGGGGATAGCTTCGGTGTCGGCTGATGGCCATGCGGACTTCGGCGAGACGGCGCGACGGCGAGCTGGGCACTCGGCGGCGGCCCGACGTATTGCGGGGTCGGCGCAGCGAGTGCGAGATGCTCGACCGGCTGCTCGGGGCGGCGCGGGTGAACGAGAGCCGGGTGCTGGTCCTGCGCGGGGAGCCGGGGGTGGGCAAGACGGCGCTCCTGGAGTACCTCGTCGAGCGTGCGTCGGGGTTCCGGGTGGTGCGCGCCGCGGGTGTCCAAGCGGAGATGGAGCTGGCGTTTGCCGGTGTCCAGCAGTTGTGCGCGCCGTTGCTCGATCGCATCGAACGGCTGCCTGGTCCGCAGCGCGATGCGCTCGGCACGGCGTTCGGGCTGAGGGCGGGAGCGGCGCCGGATCGTTTCTTCGTGGGCCTTGCCGTACTCGGCCTGCTGGCCGCGGTGGCCGACGAGCGGCCGCTGTTGTGCGTCGTCGATGACGCGCAATGGCTCGATCGCGCGTCGGCGCAGGCGCTGGGGTTCGTCGCTCGCCGGCTGTTGGCGGAGCCGGTGGGCTTGGTCTTCGCGGTACGCGAGTCCGGCGAGGAGCAGGAGCTGACGGGGCTGCCGGAGCTGGGGGTCGAGGGTCTGGCTGACGCTGATGCGCGCGCGCTGCTTGGTTCGGTGATCAGCGGGCCGCTAGACGAGCGGGTGCGGGATCGGATCGTCGCTGAGACGCGGGGCAACCCGCTTGCGTTGTTGCTGGAGTTGCCGCCGGGGTCGACCCCGGCGGAGTTGGCGGGCGGCTTCCGGATGCCCGACGCGGACGCGCTGTCGGGTCAGATCGAGGAGAGGTTCCAGCGGCGGCTGGGGGCGCTGCCGGCCGCGACGCGGCGGTTGCTGCTGGTCGCGGCGGCGGAGCCGATCGGCGAAGCGCGGCTGGTGTGGGCCGGCGCGGAGCGGCTCGGGGTCGGGATCGAGGCGGCGGCGGCGGCCGAGGCGGCAGGGCTGTGCGAGTTCGGCGCGCAGGTGCGCTTTCGTCACCCGCTGGTGCGCTCCGCCGTCTATCAGGCGGCGACGCCGGGCGAGCGCCAGGAGGCGCACCGGACGCTGGCCGAGGTGACCGATCCCGAGGTCGATCCCGATCGCCGCGCATGGCACCGTGCCCAGGCGGCGCCGGGTCCGGACGATGAGGTCGCGCGAGAGCTCGAGCGCTCGGCCGGCCGCGCGCAGGCCCGCGGCGGGCTCGCCGCGGCCGCCGCGTTCCTCGAGCGCGCGGCCACGCTGACGCTCGATCCGGCGCGCCGTGCGCAGCGCGCGCTGGCCGCGGCGCAGGCCAAGCAGCAGGCGGGTGCGCCCGACGCGGCGCTCGAGCTGCTGGCCATGGCCCAGGCCGGCCCGCTGAACGAGCTCGAGCACGCCGGGATCGACGTCCTGCGCGGCCAGATCGCGTTCGCCGTCAACCGCGGCCGCGACGCTCCCCCGCTGCTGCTCAAGGCCGCCAAGCGGCTCGAAACGCTGGACCCCGAACGCGCGCGCGACACCTACCTGGACGCGTTCGCCGCGGCGATCTTCGCCGGCCGGCTCGCCACGGGCACCGGGGTGCTGGAGGTAGCGAAGGCGGCGCGCGCGAGCTCCGCTCCCGGCCCCCCGCGCGCGGCCGACCTCCTGCTGGACGGCCTGGCGCTGCGGATCGTGGAAGGTCCCGCAGCGGCAGCTCCGGTCTCGAAGCGGGCGCTGCGCGCCTTTCGCAGCCACGATCTCGGCGGCGAGCAGGAGATCCGCTGGCTCTGGGCCGCGTGCCGCATCGCCGCGGCGCTGTGGGACGACGACAACTGGGACGTGCTCTCCGCCCGTCAGGTCGAGCTCGCCCGTGATGCCGGTGCGCTCAGCGTCCTCAGCATCGCCCTCGGCTCCCGCAGCGTCGTGCACGTGTTCGCGGGCGAGTTGGCCGAGGCCGAGTCGCTGCTCGAGGAGATCAAGGCGGTCACCGAGGCGACGGGCAGCCACCTCGCTCCCTACGGGGCCCTTGCGCTCGCCGCGTGGCGGGGCCACGAAGCCGATGCATCCGAGCTCCTCGAGGCCAGCAAGGGCGAGATGGTGGCGCGGGGCGACGGGCTCGGGCTGACCGTCATCTACCAGGCGAGCGCGGTGCTCTGCAACGGTCTGGGCCGCTATGAGGACGCGCTGGCCGCCGCCGAGCAGGCGACCGAGGACCCGCACGACCTGGGAGCATCCAACGCCGCGCTGCCCGAGCTGATCGAGGCCGCCACTCGCGTCGGGATCCCCGACCGCGCTGCCGCCGCGATGAAGCGGCTCGCGGAGACGACGAGCGCCAGCGGAACCGATTGGGCGCTGGGCATCGAGGCCCGCTCGCGGGCATTGGTCACCGACCGCGAGGCCGCCGAGTCCTTCCACCGCCAGGCGATCCAGCGACTCGAGCGCACCCACATCCGCGGGGAGCTCGCCCGCGCCCATCTGCTCTATGGCGAATGGCTGCGCCGCGAGCGCCGCCGCCTCGACGCGCGCACGCAGCTTCGCACCGCCCACGACATGTTCACGAGGCTCGGCACCGAGGCGTTCGCTGCGCGCGCCGCGCGCGAGCTGCGGGCCACTGGCGAAACCGCCCGCAAACGCACCATCGAGACCAGCGACCAGCTCACCGCTCACGAAGCCCAGATCGCCCGGCTGGCCCGCGACGGCCTCTCCAACGCCGAGATCGGCGCGCGGCTGTTCATCAGCCCGCGCA
>JAXDHR010000032.1:0-19984 GCA_034664425.1 Solirubrobacteraceae bacterium
AGGCTAGCGGTCGCAGGCGCGGTCAGACCACGGGAGGGCGGCCCGCTCGGATCATGCGCAGGATCGTGCGGGCCCGCAGTCGCCGCCGCGGTCCAGCGCCCTCGCCGCGCAACCCTTCGCGGTAGCCGCGCAGCGCCGCGCCCGCGCGCGCGGGCGAGCGCCACAGCAACGGCGCGGTGCGGGCGGCGAACGTGAGCACGTAGAGCGCGCCGAGCGGCAGCGGCAGGTAACGGCGCGCGATCCAGACCCGGTTGCGCGCGCCGTAGAACGCGGAGTAGTCGTGCGCGGCAGGGGCGTAGGGAGGATGGAGGGCGGCGAGGTCGCCCGCGTAGGTCACACGGAAGCCCGCGTCCATCACCCGCCAGGCGAGGTCGACGCCCTCGTGGGCGAAGCGGAACGGCGCGGGCCAGCCGCCGGCGCGCTCGAAGACGTCGCGGCGGATCGCGACCGCGCCCTCCCAGACGGCGCAGACGTCGCTCGACCGCGCGGGGTCGCCGACGCGCAGGCGCGGGACCCAGTCGCGCGGCCCGCGTGTGCCGTCCGTGGCCTTGACGCGCAGCTGCACGAGCCCGAGCGACGGGTCGGCGCCGAAGCGCGCCGAGAGCTCCGCGAGCGCGCCCGGGTCCTCGATGCGCGCATCGTCGTCGAGGAAGAACAGCAGCTCGCCGGTCACCGCCGGGACGCCCGCGTTGCGGCCCCCCGGGATGCCGAGGTCCTCCGGCAGCGCGACCGCGTGCACGCCCGCGGGCAGCCCGGCGGGCTCCCAGCCGTTGCCGACGACGGCCACGTCGGTCGCGACGCCACGCTGGCCGAGCAGCGACTCGACCGCCGCCGCCAGCTCCGCCGGGCGCCGCCCCCGCGTCAGCACCACGCAGCCCCAGGCCGTCATCGCAGGCGGTCCGAGGTGACGATCGCCAGGCCATGGCCCAGAAGCGTGAGTGCCGCGACGGGGATCAGGCCGACGACGAGCACGCGGGTCGCGGCGAGGTCGCCGACGCCGAGGTCGACGACTGCCGCGGCCAGCGCGAGCAGCGTCGCCTCCATCGCCACGAAGGCGCGGAAGAACGGCAGGCGGCCGAGCACACGGCGCACGCGGCCAAGCCCGCGATGCCGCGGCGCCGCCACCGCCTCCGTGTCGAGCGCGGGCGGGCGGCCGGACTCGGCGCGCGCGACGATGACCAGCGCCGACTCGCCCTTGACGCCGAGCACGAGCACGGCCACCACGAGCCCGAGCGCGCTGTAAGTCCCGAGCTGGTCCCAGCCACCGTCGGCGCGGATCCCCAGCGCGATCGGCAGCAGCGCCTCGGTGACCCAGTGGCCGACGCGGTCCAGGTAGACGCCCAGCGGCGAGCGGCGGTCGAGCCAGCGGGCCAGCTCGCCGTCGGAGCAGTCGAGCAGGATCTGCAGCTGGATCAACAGCACGGCGCCGATCGCCGGCAGGAGCCCCGGCAGCGTCAGCATGCCGGCGGCCAGCACGCCGGCCAGGATCATCAGCGACGTCACCCCGTCGGGCGTGATCCGCGTGCGCAGCAGCTGGCGGGTCAGGTGCGGCGAGATGCGCCGGATGTAGAGGCGCCCCGCCCAGTGCTCGCCCGAATTGCGGGCGAAGATCGACACGGGCTGGGCGACGGCCCGCAGCTCCGCGACGGAGGGACGGCGCGAGCGGACCACGGCGTCAGGCGGCGACGGCCGCCAGGAACGAGTCGACGCGCTCGCGCACCGCGGCCGCGTCGAGCGCGAGGTGCTCGAGCACCGTGTAGCGGTCCGGCCGCGTCATCGGTGCGTAGAGGAGGGCCTCGGCGAACTGGTCCACGGTCAGACCGAGGTCCAGCGGGGTGCGCGGCAGGCCGTGGCGGGAGAGGCAGGCGTCGATCGCGCGGACCATGCCATGGTCGCCGCGCAGGAAGCTCGTGAACAGGGTCGCGGCGCCGGCCAGCTCGCCGTGGCGGCCGGTGCCGGGGAAGAGGTGGTCGATCGCGTGCAGGATCTCGTGCTCGGACCCGCTGCACGGCCGCGAGGACCCGGCGGTCGCCATCGCCAGCCCGGACAGCACGAGCGCCTCGGCGAGGGCGATCAGGAAGTCGTCGTCGTCGATGCCGTCCTCGCGCAGCAGCACGGAGGTGGCCGCCGTGCGGGCGAAGGTGATCGCCACGCCGTCGACGGGCTCGCCGCGTTCGGCGCCCGCGAGGCGCCAGTCGGCGATCGCGGACAGGTTGGAGACCGTGTCGCCGATGCCCGAGCGCCGCATCGCCGGATCGGAGCGGCGCACGTAGTCGAGGTCGACGACCACGGCGATCGGCATCTGCACGCCGAAGGAGCCCTTGCGGCCGTCCTCCTGCAGCGAGGCCACCGGCGAGGCGATCCCGTCGTGGGCGAGGCTCGTGGCGACGGCGACCATCGGCAGGCCGCTGAGGCTCGCCGCGTACTTGGCCATGTCGAGCGTTCGCCCGCCGCCGATGCCGACGATCGCGTCGTAGAAGCCCTGGCGCAGGCGCCGCGCGAGCGCCGACGCCGCGTCGATGCCGCCGCCCGCGACCGTCCACAGCTCCGCGTTGCCCAGCTGCGGCCGCAGGACGTCGGCGATCTCCTCGCCCAGCCCCGGACCGACGACCACGGCGACGTGGCCGCCCGCGGAGATCCGCCGGTCGGCGAGCAGCGGGGCGAGCCCCGTGATCGCGCCCGGGCCGATGTCGATGGTCAGCGGGGTGCTGACCATGCGGGTCAGCAGCGGCACGCGACCTCCCGCGCCCGGGCGAGGTCACGCGCGTCGTCGACCTCGACCCAGTCGATCTCGCCGATCGGCGCGATGCCGACGCGGCCGCCACGATCGGCGTACTCCTGGAAGCCGTCCTCGTAGTAGAGCTGGGGGTCGCGCTCGAACGTCGCTCGCAGTGCATCGGCGAGCGGCTCGGCAGCGCCGGGCTCGATCAGCGTGAGGCCGA
Organism: Solirubrobacteraceae bacterium; assembly: GCA_034664425.1. GTDB lineage: Bacteria > Actinomycetota > Thermoleophilia > Solirubrobacterales > Solirubrobacteraceae > DATBDM01. Next base: position 2,943 of record JAXDHR010000032.1, read on the forward strand.
TGTACTCGCCCTGCGCGCTCGCCGGGTCCAGGCGCTTGTTGATGCGCTCGAGCAGCCCGGCGTCGGAGACGTGGACCTTCATCTCCTCCTCGCCGAGCGCCTTGGACTGGTCGACCGCGATCAGGATCTCGTGGCCGTCGCGCGCGTCGAGCAGCGCGCGCTCGACGCTCGGCGGGTGCACGGTGTCCCCGTTGGCCAGCAGCACGCCGCGGGCGAAGTGCTCGCGCGCGCACCACAGCGAGTAGGCGTTGTTCCACTCGAGCGCCCTCGGGTTGTAGAGGGTCTGCACGCGAAGGCCGTGGCGCTCCTGCAGCTGCGGGACGCGCTCCTCGATGCGCTCGAAGGCGTAGCCCGTGACCACGACGGCCTCGTCGAGCCCCGCGGCCGCGAGGTTCGCGAGCGCGATGTCGAGGATGGTGTCCTCTCCGCGGACGGCCAGTAGCGTCTTGGGCAGCTCTGCGGTCTCCGGCCCCAGGCGCTTCCCGGCTCCCGCGGCGAGCACCATTCCGATCACGGTCCTTCGTCCTCCTCGTCGTCGGTCATCAGGCCGGGCGGGGCGCCCACGCGCCGCCAGCTCATGGCTGCCTCGGCCGTGAACGCCGCGCCGATCACGGCCGCCCAGGCGAAGAAGCCCGCCTCGAGCGCGCCGGCGGCGAGCAGCGCGCCGGCGAGCACCAGCCGGATGTCCCAGCCGAGGGCGATCGCCCCCACCCAGCGAGCCGGCGTGCGCCCCTGGAACATCGGCCGGTATATCAGGTCGTAGCTCCGGAACGCGAGCGCGCCGAGCACCGCGAACGCGGCCGGTTCGGCGCCCGCGATGGCCGCGAGCCAGAGCAGCCCGGCGTACTCGCCGAGGCGGATCGCCGGTGGCGCCGCCCAGGCCGTCGGACCCGCGTGCGAGGCGCCCGCCGAGGCACCCGCGAGCAGCACCATCCAGGCCAGCGCCGCCAGTGCGCCGGCACGACTCGCGCCCGCTCCGGACGCAGCGATCAGCACGAGCACGGGAACGACGCCGGCGACGACGAGCAGCGCCGGCGGGATCCGGCGCACCCAGGGCGCGGCGACCGAACCGAGCGCCACAGCGAGCCGGCCGTCATCGCGGTAGAGGCGCAGCACTCGCTCGCGCTCGGGCACGGGCGCCGCGCCGCGCGAGGCGACGGCTCGCGCCACGCGTCCAGCGAGCCCGTAGAGCGCGGCGAGGCCGCCCCAGGCGAGCACGACGACGAAGGTCGCGCGCGGCGTGAACAGGGCTGCAGTGAGCGAGATCACGGCGAAGCGCTCGCCGATCGGGAAGCCGATCAGCTTCTTGGCCCAGAGCGCGACCGGCACCGCGTCGAGCCGGCGCGCACGGTTCAGCACGCTGCGCTGCGCGGCGCCGGCGCTCGGCGGCGTCCCCACCGCGGCGAGCGGCGGCTGGAGGATCGGGTCGGGAGCGCGGCGCACGGCGAAGGAGAAGTCGGTCACGTGGCGCACGGTCTGGAGGCTCAGCGCCGCGCCGGCCAGCACCCAGACCGGGTCGCCGAGGCGGCTGGCGCCGATCGCGAGCCCGCCGTAGGCCGCGTACTCCTTCGCGCGATCGAAGACCGAGTCCAGCCACGCCCCGAAGCGCGAGAAGCGCCGCGTGTAGCGGGCGAGCTGGCCGTCGACGCAGTCGAGCGTGAACGCGGCCTGCAGGAGGACGGCTCCCGCGATCAGCGCCCACCGCGGGCCGACGGCGAACAGCGCGGCGGCGGCGAGCCCGGTGAGCATGGACGCGGTCGTGACCTGGTTCGGCGTCAGCCCGCGGCGGGCGGCGAAGCGGGCCAGGTGGCGCGAGTAGGGGCTGACGAACAGCGTCGTGAACACGCCGTCGGTCGCCTTGACCGCGGAGTCGAGCCGGAGCCGGTCCTCGTCGGTCAGCTCGATCCGCTGCGCGACGGCGGCGGCCGCCGCCTCCGAGATCGGGCGCGCCCAGACCAGCTCGCGCAGCCGGCTGATCTCGACTGCCGCTCCCGCGCGCGTGAGCCCGACGAGCAGCAGCGCGACGGCGTCGCCGCGCGCCGCCGCGACGCGCGCCGGCTCGTCCCAGGCCGCCGCCTTGCGCTCGAGCTCGGCATCCCAGCCGTCGGGCCGCGCCGCGACGAGGCCCGCGAGCTCGCGGGCGGCTCCCGCGAGCGTCGCGCGGTCGTCGGCGCCCACCTTGAGGACGTCGAGGAAGCGCGCCGTCGGAGCCGTGACCGCATGGAACGGCGACTCGGCGGCGATCACGCGCATGTGCCGGATCTCGACTCCGAACGGCGCCTCCGCCGCCGCGTCCTCGCGCGCGACCAGCGCGCCCGTGCCCATGCGCGGGTCGTCGAGCAGCCCGGCCAGCGCCTCGCCGTGCATGGCCACGTCGGCGGCCAGCAGCACGAGCGTGCCCGGGTCGCCCTCCGCGATCTCCGCGGCGACGGCCAGCTGCTCGCTGAGCGTCCCCGCGGCGCTGACCGCCGCATCGGGGACGGCTGCGGCCACGTCGCGCTCCCACTCCCGCCGGGTGACCACGTACGCGTGCTCGATGCCGAGGCGGGCGAGCTGCTCGACCAGCCGCTCGGCGAGCGTCTGCCCGGCGAGCCGGAGCAGCGCCGCGCAGCCGCCGTCGGCATCGGGCACGGTCGCGAACAGCAGCGCGGCGGGGGGCGCCGCCGGCGCGTCGGCGGTCCGTCCGGCCATCGCCTGCTCGATCATGGGTGCCACGGGAGCCTCAGGCCGGAGGTCGCTCGCCGGCGGGGGCGGGCGCGATGCGCTCCGCGGGGGACAGGTACCCCCAGCGGCGCGCGACGTCGCGCAGCGGCTCCGGCACCTCGTCGTCGCCCGGGAGCGGCTCGCCCGGCTGCACCTGGCCGGTCCGGATCTTCTCGGCCCAGTCGCCGAGCCCGGACTTGAAGCGGCCGTGCTCCTGGGCGCCGTAATCGAGCATCCCGGGCTCCCAGGCGACGCCGAGGAAGTCCGTGATCCGCCGGCACTGGACGGCTGGGTCGGCAGTCAGGTCCTCGTAGCGGACGGTCAGCCCGTCGTAGCGGCTGCGCGCGTCCTCGAGCGCCTCGCAGTAGCGCTGGATCAGCGCGACGTTCTTCGCGTCGGTCTCGGCCCCGGCCTCGATGTACTTCGCGCGCGAGCGGGCGATCATGGCCGGATGGCGCAGCAGGAAGATGAACCGCGCGTCGGGCCAGCACTCGTGGATGCGGTCGACGATGAAGACGTCGTTGGGCGTCTTCGTGACCAGGTGCGGCTTGCCGCTGGCCGTGAGCTCGCGATCGAGGATGCGGTCCCACAGGAGGTACGTCAGCCCCTGCTCGTCGAGGCCCATCTCCTTCATGGATCGCGCGGCCCACTGCTTCTCGATGGCGGCGGAGATGTAGCGCAGGTGGATCTCGTGAGGTGCGTGGAGCTGGCTGTGGCTGTCGAGCAGGACGCGCAGCAGCGTCGACCCGGAGCGCAGCGTGCAGAGGACGAAGGTGGGCTGCCGGACGAGCCGCGCGCCGGAGCGCGCGCGCCCGCGCGCGGGCCGGGCGGGTCGGGCGCGGCGCAGCTCGAGCCCGGTCGCGCGGGCGAGCGCCCGATTGACTCCTCGCTTCCAGCTCACGCGGCCTGACTCTAGTGGCTCGCCGCCGGCGACACGCGCTGAGCCCGCGCCGCGTCGGCCGGCGCGCTCACTGCGCCGCGGCGGGCTCGTGGACGACGATCACGCGCACCGGCGCCGCGTGCAGCACGGCCTGCGACACGCTCCCGAGCAGCGCGCCCTGCAGGCGCCCGCGTCCGCGCGAGCCCATCACGATCAGGTCGTGGCCGCCCTCGCGCGCCGCGGTCACGATCGCCTTGCTGGGCTCGCCGCCGAGCAGGCGGGTGGTGACCGAGACGTCCTGGGGGAGGCCGTCCCGCGCCCGGGCCAGCACCTTCTCCATCTCCGTCTGGGCCGAAGCCTCGAGCTCCGGGCGCGCCGCGGCGGCCGGGCCGTAGAGCGGCGGCAGTTCCGGCACGACCGCCACGAGGCCGAGGCGCGCGTGCTGGACGCGCGCGATCGCCAGCCCGTAGGCGAGCGCGAGCCGGCTCTCCCTGGACCCGTCGATCGGCACGAGCACGTTGTGGACACGCGGCGGCTCGCTGATCGGATCGCTCACGAGTCGAAGCCCAGGCCGACGCGGTCGAGCGTGCGCAGCCACAGCCCGCGCCGGCCCTGATGCAGGTCGGCGGCCGCCAGGCGGTTGCGGGTGGCCTCGATCACCGCCGTGCGCAGCGGCTCGGGCGGGAACGGGACGGGGCGCCGGCGCACGTAGCGCAGGCGCGTCGCCTCGGTGCGGCGGCCGTCGAGCAGGTCGAGCGCGGTGCGCGCGCCCCAGCGCGTCGAGACGACGCCGAGCCCGGTGTAGCCGGCCGCGTAGGCGACCCGGCCGCCGTGCGCGGTCCCGAAGAACACCGAGAAGCGGCTGCAGGTGTCGATCGCGCCGCCCCAGCGGTGGCTGAAGCGCAGCCCCTCGAGCTGGGGGAAGGTCGTGAAGAAGTGCTGCGACAGGCGCGCGAAGGTCGCGTCGCGCTCGTCGAGCTGCGGGCCGACCGGGCCGCCGTAGCGGTAGACGGCGTCGTAGCCGCCCCAGAGGATCCGGCCGTCGGCGGTCCGGCGGTAGTAGTGGAACTGGTTGGCGGCGTCGCCGACGCCCTGTCGCCGCTGCCACCCGATCGCGTCCTGCTGGGCGCGGCTCAGCGGCTCGGTCACGAGGACGTAGTCGTAGACCGGCACCACGTAGCGGCGGATCGCCTTCAGCAGCGGGGGGTAGGCGCTGGTGGCGAGCAGCACGCGCCGCGCGCGCACCCGGCCGCGCGGCGCCAGCACCTCGACCGCGGCGTCGTCCGTCTCGAGCGCGGCGACCGCGGTCTGCTCGTGGATGCGCACGCCCGCGGCGAGCGCGGCGTCGCGCAGTCCCGCGGCGAGCTTGCCCGGATCGAGGATCGCCGCCCCCGTGCGGTCCCAGAGGCCGCCCCGGTACAGCGGCGAGGCGATCTCGCGCTGCATCGCCGGCCCGTCGAAGCGCTCGGTCTCGTGACCGTGGCGGGCGAGCAGCTCCTGCTCGTCGTCGAGCCACGCCTCCTCGTGCGGCTCGAGCGCGACGCTGAGCTCGCCGGTCTCCTCGAAGTCGCAGTCGATGCCGTGGCGCGCGAGGTCGTGCTTGAGGCCGGCGTAGTTCTCCGCGCTCAGGCGCTCGAGCGCGTCGAGCTCGCGCGCGAAGCGCGCGGCGCCGTTGGCGATGCCGTGCGTGAGCGACGCGATCGCGAAGCCGCCGTTGCGTCCGCTGGCCCCGAAGCCCGCCGTCTCGGCTTCCAGCAGAACGACGTCGCGGCCCGGGTCGGTGTGCTTGGCGTGCAGCGCCGCCCACAGCCCGGTGAAGCCGCCGCCGACGATGCACAGGTCGGCGTCCGTCCCGGCGTCGAGCGATGGGAGCGGGTCGATCGCGCGCTCGCCGTCGAGCCAGTACGAGCGCCGCTCCGCCTCCGCGTAGGCGGCGCGATGGGCCTCGGTCGGCGGGGTGGACGGCCACGGGAACGTGATGCCGCCGGACGCTAGCGGGTACTCCCAGGACATGTCCGAGAGCCCAGAACGCGATCCCGAGGACCGCCTCCACGACGACGAGATCGACCAGCTGCCCGAGGGCTACGTCCCCGACCCGCTGAACGAGCTCGACGGTCCGGAGGAGGAGCCGCCGCACCTCCAGGGCGGCTCCCCGCACGACAACCAGCCGGCGCCGTACGACGAGCCCAACCCAGACGTACCGTAGGGCGGCCGCGAACTGCGCTGGGTAGCGAGGCGGTCATTCGTGCGCGTGGGTTGACCGCCGCCTAGCCCGTGTTGCGCAGCCCCGCCGCGATCCCCGAGATCGTGGCGAGCAGGGCGGCGCGGCCGTCCTCGTCGCCCGCGCGCAGCCGGCCGAGCAGCTCGACCTGCAGGTGGTTGAGCGGATCGACCCACGGGTTGCGGTGCTCCAGCCGCGTGAGCAGCGCGGGCGTCGAGCCGAGCAGGCGCGACTCGCCCGTGATCTCCGGCAGCCGGCGCACGAGCCGCTCGTACTCCTCGGCGATCTGCGGCCACAGCCGCTCGCGGACCGGCTCGTCGACCAGCCGCAGGTAGCGCACGGTGACCTCGGGGTCGGCTTTGAAGAGCGCCATCTCGAGCGTCGAGATGACCGAGGCGAAGAACGGCCAGCCGTTGCGCATCGAGCGCAGCTCGCCCAGCGGCGCGTCGCTGAGCGCCGTCCCCGCGCCGTACCACGACGGCAGCAGCAGCCGGTTCTGCGTCCAGGCGAACACCCACGGGATCGCGCGCAGCGACTCGACGCCGCCGGCGCCGCCCGACCGCGACGGCGGCCGCGAACCGATGTTGAGGTCGCCGAGCTCGGCGATCGGCGTCGCCTGGGTGAAGAAGCGCAGGAACTCGTCGTCCTCGTAGACGAGCGCCCGGTAGCGCGCCCGCGAGCGCGCGGCGAGCTGGTTCATGCGGTCGCGCCACGCCGGTGGGATCTCCGGGCCGGGCGCATTGGAGGCCAGCAGCACCGCCGAGGTCGTCTGCTCGAGCGAGCGCAGCGCCAGCTCCGGGTGCCCGTAGCGCGCCGACACCGTCTCGCCCTGCTCGGTGATGCGGATGCGCCCGCGGAGCGAGCGCCGGGGCTGGGCGAGGATGCCCTCGTAGGCCCGCCCGCCGCCGCGCGAGGTGGATCCGCCGCGCCCGTGGAAGAGCTCGAGGGTGAGGCCATGCTCGTCGGCCTGTGTGGAGAGCCGCTCCTGCGCAACGTGCAGCGCCCACTGGCTCGACACGAACCCCGTGTCCTTGCCCGAGTCGGAGTAGCCGAGCATCACGGTCTGGCGGTCGCCGTGCGCACGCAGGTCGTCGCGGTATGGGGCGCAGCCGTACAGCGTCGACATCGTCTCCGGCGCGCCCTGGAGGTCGGCGAGCGTCTCGAACAGCGGTACGAGCCGCAGCCTCGGCGGCTGGGCACCGGCTCTGCGACCGGTGCCGATCCCGGCGCGACGGGCGAGCCAGAGCGCCGCGAGCACGTCGGAGGCGCGCTCGACCATCGAGATCACCAGCGTGGGCACCGCCTCGCGCCCGTAGCCCCCGTCGGCGAGCGCGACCGTGTCGAGCACGCGCAGCAGCTCGCCGGCCGCGCCGTCGGGCGCCAGCTCGAGTCCGCGGCGCCCCGCATCGATCGCCTCGGCGAGCAGCCCGATCCGCTCGGGCTCGGCCTGCGCGCGCGCATAGCCGGGGAGCAGCGCGCCGGCGGCCGCGCGCAGCACGCTCGAGGACTGGCGCACGTCGAGGCTCGCCAGGTGGAAGCCGAAGACGTCGACCTGCCACAGCAGCTGCCGGATCGCCCCGTGGGCGACGTGCTCGGAGCCGAGGCACTCGCGGACGAGCGCGAGGTCGGCGCGCAGCGCGTCCGGCGACCCGTAGCCCGGTTCGCGATGGCGCGGCCGGAGCGTGTTCGTGAGCCGGTGCTCGACGAAGCCGAGCTTCGTGCGCAGCGGCTCCCAGGCGCGGTGGGTGCGGCGCAGCACCTCGGCCGTCGCCAGCTCCGCCTCGTCGCGCTCGAGGGAGGCCTCGAGCGCCGGGGTCAGCGGCACGCGCCGCTCGGCGTGCGAGTAGCGCCGGGCGAGCGCGCGCACGCGCTCGCGCAGCAGCCGCAGCGCCGTCTCGCGATGCAGCTGCAGCGTGCGCGCCAGCGTGTCCGCCCCGACCTCGGGGTGACCGTCCATGTCCGAGCCCGCCCACGATCCGAACGAGATCACCGGGCGCTCGACGCGCGCGGACAGCGTCCGCTCGAGCTCGGCGAACGTCTCCGGTACGGCGTCGAAGAGCCGCTCGAAGAAGAACAGGTTGCGGCGCACCTCGTCCTCGACGCGCGGGCGCGCACGCCGCACGTCGTCGGTCTGCCACCAGATCGTCAGGATCGTGCGCGCGTCGTCGAGCAGCGCGCGCCGCCGCGACGATCCTGTGCGCGGGTCGTCGAGGCGGTCCAGCAGCTCCATCAGATCCCACTGGTGGTCCAGGATCGAGCGCCGCGTCGCCTCCGTCGGGTGCGCGGTGAGGACCAGCTCGATGTGCAGGGCGCGCATGGCCTCGGTGCCGTCGACGCCGCGCGAGCGCAGGTGCTCCGCGGTGTCGGCGAGCGACTCGCGCTGGCGGGCGTCCGGGGCGTCGTAGGTGCGGCGGCGGCGGATCCGCTCGCGCTCCTCCGCGAGGTTCGCGACCTGTAGCTGCAGCGAGCACGCCCGGATGTAGGGCTCCATCTCGGCCGTCGGCAGCTCGCGCAGGCGCCGCAGCAGGGCCGCGCCCGCCGCCTGGTCGCCGGCGCGCAGCTCGGCGGCGGCGTGATGGAGCCAGTCGACGTCGGCCGCGAACCGCTCGCCGCACTGCTCGACCAGCACGCAGCGCAGCAGCTTCGAGAGCAGCGCCGTCTCCCGCGTCAGCGGGGTGGCCTCGGACGCTGCGGCGTGAGCGGGCTGCGAGGTCAACGCCCCGCCGATGGTAGGGCTCAGCGCAGGGCCGCGGCCGCCAGGGCCCGCAGCGCGGGTGCCGCATCGCCGAGCGGGGCGGTGCGATGGTCGCCCCACAGCTCGAGCAGCCAGGAGACGCCGTCCGCCGCCGGAGCGCCGACGCCGAGGCCGCAGGTGAAGCCGAGGTCGGCGAGCAGCCGTGCCTCGGTGGGGTCCGCGCTCGCGTCGTAGGTGCCGCCGCCGGCCATCGCGGCGGCGGTGAGCGGATAGTCCGCCAGCGCGAAGCGCCGCTCCTCCGGAGCGATCGGCCGCTGGGTATCGGAGACGTCGATCGCGCGCACGGTCTCGATCCACGACGACCCCGGAGCGCGACGGCTGAGCGAGCCGCCCGGCGAGTCGAGCGCCCCCGTCGCGGCGAGCAGGACGGCCGCCAGGCGGTCTTCGACCGTGGCCCGCGGTCCGAGCCGGTCCAGCGCAGCCATGCCGTCGGCGACCAGCGTGGCGATCCGGTTGGCTGTCGCGGGCCCGCCGCGATGCGTTCGCCGCGACTCGCCGCGGAGCGCGTCGGGCGCGAACGTGCCGGAGGTGCTGACGCGCCCCCGACCCGCGCGCTTCGCGGCGTAGAGCGCGGCGTCGGCGGCGCGCAGCAGGTCCGCGGGGCGGACGCCCGGCTCGAGGCCCGCGACGCCGATCGAGACACCGGCGTCGACCGGACCGGCGGCGAGCACATCGATCGCGCGCTGGGCGAGCTCGGCGGCGCGGCGGACTCCCGCGCGCGGGAGCAGCAGGGCGAACTCGTCGCCGCTGAGGCGGGCGATGAAGGCATCGGGGTGCAGCTGGGCGACCGCCCGGAAGGCGTCGGCCACGGCCACCAGCGAGCGATCGCCGGCCGCGTGGCCCGCATGGTCGTTGATCTCCTTGAGCCCGTCGAGGTCGCCGACGGCGAGCGCGAGGTCGTCACCGGCCTCCGCCGCGGCGGCGACTTCGGCCTCGAGGCGCTCGTCGAGGGCACGGCGGTTGGCGAGCCCGGTGAGCGCGTCCTCGAAGGCAAGCTCGGAGAGCCGCGAGAACAGCTCGCCGCGCCCGACCGCCGCGGCGACCTGGCCGCTGATCGCCTCGAGGAAGCGCACGTCGCGCTCGCCGAACGGCGCGTGGCCGTGCGAGCGGGACGCGTACATCTCCCCCCAGACGCCGCCGGCGAAGACGATCGGCACCGCGACCGAGCACGCCTTGTCGAGCTGGCGCAGCAGCGCGGCCTCGTGGCGCTCGCAGCCAGGGTCGTCCAGCGCGGCGCGGTGGGGGAGGCCGCGCAGCAGCATCGCGCGCAGGTCGGGGTAGTCCACGAGCCGGTAGACCTCGCCGGCCGGGCGGCGCTCCTCGCCCGGCCCGAGCTCGCCCACGTTGATCAGCGTGCGCAGTTCGTCGATCTCGCGGTCCCAGCGCGAGATCGACAGCGACGCGGCACCGAGCGCCGCGCGCGCCGACTCGGCGGCGACCTCGATGACGTCGTCGAGCGAGTGGGCGCCGGCGACCGCCGCGGCGACGGTCAGCAGCGCGTGCAGCTCGCGCTCGGGCCGGGCGCCCTCGCGCTCGCTCGCGGTCTCCTCGGGCTCGGTCGGCAGCGGCGCCGCGCCGTCCAGGCAGGCGAGCAGCGCGGTCGCCACGGCCGGGTCGAACTGCCGGCCGGCCCCGGCCTCGATCTGGGCGCGCGCCGCTGCGGCTCGCAGCGCCGGCCGGTACGGGCGGTCCGAGACCATCGCGTGCCATGCGTCGCAAGCGAGCACGACCCGCGACGCCAGCGGGATCGCGGTGCCCGCGAGGCCGTCGGGATAGCCCGCGCCGTCCCAGCGCTCGTGCTCGTGGCGGACCGCGGTGGCCACGGCGCGCATCCCGGGCAGCGGCGAGAGGATCCGCTCGCCGATGATGGGGTGCATGCGCATCACTGCCCACTCGTCCTCCGAGAGCTTCCCGGGCTTGTGCAGCAGCGCGTCCGGGACGCCGATCTTGCCGACGTCGTGCAGCAGCGCCACCGTGCGGACCTCCTCGAGCGCGCGGCCGCCGAGCCCGAGCCGCAGCGCGACGCCCAGCGACAGCTCGTGGACGGCGCCGGAGTGGCCGCCGGTGTAGCCGTCGCGCGCCTCGAGCGCCGCGGCGAGCGAGCGCACGATCGCCGGATAGGCGCCGGTGGCGAGGGCCTGCTCGCGCTCGAGGTCGGCGAGCACGGCATGGAGGGCCAGCTCGCCGTTGCGCAGGTCCTGGACCGCCGCGCGAGCGTCCGCGCGCAGGTCCTCCACGCCCGGAAGCGTCAGCGCAGGCCTCATGTGGATCATCATCGGCACCTGGGCGCGGCGCTTTGACCTCTGTATGGTCCGGTATGGACGGGCCCACGTATGCACTTCACGATCGACCACGACCCAATCGACGGCGGGCACCTCGTCGTCGCCTCCGGCGAACTCGACGTCGCCGCTACGCCGCGCCTGTCGACCGTGCTGGCGATGGCCGGCACCGGCGCCGGCCAGCGCGTCGTCCTCGACCTCGTCGGCGTGGACTTCCTCGACTCGACGGCGCTCGGCACGATCCTGCGCGCCGCGGGGGAGCTCGAGCAGGCGGGTCACAGCCTTGTCGTGGTCGCCCCGGACGGTCCGGTGCGCCGCCTGCTGGAGATGACGAACCTCACGGGCCGCTTCCGCGTCTTCCCGACGCGTGCCGAGGCGCTCGAGTCGCGTCGCTCGGCTCCCGCCGTGTGAGCCCGGAAGTGCCTGCGGCGCGCGGAGGGTTTGGAAACGCCCCCGCACCGGTACTAGATCCATAGTCATGGATCTGACGACGAACGCCCCGCGACGAGGCACACGCGCCACGTCCTCGCGGGTCAATGCGAGCGAGCGCCGAGAGGTCGACCGGCGTTTGCGCGAGTACCACCGCACGGGTGATACCCAGCTCCGTTCCGACCTCGTCGAGCGGCTGTTGCCGCTCGCCCGCAGCCTCGCGCTGCGCTTCAGCCACTCCGGCGAGTCGGTCGACGACCTCATGCAGGTCGCCGCGCTCGGCCTCGTCAAGGCGATCGACCGCTTCGACCCCGACCGGGGGTTCGCGTTCACCTCCTTCGCCACGCCGACGATCCTCGGCGAGCTGCGCCGCCACCTGCGCGATACCGCATGGGCCCTGCGCGTCCCGCGCGAGTTGCAGGAGCGCGCCCTCGTCGTCAGCCGCGCCGCCGGCGAGCTGACGGGGACGCTCGGCCGGCCGCCGACCGCGAGCGAGCTCTCCGCGCACACCGGTCTCTCGGTCGAGGACGTCGTCGAGGCCCGCGCCGCGGGCACCGCGCGCCACGCGGTGTCGATCTACCGGCCCTTGAGCGACGGCGAGGACGAGCCCCTCGCCGACATGCTCGGCGCCGACGACCCGGCGTTCGCCGCCATGGACGACGCGCTGACCTCCGAGCGCCTGCTCGCGTCGCTGCCGCCGCGCGAGCGGGAGATCCTCCGCCTGCGCTACCAGGAGGAGCTGACGCAGTGGCAGATCGGCGAGCGCGTCGGCTGCTCGCAGATGCACGTCTCGCGCCTGATCCGCCAATCGCTGCGGCGGCTGCGCGAGACGGCCGAGGCCGCTTAGGCGGCGACCTCTCTCAGCGCCATCATCTCGCGCCGCAGCGCCAGCTCCTCGAGTGCGCGGCGCTCGATGCGCTGCACCTCGGCGGGGCGGATCTCCAGCCGCCGTGCGGCTTCACGGATCGAGACCGGATCCTGCTCGGACCCGAGCCCGAAGCGCATCTTGATCACGGTCTGCTCGCGCTCGGGCAGCGAGGAGATGACCTGGCGCACCGCCTGCTCGCGCAGCGTCACCTCGACCTCCTCCTCGGGCGAGGGCTCGACGCCGGGCAGCAGCTCACCGAGCTCCGTCTCGCCGTCGGTGCCGAGCGGGCGCTCCAGGCTCGTCACCTTGCGGGCGACGTCGCGGAGGTCCTCGACCTGCTGGGGCTTGAGCTGGGCGTGCTCGGCGATCTCCTCGATCGTCGGCGTGCGGCCGAGCTTGGTTGCCAGCTCGCGCTCGGACGCGGCGATCTTGCGCTCGCGCTGGGCGACGTTGATCGGCAGACGGATCGTCCGCCCGCGCTCGTCGAGCGCCCGGCCGATCGCCTGGCGGATCCACAGGGTCGCGTAGGTCGAGAAGCGGAAGCCCTTGCGCCAGTCGAACTTCTCGACGGCGCGGATCAGGCCGAGCATCCCCTCCTGGATCAGGTCGAGCAGCGTCAGCTCGCCGATGTTCTGGTATTTGCGGGCGATCGAGACGACAAGGCGCAGGTTCGAGTTGATCAACCGCTCCTTGGCCTGCAGGTCGCCCTTCTCGACGCGTTGCGCGAGGTCGACCTCCTCGGCCGGCGTGAGCAGCTTGTAGCGGCCGGCCTCGTTGAGGAACTGCTGCAGCGCGTCGGTCGTGTAGACGACGAGGTCGTGGTTCGAGACCGCGGTCGGCGGCGCGGAGGTGATCCCGCAGTCGTCCGTGACCGTGATGCCCTCGTCCTCGAGGCGCTGCTGGAGCGCCTGGACCTGCTCGTCGTCGAGCCCGAGGTCGTCGCCGACCTTCGAGAGGGCCGAGGCGTTGATGCAGCCGGCCTCGCGCCCGAGCTCGACCAACGCGCTCAGCTCGTCCCAGCCGGCGGGATCCGTCGTGGCGGCCACGTCAGCCGCGCGCCTTCGCCGTCGCGCGGTCGTTCGCGCGCTGGAGCGCCCGCGCAAGCTCGTCCTTGGTCATCTTCGAGCGCCCGCCGATGCCCGCGCGCTTGGCCTGCTCGTAGAGCTCGGCCTTCGGCTTGCTCACGTCGACGCCGCCGTAGGTGCGCGCCCGCGACGCACGGGCGGCGCTGCCGCCCCTCGCGGCCTGCGGGTCCGACGGGCCCTTCTCGTCCTTGAGCTTCCAGTGGTCGCCCGACTTCTCGGCGACGTGCTTGACCGACGACCAGGCAGCGCGATGCGCCCGCTCCTCGGAGTCGTAGGTCTCCTCGGCGGAGTCGAGCGTCTTGGCGTAGGTGGTCTGAACCTTCTTCGGCGAGCGCTGCAGCGTGCTCGGGAGATCTTCCTTCTTCGTGGGCATGCAATGCACCTACCCGTCGTGGCACGGCGACTAGCGCGGGCCCGCTCAGGAGCACCGCCTAGTCGTTGACGGAGTAGAGCAGCTCGCCGGCCGCGGCCTGGCGCTCGAGGTGGCGAGCCAGCCGTCCGACCGCCAGGCTCGAAGATCGTGTGATGCCCGACCCAGGCGAGCGTGCGCACCGGCTCCCGTGGCGACCGGCGGCCGAGCGCCACGAGCCGCCGCCCGATGGTGTCGTCCGCGACGCGCATCCACGGCTGGGCGGTATCGCAGAAGCGGGGAAGGGCAGCGGCTGCTCGAGGTCGGCCAGCACGTGCTCGTGTGTCGCCGGCACCGTCGCGGGCAGCAGGTCGACCCCGATCAGCCGCACAGTGTCACCGTGGACCTTGCGCAGCGCCGCGGCGAGGTACGGGTGCCGCGGGCCGAACACCAGCTCAGTGCGCCAGGGCGACGCCGAGCCAGACGATCGCCAGCGAGACCACGAAGATGGCGCCCTCCAGCGCGTGCGCGGCGGGGGCTGCATTGGGTGGTGGGCTCCGCCGAGCGGCGTGGCGTGATCCGCGTTGACGTTGTATGGCAACGTCAAGCCGGATCGGGGCACGTCACGGTGCGTGACGGCAACTCGCCACGCGCCCGGCGCGCGGCATCAGCGTGACGACGATCGGCGGCGCAGCCGCGACCACTGCCAGCGGGCGAACATCTCCCCGACATCGAGCACGCCGGCGACGAGATGTCCGGCGGGGCCGGTCAGGTACCAGGCGGTGAGGCGGCGCACGGGACGCTTTGTATCGTGAGGGCACCCACCATGCCCTCCGAGACCGCAGTCACCACCACCGTCACCGAGCTTCCCGAGTCACGCGTACGCGTGCAGGCGGAGGTCGCGCCCGCCGAGATCGAGCGCCGCCTCGCGCAGGCCGCCCGGCAGCTCGCGCGCAACCTCCGGGTGCCGGGCTTCCGCGCGGGCAAGGCGCCGCCGCCGGTGGTCATCCAGCGTGTCGGCCGTGAGGCGGTGCTCGACGAGGCGGTCCGCGACTCGCTCGGCGGCTGGTACGCCGCCGCGATCGACGACGCGCACATCGTCCCGGTCGGCGAGCCCGACCTCGACCTCGCCGAGCTGCCGGCTCAGGGCGAGCCGCTGCGATTCTCGATCGAGATCGGCGTCCGGCCGACCGCGAAGCTCGGCGAGTACAAGGGCCTCGAGGTCGGCAAGCGCGAGCCGACGGTGGCCGACGAGGAGATCGACGCCGAGATCGAGCGCATCCGCGAGCGCTCCGCCAAGCTCGACACGGCCGAGCGCCCGGCGGCCAAGGGTGACTTCGTGGTGATGGACTTCGCCGGCTCGCTCGACGGCGAGCCGTTCGCCGGCGGCGAGGGGCGTGACCAGATGGTCGAGCTCGGATCGGGCCGCCTGGTGCCCGGCTTCGAGGACCAGCTCGAGGGCGCCGCCGCGGGCGACGAGCGCACGGTCTCGATCTCCTTCCCCGACGACTATCCCGCCGAGGACCTGGCGGGCCGCGACGCCGAGTTCGCGGTCACGGTCAAGGAGGTCAAGGCCAAGGAGCTGCCCGAGCTCGACGACGAGCTGGCCGCGGAGGCCGGCTTCGACACGCTCGAGGAGCTGCGCGCGGACATCCGCGAGCGCATGAGCGAGGTCCAGCAGGCGCGCATCGAGGCGGAGTTCCGCGAGGCGGCGCTCGACTCGGCGGTCAAGAACGCCACCGTCGAGATCCCCGATGCGCTCGTCGAGGCGCGCTCGCGCGAGCTCTGGGACCAGATGCTGCATTCGCTCTCCCACCAGGGCATCACGCGCGAGACCTACCTGCGGATCTCCGGGCGCGACGAGGACGAGATCATCGAGCAGGGCAAGGAGGACGCCGAGCAGGCGCTCCGCCGCGAGGCCGTGCTGGCCGCGATCGTCGAGGCCGAGGGCGTGCAGCCCACCGACGAGGAGGTCATGGAAGCCGTGGAGAGCGCCGCGGCGTCGGACGAGCGAACCGGTGACGAGCGCTCGGCGGGAGGCAGAACGTCGGCCAAGAAGCTCTACGAGCGGCTCAAGAGCACGGGCCGGCTCGAGCAGCTCGAGAACGACCTCGCGCAGCGCAAGGCGCTCGACCTGGTGGCGGACTCCGCGACCCCGATCTCCGTCGAGCAGGCGCAGGCGCGCGACAAGCTCTGGACACCCGGCGCCGACGGGCCGTCGGAGGGTGCGCCCGAGCTCTGGACCCCGGGCTCCTAGCCAGATGGTCGTCCGCGCGGGCGCGCTAGACTCGCGGCGAGTGCGGCAACGGGCCGTTACCGGGTCACCCCAGGACCCGGAGAAGGATTCAACCCCGAGAAGCGAAACGAAGCGAGGACCGTGAGCCCACTCGTACCGATGGTCGTCGAGCAGACCTCCCGCGGGGAGCGCGCGTTCGACATCTACTCCCGCCTGCTGAACGAGCGGATCGTCTTCCTGGGAACCCCGATCGACGATCAGATCGCCAACCTGATCGTGGCCCAGCTCCTCCATCTGGAGGCCGAGGATCCCGACAAGGACATCTCGCTCTACGTCAACTCGCCCGGCGGGTCCGTCTACGCGGGCCTGGCGATCTACGACACCATGCAGTTCATCAAGCCTGACGTGCAGACGATCTGCGTCGGCATCGCGATGTCGATGGGCGCGCTGCTGCTGGCGGGCGGCGCCGACGGCAAGCGCATGGCGCTGCCCAACGCGAAGATCCTGATCCACCAGGTGTCCTCCGGCTTCCAGGGGCAGGCGACCGACATCGAGATTCACGCACGCGAGGTCATCGACCTCCGGCGCCGGCTCGACGAGATCATCGCCGGCCACGCGAAGCAGCCGATCGAGAAGGTCCGCCAGGACACCGAGCGCGACTACTTCATGAGCTCGGACGAGGCGCAGGCGTACGGCATCATCGACCGGGTCATCCACGAGCACTAGCCGATGGCCCGGCCGACCGACTCCAACGAGCAGCTCCTCTGTTCCTTCTGCGGCAAGTCGCAGCGGCAGGTCAAGAAGCTGATCGCGGGACCTGGCGTCTACATCTGCGACGAGTGCATCGATCTCTGCAACGAGATCATCGACGAGGAGCTGACCGCTCCGCCGTCGTTCGACATCGACAACCTGCCCAAGCCGAGGGAGATCTACGGCGTGCTCAACGAGTACGTCGTGGGCCAGGAGCAGGCCAAGCGCACGCTTTCCGTAGCGGTCTACAACCACTACAAGCGCGTGCAGATGATGCAGTCCGACGACGCGGACATTGAGCTGCAGAAGTCGAACATCCTGCTGCTCGGGCCGACCGGATGCGGCAAGACGCTGCTCGCCCAGACGCTGGCGCGGATCCTCAACGTCCCGTTCGCGATCGCCGACGCCACAGCGCTGACCGAGGCCGGCTACGTCGGCGAGGACGTCGAGAACATCCTGCTCAAGCTCATCCAGGCCGCGGACTACG
>JAXDHR010000033.1:0-2527 GCA_034664425.1 Solirubrobacteraceae bacterium
CAGGCATCAATCCCAGCGAGGCGACGATGCGTGCAGGCCTCGTTCGCGATCTCTTCCCGCTGACGTTCCCGAGCGGACAAGGCTCCGACTTCGCCGGCGTGGTCCATGAGGTCGGAGCGTCCGTGAAGGGAGTGGCCGACGGTGACGAAGTCATCGGCTATACCGATAACCGCGCGAGCCACGCCGAGTACGTCGTGGTCGAGGCGAACCACATCATTCCGAAGCCGGCCGCGATCCCGTGGACCGTCGCCGGCGCACTGTTTGTCGCTGGCGCGACTGGGTTCGCCACCGTGCGTGCCGTCGCCCCTACCGCTGGTGAAGCGGTCGTCATCGCCGGTGCTGCCGGCGGCGTCGGTGTGTTCGCGACCCAGCTCGCTGTCCGCACCGGCGCCCGAGTTATCGCGGTTGCCAGCGAACGCCATCATGGATGGCTGCGCGAGCGCGGCGCCATACCGGTGAGCTACGGCGACGGCCTGGCTGAACGGATCGTCGCGGCCGGCGAAGGGAAACCAGTGACAGCGTTCATTGATCTCGTCGGTCG
This sequence comes from Solirubrobacteraceae bacterium, assembly GCA_034664425.1. Classification (GTDB taxonomy): domain Bacteria; phylum Actinomycetota; class Thermoleophilia; order Solirubrobacterales; family Solirubrobacteraceae; genus DATBDM01. The sequence continues at coordinate 542 of JAXDHR010000033.1, forward strand.
CGGCTACGTCGAATTGGCGCTCGAGCTTGGGGTTGCCAAGGACCGAATAGACACGATCGTCGACTTTCCTGCCACCCAGAAACACGGGGTCAAGTTCGAAGGCGGCGCGGCCGCGGCAAGCGCGGAAACGCTCGCGGAGCTCGGGAAGGCAATCGTGGCGGGCGAAGTAGTCGTTCCGATCCAGAACACCTACCCGCTGGAGGACGTGCGCGCGGCATTCACCGAGCTTGAGGCCGGCCACACCGCCGGGAAAATCGTCCTTATCCCCTGGAGCTAAGCCTCGGCCGAACTCAGAGGTTCAGGGATTCGATGTACGCGGACCGGTTGCAGACTAATGAGCCTTGGGATGCGACCGGCGCTGATCCCCGCGACGATCGCTCGATCATGTTGAAGCTAACTCTCTGGACAATCGCTCATCGACGGATCGTCATCCTGTCCTGGCTCGTTCTCGGCCTCGGCGTCCTAGGACTCTCGCAGACGGTCGGCTCGCGGTCGGCGGAGAACTTCTCGCTGCCCGGCACGAACTCGCAGCATGCGCTCGACCTGCTGAAGAGCCGTTTCCCTGCGCAGGCGGGCGATGCGGACCAGATCGTCTTCTACTCGCGCACGGGCAAGCTCACCGACGCGCCCGTGCGGTCGGCGATTCAGCCCTTGCTGGAGCGCGTCGGCCGCCTGCCCTACGTGACCGGGGTCGTCAGCCCGTATGCCCCTGGTGCGCACGCCATCTCGAAGGAGGGCACGATCGGCTTCGCGACCGTGGTCTTCGACGGGTCGGCGGCCAAGGTGCCGCGCTCGGCAATCAAGCGGGTGGTCACTGCGGCCGACGCGACCCGCTCGCCGTCATTGCAAGTCGAGCTGGGCGGCCTCGGGATCGAGCAGACGCAGCGGGCGAGCGTCGGGACCGCGACCGGCGTCGGCCTGCTCGCTGCCGTGGTCGTGCTGTTGCTCGCCTTCGGCTCGCTGCTCGCGATGGGACTGCCGATCATGACCGCCCTGCTGGGGCTCGCAGCAGGGGTGGGGCTGATCGGCCTCGGCAGCCACGTCATCGACATGCCCGACTTCGCGACCGAGCTGGCGCTGATGATCGGGCTCGGCGTCGGGATCGACTACGCGCTCTTCATCGTCACCCGCTACCGCGAGGTCTACCGGGAGACCGGCTGTGACGTGCAGACGGCTGTCGAGACGGCGATGAACACTGCCGGCCGAGCTGTCCTCTTCGCCGGATGCATCGTGGTGATTGCGCTGCTCGGCCTGTTCGCGCTCGGCGTGAGCGTGCTCAATGGCGCCGCCGTCGCCGCCTCGCTTGCCGTGTTGCTCGTCCTCGGTGCTTCGATGACGCTGCTGCCGGCCCTGCTGATGGTGACCGGCCGGCGGGTCGGTCGCCCTCGGACCCGCCGCGGGCGCGCGCAGACGGCGCAGGTGGTCGGCTTCTGGGGGCGCTGGGCCGGGCTGATCCAGCGCCGCGCCGTCTGGGCGGCCGTGGGCTCGACGGCGCTTCTGCTCCTGCTGGCCGCGCCGGCGCTCGGCCTTCGGCTCGGCGCGAGCGACGCCGGCAACGACCCGGCCAAGCTGACCACGCGGCGCGCCTACGATCTGTTGGCGACCGGATTCGGGCGCGGCTTCAACGGCCCGCTTCTCATCGCGGTCCGGTTGCCGCGCGCGGGTGACACCGCGACGCTCACCCGTCTGACCAGCGCGCTCCGGCAGACAAGCGGTGTCGCATCTGTCGCGACGCCGCAGCTGAACCGCGCGCACAACACGGCCGCGATCAGGGTCTACCCGACGACATCACCGGAGAGCTCGCAAACGACGAGCCTCGTCAAGCGCCTGCGCAGCCACGTGCTGCCGCCGATCGCGAGCTCGACCGGTGCGACCGTCTTCGTCGGCTGCATCACCGCGGCGCAGGTCGACTTCGCCCACGTGCTCGCATCGAAGCTGCCGCTCTTCATCGGCGTGGTCTTCGTGCTCTCAGCACTGTTGCTGCTC
>JAXDHR010000034.1:0-7543 GCA_034664425.1 Solirubrobacteraceae bacterium
GACGTGGTCTACGGCGACGACGTCGCCGTAGACCTTGACCAGACCGCGGGCCTCGATCGGCGCCGCGTCGTTCACTTCAGGCCCCGCGCCGCGTTCTCTGCGGCGACGGGCGGCACCGACCCGGCGACGGTGTAGGACACGCCCGCGCGGTCGAACGTCACCACCGTGCCGAGCGCCGTCGCGAGTTCCTTGCCCGTGGCTCCGTTGACGTTGACCGACGGCAGCTGGTCCGTCGCGGAACGGCCCTGCTTGGCCCCGGACTGGGCCTGCGCGGGCCGCTCGAAGACGACGATCGCGCCGAGCCCGCGGCCGTAGGTGGCCAGCGCGCCCTTGTCCTTCTCGATCGAGACCAGGCGCACGTCGCGGCGCGGCAGCCCGGCGAGCTTGGCCGGCGCGGAGAGCGGGAAGCTCAGCTTGCCGGCGACCGCCTTGGCGCCGGTGACGTCGGCGCCGTGCCCGTGCGCCTGGGCGCTCTTCGCGGGCGGGTTGACCTGTACGACCTTGGCGTTCGCGGGCGGCTTGAGCGTCACGTCGGACGCGGCGATCGTGCCGTAGTGGATGCTCGTCGCCTTCAGCTCGATCACGGGCGCACTCTGGCCCTGGGCGTAGATCGCGGCGCGCAGCGGCGTGCCGTGCGCGGCGTCCCAGGCGAGCTCGGCCGCACCGAGCAGGCCGCCGTCATCCTTCGGGGCGATCCGCAGCGTGTAGCTCGGCTGCCCCGCCGTGGTGCCAGGCTGCGCACCGGACAGCGTCCAGGCCTTGCCGAGATTGGCGAGGGCCTTGTCGATCTGCGTGAGCGTCGGCGAGCCGCCCTGGTGCTGCTTGGTGCCCTTGTCCTGCGGCAGGGCGGCGCGATAGACGGTGTTCGACGTCGCGTCGTAGAGCGAGGCCTGCTTGCCGTCGGAGACGACCTGGGCGTCGCCGGAGTCCGACTGCAGCTCGAGCCGCATGCGGCCGTCGCCAGTCAGCCACAGGCGCCCGGAGGCGCCCTTGAGCAACGGCGAGCCACCCGACGGCCCGCCGACGGAGCCGGAGGGCAAAAGATGGTTGACGAAGTCGATGCGCGCGCTGATGCCCGACACGGCGGGCGCCGTGACGGCGGCGCGGATGGCGCGGTCGAGCGGCTTGGCCGGCGGCTTGTCGCCACCGGAGCGCAGCGCCGCCTGGGCGATGCCGGCACCCAGCGCGAGCACGCAGACCGCCGCGGCGAGCGCCCACAGACGGCGGGCCGGAAGGGTGATCAGTCGTCTCATGGTCAGGGGGTTGTACCCCCGGACCTTGAGAGATCCCTGACAGCCGGCAGCTCGATCCGGAACGTGGCGCCCGCGACGCTCACCGTGCCACCGTGGCGCTCCGCCACCGCCCGCACGATCGCCAGGCCGAGTCCTGAGCCCTCGCCGCGCGCGCCGGGCGCGCGCCAGAAGCGCTCGAACGCCCGCTCGGCCTGGTCCGGCGTGAGGCCATCGCCCTCGTCGGCGACGGAGACGAAGGCGCGGCCGTCGCGCTCGCCGGCGGCGATCGTCACGGCGCCGCCCGGCGGACCGTGGCGGCGCGCGTTGGCGACGAGGTTGCCGAGCGCGCGCTCGAGCGCCGAGCGCTCGCCGCGGACCAGCACCGGGCCGTCGGGCAGCTCCAACCGTGTGGCGCCGTCGCCGGCTGCCGCGCGGGCCAGCTCAGCGAGGTCGACCGCCGTGCCTGTGGCGGGCGCGGCGGCATCCTCGCGCGCGAGCGCGAGCAGGTCGTCGAGCAGCGCACTGAGCCGCGCCGCGTCGGCCTCGAGATCGGCGAGCGCGGCGGGGTCGGCGCCGTGGCGCACGACGTAGGCCGCGTTGCCCCGCAGCGCGGTGAGCGGGGTCCTCAGCTCGTGCGACGCGTCGCCGACGAAGCGGCGCTCGGCCTCCTGCGCGCGCTCGAGCGAGGCGAGCATGGCGTTCAGCGTCGACGCCAGCTCGCCGACCTCGTCGCGCGTGGGCGGCACGGGGAGGCGCTCGGACGCGTCGCCGGAGCGCTCGATCGCGCGCGCCCCGCCGGCCAGCCGCCGCAGCGGCGCGAGCGCGCGGCCGCTGAGCAGCGTGGCGAGTCCCGCGGCGAGCGCGGCGGCGACCAGCGCGCAGACGACGACGAGCGTGCGCGTGGTATCGAGCGTGCGGTCGATGTCGGTGGTCGTGCCGGCGAGGATCACGGCGCCGCCCGCGGCCGGGCCCTGCCCGAGGGTGCCGAGCGGCGCGGCGTAGACCCGGATCGGCTCCGTGCCGAGCAGGTCGTTCGCGTACGCGGTGCGGCGGCCGTGCAGCGCGGCGCGCGTCGCCGCGCTCTCGGGCAGCACGCGGCCACCGAGGCCGTCCGAGCGGGCGACGATGCGACCGCGGCGATCGACGATCTCCACGAGCAGCGACGAGCCGCCGACGCGGCCCTCGAGCGCGCCGGGCGCGACGAGCAGGTCGGGCGTCGAGGCGGCGAGGCGCGCGACGTCGACCGCGCGCTCGCGCAGCGCCCGGTCGAGGGAGCCGTTGAGCTCGTGCCCGAGCACCGCGGACACCGCCACGCCGAGCAGCGCGACCGCGACCACGATCGCCGCGGCCGCCGCCAGCGCGACGCGCGCCCGCAGGCCGGCGCTGCGCACGGCTCAGTCGCGGCCCAGCCGGAAGCCGAGCCCGCGCACGGTGTGAATCAGCGGCGGCTCGCCGAGCTTGCGGCGCAGGTAGCCGACGTAGCGGTCGACCACGTTCGCCCCCGCCTCGCCCGCGCCGCCCCAGACCTCCTCGAGGGCCCGGTCGCGCGTGACGACTCCGCGCGCGTTGCGCAGCAGCAGCTCGAGCAGCTCCGCCTCGCGCCGCGTCAGCTTGAGCTCACGGCCGCCGCGCCGCGCGCTGCCGTCCTGCGGGTCGAGCGTGAGATCGCCGTACGCGAGCTGCTCGTTCGGCACGTGGTTGCGGCGCAGCATCGCCCGCACGCGCGCCATCAGCTCCTCGATCTCGAACGGCTTGACGAGGTAGTCGTCGGCCCCCGCATCGAGTCCGGCGACGCGCTCCTCGAGCGCATCGCGCGCGGTCAGCAACAGGATCGGGACGGCGAGCCGCCGCGCGCGCAGGCGGCGCGTCACCGCGAGCCCGTCGAGGCCGGGCATCGTGACGTCGAGGACGATCAGGTCGGGCACGGAGCGCTCGACGCGTGCGAGCGCGGCCCCGCCGTCGGCGACCGCGTCGACGGCGTAGCCCTCCGCCGTGAGCGTGCGCTCGAGCATGCGCAGGATCCGGGCGTCGTCGTCGACCAGCAGGACCGCGGCGTCGGCCATGCGGCGAGTCTAGTGTCGTGATTCGTGTTCTCTCCGCGGTCGACGCAGGCATCCCCCGCGTCTAGGCTTTCCAGCATGTGCCGCAACATCCGAGAGCTCCACAATTTCGCGCCGCCCGCGACGGAGGACGAGGTCCACGCCGCGGCGCTGCAGTACGTCCGCAAGGTGAGCGGGGCGACGAAGCCGTCGCAGGCCAATCAGGCCGCCTTCGACCGAGCTGTCGAGCGCGTCGCGCAGGTCACCGGCGACCTGCTCGCCGAGCTCGTCACGCAGGCGCCGCCGAAGGACCGCGACCTCGAGGCTGCCAAGCGCCGCGCCCGCGCCGCGAAGCGCTTCGCGGCTGCCTAGGCGGGTATGGCGGCGCGCATGCCCGGACGCTAGCGGGCCGGCGCCGCCTCGCTCATCCGGTCGTAGTTCAGTCGCAGCAGGGCGATCACGTCGCGGACGTCGTCCTCGTCCTCGATCCGCCGCGCCGCCGGGCCCTGCTTCTCCGGGAAGACCGGGTGGTGGACGATCCGGCCTTCGGCGAACAGCTCGGCCCAGATCGGCCTGGGAAACGAGAAGTGCGCGGCGTGGTCGCCGTGCAGGTGGCCGATCTCGCGCCGGCCGAGCCGGAACGACCACTCGCCGCGGCGGCCTTCGCCCGCGGACACGCCGGGCCATGCCGTGACCTCGTCGGTGATGATCTCGCTGGGAGTGCTCATGCTGGCAAGCCTCGCGCCGATCGGGTCGCGGTAGCCATCGGCAATCGGTCCTAGGACCGTCGCGTCATTGGGCCGAGCTCTGCGCCCACAGGTTGATGCCGCCCTCGACGGCATGGCGGTCGATGCGCGTGAGCTCGTCGTCGGAGAAGTCGAGGTCGCGCACGGCGGCGAGCGAGTCCTCGAGCTGTCGCACGCTCGAGGCGCCGATCAGCGATGAGGTCACCCGTGGATCGCGCAGCGTCCAGGCGATCGCCATCTGCGCGAGCGTCTGACCACGGTCGGAGGCGATGTCGTTCAGCGCGCGGATGTGGGTCAGGTTCTCCTCGCTGAGCATGCCCTCCTCGAGGGCGCCGCCCGTCGCGACCCGCGAGCCCTCGGGGATCCCGTCGAGGTAGCGATCGGTGAGCATGCCCTGGGCCAGCGGCGAGAACACGATCGAGCCGACGCCCTCCTCGCCGAGCACGTCGAGCAGGTCCTCCTCGATCCAGCGGTTGAGCAGCGAGTAGGAGGGCTGGTGGATGAGCAGCGGGGTCCCGAGCTCCCGCAGGATCCGCACCGCCTGGACGGTGCGCTCCCCCGAGTAGGAGGAGATGCCGGCGTAGAGCGCCTTGCCGGCCCGGACGGCCGAGTCCAGCGCGCCCATCGTCTCCTCGAGCGGCGTGTCGGGATCGAAGCGGTGCGAGTAGAAGATGTCGACGTAGTCGAGGCCCATCCGCGACAGGCTCTGGTCGAGGCTCGCGAGCAGGTACTTGCGCGAGCCGTGGTCGCCATAAGGCCCGGGCCACATGTCGTAGCCGGCCTTCGTCGAGAGGACGAGCTCGTCGCGGTAGGGCAGGAAGTCCTCGCGCAGGATGCGGCCGAAGTTCGTCTCCGCCGAGCCGTAGGGAGGGCCGTAGTTGTTGGCGAGGTCGAAGTGGGTCACGCCGAGGTCGAAGGCGCGCCGCAGGATCGCCCGCTGGGTGTCGATGGGGCGGTCGTGTCCGAAGTTGTGCCAGAGCCCGAGCGAGATCGCGGGCAGCATCAGTCCGCTGCGCCCGCAGCGGCGGTAGGGCATCGGCTCGTAGCGGTCCGCGGCGGCGACGTAGGTCATGTCCACGGAGATTAGGCTGCCGCCCCGGTGCTCGTCCTGCTGCCGCCCTCGGAGGGAAAGACCACACCGCGCCGAGGCCGCCCGGTCGATCTCGCCGCGCTGGCGCATCCCGAGCTCACCGCCGCGCGCCAGGCGGTGCTGCGCGCGCTGCCGGACGGCGACGCGCTGCTGCGTGCGCCCGCGGCGCGCGCGTCGGCGGTCTACAGCGGCGTGCTGTACCAGTACCTCGGGCTGCCCGAGCTGCCGCTGCGTGCGCGCCGCCGGGTCCTGATCTTCAGCGCCCTGTGGGGCGTGCTCGCGCCCGACGACCGGATCCCGGCCTACAAGCTGCCGATCGACGCGAAGCTGCCGCGGATCGGCGGCCTGGCGGCGCACTGGCGCGGGCCCCTGCGCGAGACGCTCCCCGACGGCGGGCTGGTCGTCGACCTGCGCTCGGGCGGCTACGCCGCGGCGTGGCGGCCGCGCCGGGGCGCCGTGCTCGGCGTGCGGGCGTTCGTCGAGCGGGGCGGCGAGCGCATCCCGGTCTCGCACATGGTCAAGGCCACGCGGGGAGCGGTCGCACGGATCGCGCTCTGCGCGAGCCCGCCGCCGCGCACGCCGTCGGCGGTCGCCGCGCTGGTGGCGGCGAGCGGGCGCGAGGTCGAGCTCAGGCCGGGCACGCTGGACGTGATCGAACGCGGCTGAGGCGTGCGAGGATCCGGGCATGTGCTTCGACGCCGACTCCCTCCCGCCCATCCCGCCGATCGCCGGCGCCGCGGTCGCGCACGAGGATCTCGTCCTGCAGGCGCCCGACGGCAACCGCTTCGCGGCCTTCGACGCGGTTCCCGAGGACCACATCGGCACCGGCGTCGTCGTCCTCCCGGACGTCCGCGGGCTCTACCGCTTCTACGAGGAGCTCGCGCTGCGCTTTGCCGAGCGCGGCGTGCGGGCGCTGGCGATCGACTACTTCGGCCGCACCGCCGGGGTCGAGAAGCGCGGGGACGATTGGGACTACGCGCCGCACGTGGCCCAGACCCGCCAGAAGACGCTGCAGGCCGACATCGGCGCCGCCGTGCACCGGCTGCGCACCCCCGAGGGCGGCGACTGCCGCGCCGTGTTCACCGTCGGCTTCTGCTTCGGCGGGTCGACGTCGTGGCTCGCCGCGGCGAGCGGCCACGGCCTCTCCGGTGCGGTCGGCTTCTACGGCCGGCCCGGCCCGCGCAACGACGAGCCCGGCGCGCGCGACCGGGCGAGCGACATGCACGGCACCCCGATCCTCGGCTTGATGGGCGGTGCCGACCCGGCGATCCCGCCGGCCGACATCGCGAACTTCGAGGCGGCGCTCGCCGACGCCGAGGTCGAGAACGAGTTCGTCCTCTACGAGGGCGCCCCGCACTCGTTCTTCGACCGCAAGTACGAGGAGTTCGCCGAGGCCTCCGAGGACGCCTGGCTGCGGACCCTCGGCTTCATCGCGCACCACGGCGGCCAGGATCCGCGGTAGATGGTCTAGCGGCAACCGCGCTTGCCGGAACACCCATATCCATCTGCTTGAGTGGGCGCGGTGCCCCTCGCCGGACGGAACCGACGCCGCTGGTCCCTGTCCGCCGTACGTCCGGTCGGCGACATGGCGATCGACCTGGGCACCGCGAACACCGTCGTCTACGTCCGCGGCCGCGGCATCGTGCTCTCCGAGCCGTCCGTCGTGGCCATCGACCAACAGACGAACGAGGTCCATGCCGTCGGGGCCGACGCCCAGCGGATGATCGGCCGCACGCCGGCAACGATCTCCGCCGACCGGCCGCTGCGCCACGGCGTGATCGCCGACTTCGACGTCTGCGAGGCGATGCTGCGCCAGTTCGTCGACAAGGTGCTGACGAGCCGCTTCAGCCGCCCGCGGCTGATCATGTGCGCCCCGTCGGGCATCACCGACGTCGAGCGCCGCGCCGTCGAAGAGGCCGCGCGGTCGGCCGGGGCGCGCGAGGTGCACCTGATCGAGGAGTCGCTGGCCGCCGCGATCGGCTCGGGCATGGAGATCGCCGAGCCGGTCGGGCGCATGGTCGTCGACGTCGGCGGCGGCACGACCGAGGTCGCGGTGATCTCGCTCGGCTCGATCGTCGTGGCGCGCTCCCTGCGGACGGGCGGCTATGACCTCGACGACGCGATCTCGACCCACCTGCGGCTCGAGCACCGGATGGCGATCGGCACGCAGAGCGCCGAGCAGATCAAGCTGGCGATCGCCTCCGCCGAGCCGCTGCCGGAGGAGCTGCGCACCCGCATCCGCGGCCGTGACCTGATGTCGGGCCTGCCGCGCGAGCTCGAGCTCGACTCGATCGAGGTCCGTGCCGCCATCGAGCCCGCGCTCGCCGCGATCTGCGAGGCGGTGCACGACACGCTCGAGGAGACGCCGCCCGAGCTGGCCGCGGACATCACCAAGGAGGGCATCCTGCTCGCCGGCGGCGGCTCGCTGCTGCGCGG
>JAXDHR010000035.1:0-12577 GCA_034664425.1 Solirubrobacteraceae bacterium
GTCCGCACCCACGAGATGCGCGGCGTCGAGATCGACGTCGAGCACCGCCGCGCCCGCGTGCTCGCCGGCGACCTCTGGGACGACGTCGTACAGCCCGCGTCCGCCGTCGGCCTGATGCCGCTCGCCGGCTCCTCGCCCGACGTCGGGGTCGTCGGCTACTCGCTCGGCGGCGGCATCGGCTGGATGGCGCGCAAGCGCGGCCTCGCCGCCAACAGCGTCACCGCGATCGAGCTCGTCACCGCCGAGGGCGAGCTGATCCGCGCCGACGCCGAGCACCACGAGGAGCTGTTCTGGTCGCTGCGCGGCGGCGGCGCCTCGCCGGCCGCGGTCGTCGCGATGGAGATGCAGCTCTACGCGGTCCCGGAGCTGGTCTCGGGCGCGCTGTTCTTCGACGCCGAGCGTACCCGCGAGGTGTTCCACGCATGGCGCGACTGGGTCCGCACCGTGCCGGAGGAGCTGACCTCCTGCGTGCGGCTGCTCCAGTTCCCGCCGCTTCCCGACATCCCCGAGCCGATGCGCGGCAACTCGTTCGCGGTCGTCGAGGCGACGCTGCTCGGGAGCGCCGAGGAGGCCGCGCGACTGCTGGCCCCGCTGCGCGCGCTCGCGCCGCAGATGGACACCGTCGCCCCGGTGGCACCGGCCGCGCTCGTGCGCCTGCACATGGACCCCGAGCACCCGGTCCCGGGCATCACCGGCGGCCAGCTGCTGCGCGACCTGCGACCGGCGTCGATCGACGCGCTGATGGACGTCGCCGGTCCGGGCACGGGCTCGCCGCTGCTGTCAATCGAGATCCGCCACCTCGGGGGCGCGCTCGCCGTCGCCCCGGAGAACGCGGGCGCGCTGGCGACACTCGACGGCTCGTTCATCGCCTTCGGCGTCGGCATCCCGATGGACGCCGAGGTGGCTGCCGCGATCGGCGGCACGCTCGGGGCGATGAAGGGCGCGCTGGCCGCCGACGCGGCCGATCGCTCGTACCTCAACTTCTCCGAGCACGCCGGCGCGGCGAAGCACGCCTTCGACCCGATGACGATCGAGCGCCTGCGTGCGGTCCGCGCCGAGTACGACCCGGAGGGAACGTTCCGCGCCGCCCACGCGCTGGATGCGTAACCGCGCCTGACTCGGCGCTTCCGACCGCGTCCGCCGTCTCGAGCCGGAGACGGCGGACGCGCGCCTCACGCACGCACGCTCGTCGGAGCCGCCGGGAGGCCCGGACGCGTGCGCGGCGCGTAACCCGCGACCGCCGTGGGAACATCCACCTCATATGGGCGAGAAAGTCGCCGCACGGGAGTTCACCCGCGAGGACCGCCAGCGCTACCGCGCGAAGGTCAGGCGGTCGCTCGACGTGTTCGCGCGCATGCTGTCGGAGTCGCGCTTCGACGCCGAGCACCGCTCGATCGGGCTCGAGATCGAGCTCAACCTGACCGACGACGCCGGCGAGCCGGCGATGAAGAACGCCGTGGCGCTCGCGGCGATCGCCGACGAGGACTTCCAGACCGAGCTGGGGCAGTTCAACGTCGAGATCAACATCCCGCCGCGGCTGCTCAGCCAGGCGATCGCATCAGAGCTCGAGGACGACGTGCGGCGCGACCTCAACGAGGCCGAGTCCAAGGCGCGCACGGTCGGCGCGCACATGGTCATGATCGGCGTGCTGCCGACGCTGCGCGAGCAGCACCTGAGCGCCGACGCCTTCAGCGCGAACCCGCGCTACGAGCTGCTCAACCAGCAGATCTTCGCCGCCCGCGGTGAGGACCTGCACATCTCGATCGCCGGGATCGAGCGCCTCAACACCTACGCCGACTCGATCGCCCCCGAAGCTGCCTGCACCAGCGTGCAGCTGCATCAGCAGATCCATCCCAACGCGTTCGCCAGCCACTGGAACGCGGCCCAGTCGATCGCCGGGATCCAGCTCGCGGTCGGCGCCAACTCGCCGTTCTTCTTCGGCCGCGAGCTGTGGCGCGAGACCCGCATCGCCCTCTTCGAGCAGGCCACCGACACCCGCCCCGAAGAGCTCAAGGCCCAGGGCGTGCGCCCGCGCGTCTGGTTCGGCGAGCGCTGGATCACCTCGATCTTCGACCTCTTCGAGGAGAACGTCCGCTACTTCCCCGCGCTGCTGCCGCTGTGCGAGGACGAGGACCCCGTCGCCGCCTACGACCAGGGCGAGGTGCCAGGGCTGGCCGAGCTGCGCCTGCACAACGGGACGATCTACCGCTGGAACCGGCCGATCTACGACAACGTGCGCGGGCGCCCGCACCTGCGCGTCGAGAATCGCGTCCTGCCCGCCGGCCCGACCGTGGTCGACATCGTCGCCAACGCCGCGTTCTACTACGGGCTGATCCGCGCGTTCGTCGACGAGGAGCGTCCGGTCTGGTCGCGGATGTCGTTCTCCGCGGCGGAGGAGAACTTCCATCGCGGCGCGCGCGACGGCATCGACGCCGACGTCTACTGGCCGGGCGTGGGGGAGGTCCCGGCCACCGAGCTCGTGTTGCGCCGCCTGCTGCCGCTCGCCCACGAGGGGCTCGAGCGCTTCGGCATCCAGGCCGCCGACCGCGATCGCCTGCTGGCGATCATCGAGCGCCGCTGCGTGACCCAGCAGAACGGCGCGAGCTGGCAGGCCGCCACCTTCCACCGGCTCTACGACCACCTCGACCGCGACGCCGCCCTGCGCGAGATGACGGTGCGCTACCGCGAGCACATGCACGCGAACGTGCCCGTGCACGAGTGGCCGCTGCCGTAGCCGCTACGCGGGCTCGTCCGCGAGCGTAAACCAGACGCAGGCCATCGGCTCGTCGTCGGTCAGCCGCCAGTCGCGCTCGCCGAGCAGTACCGCGATCTCGTCGCGGCAGCTCGCGAAGAAGTGCCGGCGGTCCGCGCGCCAGCGCTCGACGGCCGTGGGCTCGCCCATCGCCGCGGTCGCCATCTCCTCGTCGACCTCCGAGAAGGCGACGACGGTGACGCGCGTGACCCGCACCGTCGCATGGCGCACGCCGTCGTGGTCGCGCACGGGCAGCAGCGTGCCAGGACGCGGCAGGCCGCCTTCGAGATCCCACTCGCGCGCGAGCGAGAGGCCGGCGCGGATCGAGCCGTCGATCACCTGGGCGATGCGCCGCGCACCCTGGCCGGCGTCGCTGCCGTGCCCGAACTCCAGGAACGGCTCGCCCGGAGTGCGCCAGGCGCTGACGGGGATGCTCAGGCGCAGCGTCGTCCCGCCGCCCGAGGGGCTGGCGATGTCGAGCGTCCCGCCGAGCGCCTCGAGGCGTCCGGCCAGCCCGGCCAGGCCGCTGCCGCGATCGGGGTCGGCGCCGCCGACGCCGTCGTCGTCGACGGTCACGCCCACCCGCCCGGACTCGAGCACCACCGCCACCCGCACCCGGGTCGCCTGCGCGTGCTTGGCCGCGTTGGAGAGCGCCTCGGCGACCACGTAGTAGATCGTCGCCTCGAGCACGTCGGGCAGACGGCGGTCGGGCAGCGCCGCCACCTCGAGCGGAAGCGAGGACTGCATCGCGAGCGTGTCGAGCGCGAGCGCGAGGCCGCGCTCGAGCGCCACGGGGTGCAGGCCGCGGGCGAGGTCGCGCAGCTCCGTGCCGGCCGCCTCGACCTGCTCGCGCGCGAGCGCGATCAGCCGCTCGGCCTCGGCCGGCTCACCGCGCTGGAGCTTGCGGCTCGCGACGCCGAGGAACTGGCTCAGGGCGACGAGGCGCTGCTGCGCTCCGTCGTGCAGGTTGCGCCCGATGCGGCGGCGCTCCTCGTCCGCGGCGGCGAGCACGCGGGCGCGCGAGGCGACGATCTCGGCCTCGCGCTCGCGCAGCCTGCTCTCGCGGTCGCGCCGCTCGAGCTCGGCCCCGGCGCGGGCGGCGAAGATCTGCAGCGCCTCGAGGTCACCGGGGCTCGGTTCGACCGGGCCCGGCGCAGTGACGGCGAGGAAGCCGACCGTGCGCCCGTCGGAACCGGGACAGTCGACGGCGTGGTCGCCGGCGAGCCCCTTCGCGAGCGGGCGTTCGTCGCCTTCGGGGAGGGCGCCGGCGGGCCAGCATGCGACGACGCGCGCGACGGGCCGTCCCTCGACGAGCGCCGCGACCCAGCAGGCCTCGGCGCCGAGCGCCTCACCCACGGCCCGGACGAGCCGGTGCAGGAACGCGTCGCCGACGACGCCCGCGGTTCCCGCGACGACCGATCGGAGCAGGTCGTCGCGCGAGCTCGCGGTGACGTCGGTCATCGACGCGAGTCTAAGTGGTGCTCCCGTTCGTCAGCCGCGGAACAGGTTGCCGAGGGACTGTTTCAGGCGCGAGGGACCGCGAAGTCCTCGATCGCCGCCAGCGCCTCGGCACGCGAGGCGTACGCGGTGGCGCCGAGCAGCCGCCCGTCGCGGAAGAAGTACACCCATGACGGCTGCACGTCGAGGAAGCCGCCGTCGCGGAACCGGCGCAGGCTGCCGTGGACCAGCACGCAGTCGCCGTGGGACTCGTAGACGTGCGGGATCGCGGACAGCGAGTCGCCGTGGCGCTCGAGGTAGCCCACGATCTCGGCCGGCCCGCGCAGCACCTCGCCGCCTGACGGCCGCAGCGCGACGTCGTCGTCGAGCAGGTCGCGCATCGCCGCGGCCCCGCCGCGCTCGTAGGCATCCCAGATCGCGCGGACCCGAGACTCGTAGTCTTCGGCCACGCCCGGCATCCTTCCAGATGCACCATGATGTCGATGCAGCCATGACCGGTCCAACCCACGCCGCCCCCGCCGTCCCCTTCCAGGCGCTCGAGACCTTCGTCGAGGTCCTCGCCGAGGTGGAGGGGGACGACGCCTCGGACGCGTTCTACTCGCGCCTGTGCGAGGCGACGTGCCGGCTGGCGAACATGGACCGGGCGGTGATCTTCCGCTACGACGACGCGCGCCGGCGCGTGCGGGCGGCCGGCGCGTGGGGGATCCCGCTCGAGGTCTTCGCCGACGCGCACGTCACCGTCGAGTCGGCGCCGATCGCGCGCCAGGCGCTCGCCGAGGACCGCGTCATCGAGATGCTCGACGACATGGTGCCGGACGTGCCCGAGGAGTACCGCGACCTGCTGCGCGAGGCGACGATGGTGTGCGTGCCGGTTGCCGCGGCGGGGCGCTGGATGGGCGTGATCATCTCCGACCGCGGACCGGGCCGGAAGCCGCTGACGCGCGCCGAGCGGCACCTGCTGTGGGCGCTCGGAAAGACCGCGGCGCTGGCGACCCGCGCGCGGCTGGCCGCCAACCAGCAGATGAACGCGCGCCGCCTGCAGGAGCGCATCGACCTCGCGCGCGACGTGCACGAGGGCGTGATCCAGCGGCTCTTCGGCGTGCAGCTCGCGCTCGCATCGGGTGCGGAGCTCAGTCCCGAGGCGCGCGAGCGGATCGCCGCCGAGCTGCAGGCTGCGCTCGGCGACCTGCGCGCGGCGCTGCAGCGCCCGTTGGGACGCTCGGCGCCGGAGACCCAGACGACGCTGCTCGACGAGATCAGCCGCCTGCGGCGGATGCACCCCGACCTCGGGGTGACG
This sequence comes from Solirubrobacteraceae bacterium, assembly GCA_034664425.1. Classification (GTDB taxonomy): domain Bacteria; phylum Actinomycetota; class Thermoleophilia; order Solirubrobacterales; family Solirubrobacteraceae; genus DATBDM01. The sequence continues at coordinate 5,508 of JAXDHR010000035.1, forward strand.
CTCGCCGACGGGGCGCGCGACGTCGCCGTGCCGCCCCAGCTCGAGCCGCTGCTGCAGTCGATACTCGCCGAGGCGGTCCGCAACGCGCACAAGCACGCGAAGCCCAGCCGCGTCGAAGTGGCGCTGCGCGAGAACGACGGAACGCTGACCCTCGAGGTCGCCAACGACGGTGTGACCGGGCGTCCCGGCCGCTCCGGGATGGGCCTGCGGCTGGCGGCGCTCGAGGCGCTCCAGATCGGCGGGATCGTGGAGTTCGGCGAGCGCGAGCCCGGGTTCTGGCGCGTCCGGCTGGCGGTGCCGGTGTGAACCTCGCCGACGTCAACCCCTCGCGGTTGGCGACGGGCAGCCCCGAGCGGCGGCTGCGGGTGCTGATCGTCGACGACCACGAGGTCGTGCACTGGGGCTTCCGGCTGATGCTCGGCGAGCAGCCGTGGGTGGAGCGCTGCCTGAGCGCGCGCAACGCGCGAGAGGCGGTAGCGCTCGCCACCCGCTACGAGCCGCACGTCGCGCTCGTCGACCTCTTCGTCGGGCAGGAGTCGGGCGCGGAGATCTGCGAGCGGCTGCGCTCGCTCTCGCCGATCACCAACGTGCTGCTGATCTCCGGCGCCGGGCGGATCTCTCCCAACGCGGCGCGCGCCGCAGGTGCGGCGGGCTTCATCTCCAAGGACTGGCCGGCCGCCGACATCGCCGCCGCCGTGCGCCGCGTCGGGCTCGGCCAGACGATGTTCCGCGCGCACGAGGGACCGCAGGCGCCGCTGCTGACCGATCGCGAGCGAGAGGTGCTCGAGGCGATCGGCTCGGGCGCGACCAACCGCGAGATCGCCGGACGGCTGTTCCTCTCGCCGCACACCGTCAAGGAGCACACCTCGTCGCTGTATCGCAAGCTCGAGGTGCGCAATCGCGCGGAGGCCGTGCAGAAGGCGCAGCGGCTCGGCCTGATCTCGTGAGATGAGCGCCGACCCCCCGGCCGGGGGGTGCGGTCGAGCCGAAGGTGTGACGTCGCTCACCCCTGGGTTTAGCTAGGTGTAGTGACTCAAGCGATCGACACCGCACGACCCGCCGCGCTCTTTCCCGGGCAGGGCAGCCAGGTGCCCGGCATGCGCGACCTCGTCGCGACACGCGCCCCCGACCTGCTCGACCGCTGCGTCGAGCTCGTCGGCGAGGATCCCTTCGCGCGCGTCGACGAATCCACCCGCTTCGCGCAGCCCGCGATCTTCTGCGCGTCGCTCGCCGCCTGGGAGGCCGCCGGCCTCGAGCCGGGCGCCGCCGCCGGCCACTCGCTCGGCGAGCTCGCCGCTCTGACCGCCGCGGGCGTGCTCGCCCGCGAGGACGCGCTCGAGCTCGTCGTCCTGCGCGGCCGCCTGATGGCCGAGGCCGATCCCGACGGATCGATGATCGCCCTGATCGGCGGCACGCCCGAGGACGCGCAGGCCGTCGCCGAGCGCTCCGGCGTGACCGTCGCCAACGACAACGCACCCGGTCAGATCGTCCTCTCGGGCCCGCGCGAGGCGCTCGCCCGCGCCGAGGAGGCCGCGCGCGGGCTCGGCCGGCGCACACTGCCCGTCGACGTCGCCGGCGCGTTCCACTCGCCGTCGATGCGTCCCGCCATGGCCCCGTTGCGAGCCGCGCTGGACGCGGTGGCGATCAGCGAGCCGCGCTTCCCCGTCATCTCCTGCGCGACCACCCAGCCGTTCGCCGACGTGCGCGCCGAGCTCACGGAGGCGCTCGTACGGCCCGTGCGCTGGCGCGAGACGATGCTCGTCCTGCACGCCGCCGGCGTGCGCGATTTCGTGGAGACCGGCCCCGGCACGCTGCTTGCCCGCATGGGCAAGCGGATCCTGCCCGACTGTCCGGTCCGCGCGCTCGAGGAGCACGCCCATGCCTGATGCCGTCACCCAGGTCGAGACGCTCGACGAGCGCGCGGCCTCCGTGCGCGTCGCGCGCATCGCCGGCCTCGGCCACTACGTGCCCGAGCGAGTCGTCGCCAACGCCGAGCTCGCCGACCGCTTCGGTGTCGACGACGAGTGGATCGTGCGTCGCACCGGCATCCACTCGCGCCGCTGGGCCGGGGCCGAGGAGAGCCTCGACGACATGGCGGTCGCCGCCGCCGAGCGCGCCCTCGAGGACGCCGGCCTGCGCGCCGCCGAGATCGACCTGGTGCTCGTCGCGACGGTCTCGCAGGACCTCGTGATCCCGAACTCCGCGCCCGTCGTGGCCAAGCGGCTCGGCGTCCCGAGCGGGGGCGCGATCGACATCGGCGCCGCCTGCACGGGCTGGCTCTCGGCGCTGCAGCTCGCCTGCGGGCAGGTCGAGTCGCGGCGTGCGGAGCGCGTGCTGGTGATCGGCGCCGACCGCCTCTCCGGCTTCCTCGACCTCGACGACGCGAAGACCGCGGCGCTGTTCGCCGACGGGGCCGGCGCGGTGGTCGTCTCCGCTGCCGGCACGGGCTCGGGCATCGGGCCGATCGCCCTCGAGGCCGACGGCGAGCTCGCCGGCGCGATCTACGCGACGCGCGAGGACTCGAAGATCCGCATGGACGGTCACTCGACCTACCAGTTCGCCGTCAAGCAGCTCACCGAGATCACCGCGCGCGTGTGCGAGCAGGCCGGCGTGGCGCTCGACGACGTCGACCTGTTCGTCTACCACCAGGCCAACGGGCGCATCATCCGCGCCGTCGGCCAGCGGCTCGGCCTGCGTGAGGAGCGCGTCGCCGACTACGTCGCGGGCATGGCGAACACGTCCGCCGCCTCGATCCCGCTGGCGCTGTCGCTGCTGCGCGAGGACGACCGGCTGCACGCCGGCCAGCGCGTGCTCGTCGCCGCGATGGGTGCGGGCTTCGTGTGGGGCGCGGGGCTGCTCGAATGGGGCAACGGATGAGCCGCCCCGAGAACGCGACCGCCTTCGTCACCGGCGCCTCGAAGGGCATCGGCGCCGCGATCGCCCGCTCGCTCGCGGCCGACGGCTGGAACGTCGGCATCGGCTACCGCACCGACGAGGCCGGCGCGCGCGCCACGCTCGAAGCGGTCGAGGCCGCCGGCGTACGCGGCGCGCTGCTGGTCGGCGACGTCTCCAACGGCACCGGCGAGGACCTCGTCGCCCGCGCGGAGACCGAGCTCGGCCCCGTGCTCGCGCTCGTCAACAATGCCGGCGTACGCGCCGACGGGCTCGCGCTGCAGCTCGACGACGAGATGTGGGATCGCGTCATCAACACCAACCTCACTGCCGCCTTCCGGCTCACCCGCCGCGCGATGCGCGGGATGATCCGCTCCCGCTACGGGCGCGTGATCAACGTCGCCAGCGTCGTCGGCCCGCGCGCGAACGCCGGGCAGGCGAACTACGCGGCGGCGAAGGCCGGGCTGATCGGCATGACCAAGACGATCGCCGCGGAGGTCGCGCGGCGCGGCGTCACGGTCAACGCCGTCGCGCCCGGCTACATCGAGACCGACATGACCGCCGACCTCCCGCAGGAAGTCGTGCAGGCCGTGCCGGCCCGCCGGCCCGGCACCCCGGACGAGGTCGCCGCCGCGGTGCGCTTCCTCGCCTCCGAGGACGCCGGCTACGTGACCGGCACCACCTTGTTCGTCGACGGCGGCATGTCCGCCTGACCCAACCAGACGCAAAGGAGAACCCAGACACCATGGCCACCACCGTCACCCCCGACCAGGTCGAGAAGGTCGTCACCGACGCCCTCCCACAGTTCGGCGTGGAGGAGTCGCAGATCACCCGCGACGCGACCTTCGAGGAGCTCGACGTCGACTCGCTCGACCTCGCCGAGCTCTCGCAGATCATCGAGGACGAGTTCGGCGTCCAGCTCAAGGGCGAGGACGTCGCCCAGATCAAGACCGTCGGCGACGCCGTCGACCTGGTGGTGAGCCGCGCGGCATGAGACGCGAGGTCGTCGTCACCGGTGTCGGCGCCGTCTCGCCCCTGGGCGTCGGCGCGCGGCCGCTCTACGAGCGCTGGCGCGCGGGTGCTTCGGGCATCGAGGACGGCGTCGGCGCCGCCACCGAGTTCGTTTCCTCCGAGCACCTCTCGATCAAGGAGGCGCGCCGCGCGGACCGCTTCACGCAGTTCTCGATGGTCGCCTCCGACGAGGCGCTGCGCGACGCCGGCTGGGACGGCGAGATCCCGTATGACGTCAAGCGCGTCGCCTGCATCATCGGCACGGGCATCGGCGGCATCGGCACGCTCGAGATCCAGCACGCCGCGCTGCTCGAGAAGGGCCCTGAGAAGGTGTCGCCGCTCGCGATCCCGCTGCTGATGGGCAACGCGGGCGCCGCCGGCGTCTCGATGCGCCACGGCCTGCGCGGGGAGTCCTACTCCGTCGTCTCGGCCTGCGCGGCCGGGGCCCAGGCGATCGGGGCCGCCATGCGCTCGATCCAGGCGGGCGAGTCCGACGCCGTCGTCACGGGCGGCTCGGAGGCCGCGCTCACCCCGCTGGCCACCGCCGCGTTCGGCGCGCTCGACGCGATGTCCAACGAGGGCATCTCGCGGCCGTTCGACGCCCGCCGCGACGGCTTCGTCATGGGCGAGGGCGCCGCGGTGCTCGTGCTCGAGGAGGCTCAGGCCGCGCGCGAGCGCGGCGCGACGATCCTCGGCACGATCTCGGGCTACGGCTCGACGTCGGACGCCTATCACCTGACCGCTCCGGACAAGGACGGCACGGGCGCCGCCGAGGCGATGCGCCTCGCGCTCGCCGATGCCGGGCGCAGCCCGGAGGACGTCGTCTACGTCAACGCGCACGGCACGTCGACGCCGCTCAACGACCGGGCGGAGACGCTCGCGATCAAGGCGGTGCTCGGGACGGACGTGCCCGTCTCGTCGCTGAAGTCCTCGATCGGCCACACGCTCGGCGCCGCCGGCGCGGTCGAGGCCGTCGCGACGCTGCTGGCGATGCGCGACCGGATCGCGCCGCCGACGCTCAACTACGGCGAGCCCGAGGACGGGCTCGACCTCGACTACGTACCCAACGAGGCCCGCACGCTCGACATCGACGGCCGTCCCGCGGTCGCGCTGTCGAACGCGTTCGGCTTCGGTGGCCACAACGCCGTCCTCTGCTTGGAGGCCGAATGACCGTCGAGCTGATCCGCGAGGCCGCCGACGAGCGGCTGTCCCCGATCGAGCGCCTGGAGGCGTTGTGCGACCCGGGGTCGCTGACGCTGCTGCGCTCGGACGTGCGCTCCCGCCGGATGGGCGAGAAGGCGCGCTCGGGCGACGGCGTGATCGCCGGCGCGGGGCGCGTCGACGGGCGCACGGTGTTCTGCTACGCGCAGGACCCGACCTACCTCGGCGGCTCGCTCGGCGCCCAGCATGCCGACTCGATCGTGCGCGTGATGAAGCTCGCCGGCCGCGCCGGCGCGCCGCTGGTCGGGTTCATCGAGTCCGGCGGCGCCCGCATGCAGGAAGGCGTCGACGCGCTCGCGGGCTACGCGCGGATCTTCCGCGCGCAGGTCGAGCTGTCGGGCCGGATCCCGCAGATCGCCGTGATCTGCGGCGCCTCCGCCGGCGGCGGCTCGTACTCGCCCGCGCTCGGTGACTTCGTCGTCATGACGCGCCGCGCGACGATGTTCCTGACCGGCCCCGCCGTCGTGCGCGAGGTCATGGGCGAGGACATCTCGGGCGAGGAGCTCGGCGGCCCGCGCGTGCACGAGCGCAACGGCGTCGCGCACTTCGTCGCCGAGGGCGACGGCGACGCCGCGCTGCTCGTCCGCGACCTGCTCGACCACATGCCCGGCGCGCCCGCGCGCAAGCCGGCCAAGGCGCCGGGCTACCGCGTCGAGGACTGCGTGCCGGAATCCGAGCGTCAGGTCTACGACGTCCGCGACGTGATCCGCGCGATCACCGACGAGGGACGGCTGCTCGAGTGGTCGCCGCGCTGGGCGAAGAACCTCGCCTGCGGCTTCGCGCGCATCGACGGCCGGCCGGTCGGCGTGATCGCCAACCAGCCGCGCTACCTCGGTGGCGTGCTCGACGCCGAGTCGGGCGCCAAGGGCGCGCGCTTCGTGCGCACCTGCAACGCGTTCGGATTGCCGCTCGTCGTCTTCGTCGACACGCCCGGCTTCATGCCGGGAACCCGGCAGGAGCGCGATGGCGTCATCCGCCACGGCGCCAAGCTCGTGCACGCGTTCGCCGAGGCCACCGTGCCGAAGGTGACCGTGGTCCTGCGCAAGGCGTTCGGCGGGGCGTTCATCGCGATGAACTCGCGCGACCTCGGCGCGGACTACGTGTTCGCCTGGCCGCAGGCGCAGCTCGGGGTGATGGGCGCCAAGCAGGCGGTCACGATCGTCAACCGGCGCGACATCGCGGCGGCCGACGACCCGGTCGCCGCACGCGACGAGTTCGCGGAGAGCTACGCCGGCGAACACCTGAGCGCGTCGATCGCCGCGGCCGCGGGCCACGTCGACGAGGTGATCGAGCCGGCAGACACCCGCCGGCGCCTCAGCGAGGCCCTGTCAACCCTGGACGCCGCCGCCCTGCCGGGGCCGGGCGTCCGCAACATCCCACTGTGAGGAGGGCCATGGACTTCTCCGCACCCTTCGAATCGCTCGAGCCCGGCCACGCCTTCACCACGCGCGGGCGCACCGTCACCGAGGCCGACGTGGTCGGCTTCGCGGCACTGACCGGCGACTGGCACCCGCAGCACGCCGACGCCACATGGGCGGCCGGGTCGGCGTTCGGCGAGCGCATTGCGCACGGGATGCTGGTGATCTCGATCGCCGCCGGGCTGGTCCCGTTCGACCCGGAGCGTGTCGTGGCGCTGCGCCGCGTCTCCGACGCGACGTTCAAGCGCCCGGTGCGGCTGGGCGACACGATCCGCGTCCAAGGGCGCGTCGCCGACGTCTCCGACATCGGTGAGGACGCGGGCCTGGTCGCGTTCGCCTGGAGCGTCGTCAACCAGGACGACCGCGTCGTCTGCCGCGCGCGCGTCGAGGTGCTGTGGCGCCGCGAGGCGCAGGCCGCGACCGCCGCCGACCCGTCCGACTTCGTCGCGCTGCCGCTGTGATGCTCGCCGGCAAGAAGCTCGTCATCACCGGCGTCATCACCAAGGACTCGATCGCCTTCGAGGTCGC
>JAXDHR010000036.1:0-9712 GCA_034664425.1 Solirubrobacteraceae bacterium
GCCCGCGAGAAGGCCGCGGAGGACCAGTCGGCCGTCGTCGACTGATTCGCCCGCTACGCGCACCGGCGGCTACGATGCCGCCGGTGCTCGAGCCGTCCAACTCAACGACACGGCGGGCTCCGCCCGCGTCCCCGTCGTTTCGGATCGCGCAGGTCACGCCCTTCGCGTGGGAGGACGAGCACGAGGTCAACACGTTCGTGTCCGGGCTCTCCGAGGAGCTCGCGGCCCGCGGCCATCGCGTCCTCGTCCTCGCCCCGTCGCGCTCGCTCGAGCGCATCCGCGCGTCGCGGCGCCTGATCCGCGCCGCGCGCGATCAGCCCGAGCTGCTCTTCGACCCGGACGGCAACGTGCGCGTGCTGTCGGTAGGCGAGGCACTCCCGCTCGGCCGCCGCACCGGGCCGTCGCCCTCGGTCGACGTCTCGCGCGTCGTCGAGGACGTGCTGACGGCCGCGCCGCTGGACTTCGTGCACGTCCACGAGCCGTTCGCGCCGAGCGTCGCGTCGGTCGCGCTGCGCCACTCGCGCGCACTCAACGTCGGCTCCTTCCACGCGCCGACCGAGCGCGTGCTCTCGACCCAGGTCGCGCGCCGCTTCGTCGAACGCTTCTTCGGCCGCCTCGACGCCCGCACCGCGTCCTTCGCCGCCACCCGGCGCCAGATGGACCGCCACTTCCCGGCCGACTACCGGCTGCTGTGCCCCGGCGCCACGGCGGTCGAGCGCGAGCCGGCGGATGGGCCCCTGCGGATCGCCTTCGCCGGCCGCGAGGAGCGCGCCGCGCTGCGGCTGTTCCTGCGGGCCCTGCGCCGGCTCGACCCCGAGCTCGACTGGGAGGCGACGATCCACTCGCCGACCGGCGCCGCGCCGCTCGGCGCGCTGCGCTCGGCCGTGCGCGATCGCGTCCGGGTGGTCTCCGAGGTATCCGAGGGCGACGTGCTCGCCGGCGCCGACGTGGTCGTCGCCGCCTCGATCGGGCAGGCGCCCGCACCCGGGCTGCTGGTGCGCGCGCTCGGCGCCGGCGCCGTGCCCGTAGCCGCGCGGCTCCCCGTCTACGAGGAGGTCCTCGAGGGCGACCGCGGGCTGCTGTTCGAGCCGGGCGACGTCGAGGTGCTCGCCGCCCAGCTCGGCCGGCTCGCCCGCGAGCCGGCGCTGCTGGGCACGATGCGCGAGCGGGTCGCCGGCGCCGCCGCGCAGCTCTCGTGGGGGCGCGTGGCCGACGACGCCGAGGCCATCTACGGCGCGCTGGCCGACCTGCGCCATGATCCCGACCCGCGGCCGGAGGTGCGCCGGCGGCTCGCGGGCCGCCGGCTGATCGACGTCGACCTGCACATGCACACCGACCACTCGGGCGACTGCGTGACGCCGGTCGACGTCCTGCTCGCAACCGCGCGCGAGCGCGGCCTCGGCGCGATCGCCGTGACCGACCACAACGTGATCGGGGGCGCCCTCGCGGCGCGGGCGAAGGCCGAGGAGTACGGCGTCAAGGTGATCGTCGGCGAGGAGGTGATGACCGCCGAGCAGGGCGAGGTCATCGGGCTCTTCCTCGAGGACCAGATCCCGCGCGGGATGACGCTCGAGGAGACGATCGCCGAGATCCGCCGCCAGGGCGGGCTTGTCTACGTGCCGCACCCGTTCGACCGGCTGCACTCGGTGCCCGACTACGAGCACCTGCTGAAGGTGGTCGCCGACGTCGATGCGATCGAGGTCTTCAACCCGCGGATCGCGATCCCGGCCTACAACGAGGAGGCGGTGCGCTTCGCGGCCAAATACCGGATCGTCGGCGGCGCCGGTACCGACGCGCACGTGGCGCAGGGGCTCGGCGCCGTCCGCATCAGCATGCGCGACTTCGACGGGCCCGAGGAGTTCCTCGAGTCGCTGCGCGATGCCGACATCACCGGACGTTCCTCCTCGCTGCACTACGCCCAGGTCCAGGCGCTGAAGTTCCTCGAGACCCGGGCGACGCCGCCGGCGGCGCGGCGGGCGTCGCGGCGGCGGCGCGTGGCCCGCGCTTTGACCACCCGCGACACGCAATGACGGATGCAGGGGCAAGGAGATAAAAGGAATCCCGCCCGACCCGCCTAAACCGGTCGGCGGGATGCCCGCCACCGACGACGAGATCCGCGAGAAGTACCTGGAGCGTGCCATCCGCGAGCTCAATCACTTCACGCGCGACCTGCAGGCCTGCGATCGCTGCCCGCGCGGCAACCTCATGCCCGTCCTGGGCTCGGGGCACCCGCAGGCCGACGTGTTCCTGCTCAAGTACGCGCCGACGCCGTCGGAGATCGAGGAGGGCGTCGCCTTCTACGGGCGATCCGGCGCCGCGGTGATGAAGTCGCTGCGGCGCCTCGACATCGATCCGCTCGCCGTCTACGGGACGGTCTGCATCAAGTGCCCCGTCGCCGACACCTCGCTGTCCGCTCCCGAGTGCCAGGCGCGGATCGTCGAGGAGATCGCGATCGTGCAGCCGAAGATCGTCGTGGTGATGGGCATGGAGGCGCTCGACTGCCTGAACGAGCTCGGGCTGCCGCTGGCCCGCGAGGTCGAGATGGCGCCCGGCGAGATCCAGACGCTCACGCCGTCGATCGACGCGCTCTACACGCCGGACGTCGACGGCGCGCTCGACGAGGAGAGCGCCAAGCGCGACTTCTGGCGGGCGTTCCGGGCACTCGGCGACTGGTACGCGGACTTCCCGCCCTACTGATCCGTCACGATCGCGCCGACGAGCAGGCCGGAGCCCAGGTGAGCGCCGAGCACCGGCCCGACCTGGGTGCAGAACAGCGGCTCCCGGCCCGTGATCTCGCGGCCGCGGCCGGCGAGCCGCTCGGCGTCCTCGGCGGACTGGGCGTGCTGGACGATCCACTCGCGCGCGCCGCGCTCGCAGAGCTCCTCGAGATAGCGGCTCATGCGCTCGAAGGCCCGCTTGCGAGTGCGGACGCGCCCGACCGGGGAGATCTCGGTCCCGAAGGTCAGCAGCGGCTTGATCTGCAGCGCAGAGCCGAGCAGCGCCTGCGCCGCGCCGATGCGCCCGCCGCGGCGCAGGTACTCGAGGGTGTCCAGGCAGAACAGCATCTCCAGGCCGGCGCGGGCCGCCTCGGCGGCCGCGACGGTCGCTGCGAGGTCGGCCCCATCCGCCGCTGCCCGCGCGGCGGCGAGCACGAGGCAGCCGAGCCCACCGGCGCCGGTGCGCGCGTCGAGAACCTCGACGCGGCCGGGATGGCCGTCCTCGGCGAGCGCGCGCGCCGCCTCGCGAGCGCTCGCGCAGGTCCCGGACAGGCCGGAGGCGAGGTGGATCGAGGCGACGTCGCGGCCCGCCGCCACGAGCGGCTCGTAGACCGCGGCGAAGTCGCCGACCGACGGCTGCGAGGTCGTCGGCAGCCCCGGCGACTCGCGCAGGCGCGAGTAGAACGCGTCGAGATCCTCGTAGGCGTGCTCCGGACGCAGGTCGCCGTCCCAGCCGACGTAGAGCGAGACCTGCCGGACGTCCCAGCGCTCGAGCAGCGCGGCGGGGACGTACGGGGTGCTGTCGGTGACGACCGCGACGGCGGGCGTCACGTGGTCAGCACGATCTTGCCGAGCTTGGCACCGGCCTGGAAGCGCTCGTAGGCGGCGGCGACATCGTCGAGCGCGAACGTCTCGGCGACGAACACCGACAGGTCGCCGGAGACGAAGCCAGGGAGCACCATCTTCTCCACCAGGCGCGCGGCCGCCGCCTTGTCCTCGAGCGAACGGGCGCGCAGCGTCGAGGCGAAGATCGCGCCACGCTTGCTCATCAGCGCGTGCAGGTTGATCTCGACCTTCGGCCCGGCGCCGACGCCGATAACGGAGATGCGCCCCTTGGGAGCGAGCGCGTCGAGGTTGCCGGGCCAGTTCGGCGCGCCGACCAGCTCGAGGATCACGTCGAACGGGCCCGCCTCGACGAAGTCCTCCGGTGCGATCGCGTTGACCTCGAGTGCGGCGATCTGCTCGCGGCAGCCCTCGTGGCGCACGGTCGCGGTCACGCGGGCTCCTGCCATCTGCCCGAGCTGCACCGCCGCCATGCCGACGCCGCCCGCGCCGCCATGGACCAGCAGGCGCTCGCCGGTACCGAGCCCGGCCTGCGTGAACAGGGCATCGTGGCCGACCGTGAAGCACTCCGGCACGCCGCCGGCGGCATCCCAGTCGAGCTCCTCCGGGACGGGGATCGCAAGCCGCTCGTGCACGACGGCGAGCTCGGCCTGGGCGCCGCCGGCGACCACCGCCATCACGCGATCCCCGGGCTCGAAGCGCTGCACGCCGTCGCCGCACTCGACCACCTCGCCGGCGAGCTCGAGGCCCGGGATGTCCTGCGGAGCGCCGGCCGGCGCTGGATAGGCGCCTCGCAGCTGCAGCATGTCGGCCCCGTTGAGGCCGGCGGCGCGGACGCGGACCAGCAACTCGCCGGCCTGCGGCCGCGGATCAGGGTGCTCGCGGACGGCGATCGAGCCGTCGCTGATGGTGGCGGCACGCATGGGGCCGATGCTATCTGGAGGGTTCGTCGGGCCAATGGAGAAACTAGACCGATGGCCGGTGCATCGGATTCGCGTTTCGGGTAACACGACGTCAGGATGGGCGTGATCTCCCTCACTCACGTACCGCGTCTGCCCCCGCTGCCGCGCCTGCCGGGGGTCCCCTACGTGCCGCCGATGTGGCGCGAGTCGCGCGTCGGCCTCGAGGCCCGGGCGCTGCGCCACAGCGCGATCTGGCGCGGCGAGGGGGTTGCGCCGGGTGATGGGCGCCCGGTCCTGCTGATCCCGGGCTTCCTCGCCGGTGACGGCAGCCTCGCCACCATGACGCAATGGCTGCGCGCCAACGGCTACCACACGCGCCGTGCCGGGATCCGCGCCAACGTCAGCTGCTCGGAGACCGCCTGCGCACGGCTGGAAGCGCGGCTCGAGGGCTTCGCGGAGGCACAGGGGCGGCCGGTCACCATCATCGGCCAGAGCCGCGGCGGCATCTTCGCCCGCGCGCTCGCCGCGCGCCGTCCCGATCTCGTCGACGGCATCGTCACGCTCGGCTCGCCGACCGTCTCGCAGCTTCGGGTGCATCCGCTCGTGCTGCTGCAGATCGGGCTCGTCGGCGCGCTGGGGTCTGGGCATGTGCCGGGCCTGTTCAGCCTGCGCTGCCTGCGCGGCGACTGCTGCACGCGCTTCCGCGAGGCGCTCGAGGGGCCGTTGCCCGTGGACGTCCGCTGGCTCGCGCTGTACTCGCGGTCGGACGGGATCGTCGACTGGCGCGCCTGCTGCGCGCCCGAGGCGTCAGAGCTCGTCGAAGTCCGCTCGACCCACTGCGGGATGGGACTCAACGCGGGCGTCTACGAGGAGGTCGCCCGCGCGCTGGCAATCACCCGCCCGGTGCCGGCCGGGGCGCCGCAGAAAACCGCGCTCGCCGCGTAGCCATCGCTGCCCTAGTCTGCGGCGCATGTCGCTTCCCGTGGACGCCTACAAGCTGCCCGGCATCTCGCCGCGCGCCTATCAGCACCCGGCCGACCGGGCGGCGACCGCGGCGCTGCAGCGCGTGCCCTACCTCGATCAGGTCGTCCGCAAGCTGGTCGCGCTCGGCTACGAGCGCGCGCTGCGGGTGGCGTCGCTCGGGGCGTCCGTCCGGCTCGGCCAGGAGCAGCTTCCGCAGATCTGGGTGCTGCACCGGCAGGTCTTCAACGTGCTCGACGTCGAGCCGGTGCCGGACCTCTATCTGACGCAGTTCCCGCTCGCCAACGCCGCGACGTTCGGTACCGAGCGGCCGGTGGTGATCCTCAACTCCGAGCTCGTGCGGCTGCTCGACGAGGACGGCCGCCGCGCGGTGCTCGCTCACGAGGCGGCGCACATCCACGCCGACCACGTCCTCTACCAGACCGCGCTGCTGATCCTCCTGCGCATCGGGACTGCCGGGCTGCCCGCGCTCGCCGGGCTGCCGCTGATGGCGATCCGGCTGGCGCTGCTGGAGTGGTCGCGCGGCGCGGAGCTGTCCTGCGACCGGGCGGCGGCGATCGTGACCCGCGACCCGCTCGCGGTCTGCCGCACGCTGATGATCATCACGGCCGGCGAGGCTGCGGCCGACCTCAGCCTCGATGCCTTCATCGCCCAGGCCATGGACTACGACACCGGCGGCAAGGGCCTCGAGCGCATCACGAAGCTGCTGCAGGATCTGAACGTCACCCACCCGCTGCCCGTGCGGCGCGTGCGGATGCTGCTCGACTGGGTGCGCTCGGGCGACTACGACCGCATCATCGGCGGCGAGTACGTGCGCAAGGGCGACGAGGCGCCGTTGCGCGACGAGGCCGACGCCGCTCAGGCCCACTACTCCGAGCGGGTCGGCGACGCCTTCTCGCAGGCCGGTTCGTCGATCGCCGAGGCGGGCGACCAGCTCGCGAAGTGGCTCGCGCGCCAGCGCGGTGGCGGCGGGCCGGTGGAGTAGCGCTCGCCGGCGCATGGTCGGCGCGGGTGCGCGGGCGACGAACCCGGCCAACCGACGCCGATCGCTAACGGCGCAGCGTGCGGCGCAACAGCAGGCCGCAGATCACCGCGACGACGGCGAACAGGACCGCCCAGGAACCGCTGACCACGCCGAGGATCGACAGCACGAGCGCGGCGACGAAGAGCGTCGCCGACCCACCGGTGGCCAGCACGAGGCTGTAGGCGCGCTTCTCGCGCTGGGAGCGCGACAGCCGCCCGCTCGAGCGCCGTTCGAGATCACTCATACGACCGGATGATAGGCGCGCTCAATCGCGCTCGGGGTTGGCCACGCCGTCCGGGCCGGCTTCCAGCAGCGCCACGCACTCGATGTGCGGCGTCTGCGGGAACATGTCGACCGGGCGGACCTTGGCCAGCCGGTAGCCCGCCTCGACGAGCTGCGCCGCGTTCGGCGCGAGCGTCGTCGGGTTGCAGGAGACGTAGACGATCCGCTTCGGGGCGGCCTCGACGATCCGGCGTACGACCTTCTGCGAGAGCCCGGCGCGCGGAGGATCGACGATCGCCAGGTCCGGCTTGCCGGCCTGCTCGACCAGCTCGCGCATCGAGAGCCGGATGTCGCCCGCGTAGAAGCGCGCGTTGGTGACGTCGTTGATGCGCGCGTTCTCGATCGCGTCGGCGACCGCCGTCTCGACGATCTCGACGCCGATCACCTCGCGCGCGCGGGCGGCGAGCGCGAGCCCGATCGTCCCGATGCCGCAGTAGAGGTCGAAGACGCGCTCGTGCCCGCGCAGGCCGGCGAACTCGATCGCGAGGCCGTAGAGCTCCTCGGCCATCTCCGTGTTCGTCTGGAAGAACGCCTCGGGCGAGATCAGGAAGTCGAGATCGAAGAGCCGCTCGCGCAGCTGCGGCGTGCCCTTGAGCAGCGTCGTCTCGCCGCCGGCCGTGCTCTCGCCGAGATCGGCGGTCTGGCTCCAGAACAGGCCCTCCGCGTCGACCGCCTCGATCAGCGAGTCCACATCGAGCTTGGCGGGCGAGGTGATCAGCCGCGCCTGGATCTCGCCGGTGCGCCGGCCCTCGCGGACGACGAGGTTGCGCAGGACGCCGCGATGCGTGCGGCGATCCCAGGCCGGCAGGCCCTGCGCGCGGCACCAGGCGAGCACCTGCTCGCGGACCTCGTTGCCGCGCTCGGAGGCGAGCATGTTGTCGGTCATGCCGACGATCTCGTCCCAGCGTCCCGGCGCGTGAAAGCCGCACACGAGCTCGCCGTCGGGGCCCGTGCCGAACGAGTACTCGAGCTTGTTGCGGTAGCGCCACTGCTGCTCGGCGGGCACGATCGGCTCGAGCTCGAAGCCTTCGAGGCGGCCGATCCGCGACAGCGCGTCCGCGACCTGCTCGGCCTTGACCTCGAGCTGGCGCTCGTACGCGAGCACCTGCCAGGGCGCTCCGGGATGGTCGGCGACGGGCGCGATCCGGTCCGGCGACGGCTCGAGCACCTCGACCGCGCGCGCCTCCGCGTACGCCTTCTTGGCCTTGCCGACGACCGCGCGCACGCGGTCCCCCGGCACCGCGCCGGCCACGAAGACGACGTAGCCCTCGAGCCGCGCGACGCCGTTGCCGCCGTGGGCGAGCGAGTCGACGGTGAGCTCGAGCTCATCGCCCCGCGAAGGACGCGTGAACGTGCCGGGACCGGCCATCCGATCCAGCATGACAGGCGCCCTACCGGAGCTTGCGCTCGATCGCGGCGAGCACGGTCTTGCGGTTCGCGTTGCGACGCTCGTGGTCGCGCACGCCGCGCAGATCGGCGGGTGAAAGGTCGTCGAGGCGGTCGATCACCTGCGCGGCGGTCATGTCGTCGTAGCCCGTGATCCCGCCGACGCCGACGCCCGCGCCGGAGGCGGCGGCGATGCCGGTGACGCGGCGCGCGCGGTCGACCTCGCGCAGCATGCGCCCGGCCGGCGCGCTGACCAGCGTCTCGAGCTCGCGCAGCAGGTCGTCGGTCTGGCGGCGCCCGCGGGCGACGAGCTCGGCCAGCAGCTGCGTCGCATCGTCGCGCGTCATGCGGCCGCGGTCGACGGCGTCGTCGAGCACCTCCTGCAGCCGCTCGCGCGTGAGCACGACCGCGTCCATCGGGTTGATCAGGCGGCGCACCTGCTCGCGCACCGTCTCGGCCGACGGCGTCTCGCGTGCCCTGCTCGTCGTCCGCTTGGTCGTCGCCACGGACCGGGAAACTACCTCACCGCTCAGCCGTGTGACACAAGTTGCTCGAGCAGCGCCTTCTGCGCGTGGCGCCGGTTCTCGGCCTGATCCCAGATCCGCTGGCGCTCGCCGTAGAGGACGTCCTCGGCGATCTCCTCGCCGGGATGCGCCGGCAGGCAGTGCAGTGCGAAGGCATGCGACGCGGCGCGATCGAGCAGGGCGGCGTCGAGCCGGTACGGCGCAAGCCGCTCGCGGCGCTGCTGGGCCTCGCCGGGATGGTCGGACATCGACACCCACACGTCGGTGTAGACGACGTCGGCGCCCGCCACCGCCTCGTCGGGATCGTCGGTCAGGTACGCGCCGAGGCCCGCCTCGAGCTGCAGTCCCGCGGGCGCCGCCACACGCACCTCCACACCCGCCAGCGCACCGACGAGGGCAAGCGAGCGGGCGACGTTGTTGCCGTCGCCGACGTAGGCCAGCACGCGGCCGGAGAGATCCGGCCCGAACGCCTCGCGCATCGTCAGCAGATCGGCGAGCGCCTGGCAGGGATGATGCCGCGGGGAGAGCATGTTCACGACGGGCACGCCGGCGTGCCGGGCGAGCTCCTCGATGCGCTCGTCGGAACCGGTGCGCAGCCCGATCGCGGCGACGTGGCGCGACAGCACGAGCGCGGTGTCGCGCACCGACTCGCCGCGGGTCAGCTGCATCTCGTCGGGCCGCAGTACGAGCGCGTGGCCGCCCAGCTCCGCGATGCCCGCCTCGAACGACACGCGCGTGCGCGTCGACGGCTGCTCGAAGACGAGCGCGACCGAGCGCCCGGCGAGCGCGCGCGAGGACAGCGGATCGGCCTTCAGGGCCTGCGCGCGGTCGAGCAGGCGCGCGAGCGCGGCCGCATCCAGCTCGGCGCCGGTGACGAGGTGCTGGGGCAGGCGGCGGAGTGTACGGTCCGCCCGCCGGTGCGCGTCCTCAGGAGGTCCGGCCCCGGCGGCCGGCGCTCGGGTGATTGAATCGCAGGCATGCGCGCCGCCACCCTCCTCGCCGTCCTGCTCGTTCTCGGCCTCGCCGCCTGCGGCGGCAGCAGCAGCAGCAGCG
>JAXDHR010000037.1:0-82805 GCA_034664425.1 Solirubrobacteraceae bacterium
CTGTCGGAGACGTCGCCGGTGGCCTCCTTCAACCATCCCGACCGCGGCCGCAAGCCGGGTTCGATCGGGACGCCGATCGCGGGCGTGGAGATGAAGCTCGTGGACGAGAATGGCGCCGACGTCGCGCCGGGCGAGGTCGGCGAGATCGTCATCAAGGGCCCCAACGTGATGAAGGGCTACTGGAACAAGGCGGATGCGACCCGGGAGGCGATCGTCGACGGCTGGTTTCACTCGGGCGACCTCGCGAAGCGCGACGAGGACGGCTACTACTTCATCGTCGACCGCAAGAAGGAGCTGATCGTCCGCGGTGGCTACAACGTCTACCCGCGCGAGATCGAGGAGGTCCTCTACGAGCACCCCGCGGTCCGCGAGGCGGCCGTGATCGGCATCCCCGACGACCAGATGGGCGAGGAGGTCGGCGCCGCGGTCGCCCTCAAGGAGGGCGAGGACGTCTCCGAGGACGACATCAAGGCCTTCGTCAAGGAGCAGGTCGCCGGCTACAAGTACCCGCGCAAGGTCTGGTTCGTCGACGAGCTGCCCAAGGGCCCGACGGGCAAGATCCTCAAGCGCGAGATCGAGGCGCCGGCGCAGGTCGGCGGCGACTGAGGCGAACATGGCGGGCCGTCCCCTCTGGCGCCGGGCGTTCGACGCTGCCGAGCGTGGGCTCGCCGGGCCCGCGGAGGCGGCCGCCCGCTCCGAGGCGTTCAACGACGCGCTCGCCGCCGCGCTGCGCGCGCAGCGGCTCGCCCAGCGGGAGATCGAGCGGCGCACGCGGCGCATCCTGCACGTGGCCAACGTGCCGACCGCGACCGACGTCCGCCTGCTCTCCCAGCAGGTCGCGTCGCTGCAGCGGGAGGTTCGCCGCCTCCGGCGCGAGCAGGAGGGCGACGCGTGATCTCGCCAGGCTCGCTCGCCCGGCGGGCGCGCGGCGCGCTGCGCTACGCAGGTGGCCGCGACGCCCCGGAGGTCGGCGCCACGCCGCGCGATCTGGTCTGGACGCGCGACACCGCGCAGCTCTGGCGCTACCGCAACGACGCCGTCACCTGCCGCCCACCGGTGCTGATCGTGCACAGCCTCGTGTCGCGCTCGTACGTGCTCGACCTCTACCGCGGCAACAGCGCGATCGCCTTCCTGCTGCGCGCCGGGCTCGACGTCCTGCTGCTCGACTGGATGCCCGCCGACGAGGCCGATGCGGACAACACGCTCGAGACCTACGCCGACGACTACCTGCCGCACGCGATGGCGGCCGCGAGCGCCGTGACCGGCGCCGACGAGCTGACCGTGCTCGGCTACTGCCTCGGCGGCGACCTGGCGCTGCTGTCGCTCGCCCGCCACCCCGAGCTGCCGGTCCGCAACCTGGCGCTGATGGCCACGCCGGTCGACTTCGCGCACATGGGCGCGCTGTCCGCGCTCGTGCGCAGGGGCCGCCTCGACGCCGCGGATCTCGTCGACCGCAGCGGCAACGTGCCGCCCGGCTCGGTCGAGACCGCGTTCCGGCTGCTCAAGCCCACAGGCGAGGCGGCCCAGTACGCGAACCTGTGGCAGCGGCTGTGCGACGAGGAGTACGTCGAGGGCTACCAGGCCATGAACCGCTGGGTGCACGACCACGTCCCGTTCCCCGGCGCCGCCTTCGAGCAGCTCGTCGAGCGCCTGTTGCGCGACAACGCCCTGATCGACGGGCGACTCGAGCTGGGCGGCCGGCGCGTCGACCTCGGCGCGATCCGCTGCCCCGTTCTCAGCGTCGTCGCCGAGCGCGACCACATCGTCCCGCTGCGCGCCGCGGAGCCGATCCCTCGCCTCGTCGGCGCAGAGGACGCGAGCGAGCTGCGCCTGCGCGCCGGCCACGTCGGACTCGTCGCCGGGCGCTCCGCCGCGAAGGTCACGCTGCCCGGGATCGCCGGCTGGATCCGCGAGCACGGCGCCGCTGCCTGAGCGTGCCGCCGGCGGCTGCGATCGCGCAGCGGCTGCGCCGGCAGGCGGGCCGCGCCGCGCAGCGCGGCTCGCCGCTCTACGTCGGCCTGCTCGAGCGCGCCGCCGGCGACGTCGACGCCCATGGCCCGGCGTGGGAGCTGCTGCGCCGGCGCGCGGGCGAGCCCGAGGGCGACGCACTGCCGCTGCGGCTGATGGCCGCGGCGCACCGGCTCGTGCTCGCCGGCGCGGCGCCCGAGCTCGCTCGCTGGTACCCGTCCGCCGGCGGTGCCGGCCGCCCGGAGCAGGCCTGGCCGGACCTGCGCGCCCTGCTCGCCGACCGCGCAGCCGAGCTCGACGCCCTGCTCGACGCGCCGCTGCAGACCAACGAGCCGGGCCGCTCGGCGGCGCTGCTCGCCGGCTTCGCAGTGGTCGCGCGGAAGACCGGCCTGCCGCTGCGCATCCTCGAGGTCGGCGCCAGTGCGGGCCTGAACCTGCACTTCGACCGCTACCGCTACGAGGCGCCCGGCTTCGCCTTCGGGCCGCCCGGCTCGCCGGTGCGCCTGTGCGCCGTCTACGTCGGCGCGACCCCTGCCCGCGTTCCCATCGCCGTCGCCGAGCGGGCCGGCTGCGATCGCCGCCCGCTCGACCCGCGCAGCGCGGAGGACCGGCTGGTCCTGCGCTCGGCGGTGTGGGCCGACCAGACCGAGCGGCTCGCGCTCCTCGACGGCGCGCTGACGGTCGCCCGCAGGCATCCCGTCGCGGTCGAGCGCGCCGACGCGCTGACGTGGCTGGAGACGCGGCTCGCCGCCCGCACGGCGGGCACGGCGACCGTCGTGGTCCACTCGATCGTCATGCAGTACCTCGTTGCCGGCGAGCGTGCCGCGCTGCGCGCGCGGATCGAGGCCGCCGGCGCAGCGGCGACGGCCGACGCGCCGCTCGCCTGGCTGTGGCTCGAGCCGCCCGTGTCCCGACCGCCGCCCGGCGACCCCGACCGCGACCTGGCCGAGCTGCGCCTCACCACGTGGCCGGACGGACACGAGGCGCGGCTCGGCGCCGCGGGCTACCACGGGCGGCCGGTGCGCCTGGCGGTGTCGCCCGCCTGACAGCCACGGCCGGTCCCCGCCCGCGCGTGCGTCCGTACACTCGCCCGCGTGGCGCGCCCCGAGTACTACGGCAACCCCGCCGGGCTGACCGCGGACGTCGCAGTCGTGCGGCGCGGCTACGCCGCGTTCGCCGCGCGGGACGTCGACCAGCTGCTCGAGATCGCGGCGCCCGACTGCGAGCTGTACCTGGAGGGCACGGCGCGCAACGTCGCACGCACCGAGCCGTATCGCGGTCACGCGGGCGTGCGCGAGTACTTCGCCGACGTCGCCCGCGTGTGGGACGAGCTCACGCTGCACGCCGACGACGTCCGCGCGGTTCCCGGCTCGGTGGTCGTCATGGGCCACGTCGAGGCGTTCCGCGAGGGCATCCTGCACCGGCGCGCAGTCCTGTGGACGTGGAAGCTGCGCGACGGGCTGGCGACGTCGATCCGCGTCGCCGACATGGGTGAGCTGAAGACGAGTTGAAGTTGGGAGGTTGCGGGGGTCGCCCGAAATCGATGTGCGCGTGCGTCCGTCCGCGGCTGGGTAGCCACCCCGACGTGGACGTGGACGTGGACGCGCTGATCGAATCGATCGACCACCGGACCGAGGCCGACGCCGACCGGCTCGTCGCGGGGCTTCTCGCGCACTTCTGGCCGGGCGGCAGCGCCGACCACCACCGCCCCGCCGCCGCGGAGTGGGTCCGCCGCTGGGGCCCGGGGGCATCTGGACCCGCGCCGCTCGACGGCTGCCCGAACTAGACCGCCGTATCGTCTCGGCCTGATGGCCGAGCCCGTCCACCCCGCCGCGCTGAGGGCCGTGAGCGACGCCGTGCTCGCCGTCGCGTCGCGGACCTCGGTCGAGGCGGTGCTCCAGCAGCTCGTGCACCGCGCCCGCGAGCTGGCCGGCGCGCGCTACGCCGCGCTCGGCATCCCCGACGGCGCCGGGGGCTTCTCGCGCTTCCTCGTCTCGGGCATGAGCGACGAGCTGATCGCCTCGATGGGACCCCTCCCGCGCACGCACGGGCTGCTCGGCGCGATGCTCCAGGGCCCGGCGCCACACCGCACCACCGACCTGCACAGCGACCCGCGCTTCCGCGGCTGGTGGCCCCGCACGCATCCGGACATGCGCTCGTTCCTGGGTGTGCCGATCGTCGCGCCCGAGGGCATCATCGGCGCCTTCTACCTGACCGGCAAGGAGGGGGCTGACGCGTTCGGCGACGATGACCTGCAGGTGATCGAGTTGCTTGCCGCCCATGCCGCGATCGCGATCACCAACGCGCGCCTCTACGAGCGCTCGCGCGAGCTCTCGACGCTCGCCGAGCGCAACCGCCTCGCGCTCGAGCTCCACGACGTCGTCTCGCAGAAGCTGTTCGGGCTCGTGCTCGCCGCCGAGTCGGCCGCGACGCTGCTCGACCGCGAGCCGGCTGCAGCGCGAGCGCAGATCGCGCGCGTGCAGGACACCGCGCGGGAGGCGCTCGCCGAGCTGCGCTCGCTGATCTTCGAGCTGCGCCCGGCCGACCTCGCCACGGATGGACTCGCGGGCACACTGCGAAAGCACGTCGAGGTGCTGCGCGCGCTGCACGAAACGGTCATCGACCTCGACGTCGAGCCCGGGGCGGGCATCGGCGAGGACGCGCGCGACCGCGACGTGCTGCGGATCGCGCAGGAGGCGCTGCACAACGCGCTCCGCCACGCCGGCGCCGAGCGCGTGACGGTGCGCCTGCACGGCCGCGACGGCACGCTCGCGCTCGAGGTCGCCGACGACGGCGCCGGCTTCGACCCGGGCAACGCGGAGCTCCGCGCGCGCCACCTCGGGCTGACCTCCATGGAGGAGCGTGCGCAGCGACTCGGGGGCCGGCTCGAGATCGCCTCCGCCGCCGGCGCCGGCGCGACGGTGCGGCTCGAGGTGGCGCGTGGCTGACGCGCCGATCCGGGTGCTGGTCGCCGACGACCACGCGGTCGTCCGCGAGGGCCTGCGCACGTTCCTCTCGCTGCAGGACGGCATCGAGGTCTGCGGCGAGGCGGCCGATGGGGAGGCCGCCGTGCGCGAGGCGGAGCTGCGGCGTCCCGACGTGATCCTGATGGACCTCGTCATGCCGCGCCTGGACGGTGTCGGTGCGATGCGCGAGCTGCGCCGGCGGCTGCCCGAGTGCCGTGTGATCGTGCTGACCAGCTACGCGCAGGATGATCGGCTGCTGCCGGCGATCCGGGCCGGCGCCGCCGGCTACCTGCTCAAGGACGCCGAGCCGCGCGAGATCGCCCGCGCCGTGCGCGCGGCCCACGCCGGCGAGGCGCTGCTCGATCCCGTGATCGCGGCGCGGCTCGTCGCCGCGATCGCCCAGCCCGCGGGCGGCCGGCCGGCGCAGCGGTTGACCCCGCGCGAGCGCGAGGTGCTCGGCCTGATCGGCCGCGGAATGCCCAACAAGCGAATCGCGCGCGAGCTCGGCGTCTCCGAGAAGACGGTCAAGACGCACGTCGGGCACGTGCTGGCCAAGCTCGGCGTCACCGACCGCACCCAGGCGGCGCTGCACGCGGTCCGCGAGGGGCTGACGGAGGGGTCCTAGGACCAAAGGCGCGTGGGAACTGCGACCGGGGCGCACGTAGCGTCGCGGCCATGTCCACCGCGATCATCACCGGAGCCTCCCGCGGGCTCGGCCTCGCGCTCGCCCGGGCGCTGGCGGCCGACGGATGGCGGCTGGTCGTCGACGCCCGCCACGCCGCCGACCTCGACGCCGCCGCGGCGGGCCTCGACGCAGCCGTCACCGCCATCGCCGGTGACGTCGCCGATCCCGGCCACCGCGCTGCGCTGGTCGCCGCCGCCGGCCCCCGCATCGACCTGCTGGTCAACAACGCGAGCGTGCTGGGGCCGAGCCCGCAGCCCGCGCTCGCCGAGTACCCGCTCGACGCACTCGAGCGGGTCTACCGGGTCAACGTGCTGGCGCCGCTCGCGCTCGTCCAGCTCGCCCTGCCGCGGATCCCGGCCGGCGGCACGATCCTCAACGTCACCTCCGACGCCGCCGTCGAGCCCTACCCCGGCTGGGGCGGCTACGGCTCGTCGAAGGCCGCGCTCGAGCAGCTCTCGGCCGTGCTGGCGGCCGAGCGCCCCGAGCTGCGCATCCACGCCGTCGACCCGGGCGACATGCGCACGCGCATGCACCAGGAGGCGTTCCCTGGCGAGGACATCTCCGACCGGCCCGAGCCCGGGGCGAGCGTTCCCGGGCTGCTCGCGCTGATCGCCGGTGACCGGCCGAGCGGCCGCTGGCGCGCGCACGACGTCGCGGAGGCGCGTGTATGACCGCGCTCGCGTTCGAACTGCCGGCCGGCCTCGAGGCCGGCGAGCCGCCCGAGGCCCGCGGTCTCGCCCGCGACGAGGTGCGGCTGATGGTCGCGACGCGCTCGGACGGCGAGATCGCGCACCGGCAGGTGCGTGATCTGCCGAGCGTCCTCGCGCCAGGTGACCTGCTGGTCGTCAACGTCTCGGCAACGTTGCGGGCCGCGATCGCGGCCCGCGCGGCGGACGGGACGCCGCTGCGCCTGCACGCCTCGATGCCGGCGCCCGACGCCCGCGGGGGCGACTGGTGGGTGGTCGAGCTGCGCAGCCCCGACGGGGCGCGTCCGGCCGGCGCCCGCGCCGCCGGCGAGCGACTGGCCCTGGCCGGCGGCGCCGCGGCCGAGCTCGTCGCGCCCTACGCCGGCGGCGGCCGATTGTGGCTGGCCCGGATCGAGGCCGGCGTTCCCTTCAGCGAGCACCTCGCCCGCCACGGCCAGCCGATCCGCTACGGCTACGTGCGCGAGCCGTGGCCGCTCGAGGCCTATCTGACGCCGTTCTCCACCGAGCCCGGCTCCGCGGAGATGCCCAGCGCCGGGCGGCCGCTGACCGCGGAACTGCTGGCGCGCCTCGCCGCGCGCGGCGTGCTCGTCGCACCGATCACGCTGCACACCGGCGTCTCGTCGCCGGAGCGCCACGAGCCGCCCTACCCCGAGCGCTTCGCCGTCCCCGCGACCACCGCCCGGCTGGTCGACGCCGTGCGCTGGTGGGGCGGGCGGATCATCGCGGCCGGCACCACGGTCGTGCGCGCGCTCGAGTCGGCAGTGCGACCGGGCGGCGGCGTCGAGGCGTCGGCGGGCTGGACCCGCCTGGTGATCACCCCCGAGCACGGACTGGCCGTGGTCGACGGCCTGCTCACGGGCTGGCACGAGCCGCGCGCGTCGCACCTGCTGATGCTCGAGGCGGTCGTCGGCGCGGCGCTGCTCGAACGCTCGTACGACGCAGCCCGCGAGCACAGCTACCTCTGGCACGAGTTCGGCGACAGCCACCTGCTTCTGCCCTGAGGCGGACTGTCGCGGAAATGACCTCGGCCGTAGACTCCGCCGCATGTCAAGGGGCCCCGGAGCGCGGCTGCCCCGCATGGACGGCGCGGTGCCGCCCCGTGCGGCGTGGACGCTCCCCGCCGAGCCGGGGAGCGTGTCCGAGATCCGCACGGGGATGCGCGACTTCGCCGCGGCCCACGGGGCGCCGTCCGGCGTGGTCGCCGACATCGCGCTCGCGGTCTCCGAGCTCGTGACCAACGCGATCATGCACGGCTACGTCGATCGCGCGCCCGGGACGATCCGGGCGGAGGCGTCCGCCGGGCTGGAGGAGCTCGTTATCGTCGTCTCCGACGACGGGCGCGGCATGCAGCCCCGCTCCGACAGTCCGGGCCTCGGGCTGGGACTGCCACTCATCGGCCAGCTCGCCACCACCGTCGACCTGCGCCAGTCGGCGGGCGGGGGCGCCGAGCTGTGCGTGACGTTCGCCGCCCCGGGGGTGCGCGGACTCGCGCCCGGCGCCGCGCGCGAGTCGGTCGGCGCCGCCAAGCTGCTGACCGACGTCAGCCGCACGGTCACCGGGACCTGGCCCGGCGATGGCGTCGAGCAGCTCGTGAACCTGCTCGTTCCGGCGATCGCCGACGCCTGCGCCGTCGACGTGATCGGCGCCGACGGGGCGCCGCGGCGCTTCGCCGGCCGCGTCGACGGGACGGAGGCCGACTCGGCCTGGCTCGCGGGCCTGCAGTCGCGTCCGGACGCGCCCGGCTCGGCGACGCGCGCCGCGCTGGCCGAGAGCCGAACGCGCGTCTCCGAGCTCACGAGCGAGCTGATGGCGGCGGTGACGACGACCCCCGAGGATGCCGCGCGCATGGCCGAGACCGGGATGCGCTGGTGGGTCGTCGTCCCCCTGCGCGACGAGGCCGAGCGGCTGCTCGGCCTACTGCACTTCGGCTCGCGCGACGAGCGTGGACGGCCCGAGGAGGCGCTGATCGCGCTCTACGAGGCGGTCGCCGCGCGGGCGGCCGGCGCGCTCGCCGCGACCCGGCTGGTCGCGGAGCTCAACCGCGCGCGCCGCCGGTTCGAGCGGATCCTCGGCGTCCTCGCCGAAGCCGTCACGGTCCGCACGCCCGAGGGGCGGATCGTGTACGCGAACGACGCCGCGGCCCGGCTGCTCGGCGCCGCGTCGCCGGCGGCGCTCGTCGGGACCGGTCAGGAGATGATCTCCCGCGCGATGGACCTGACCCATGACGACGGGTCGCCGCTGGATCTCGCCGACCTGCCCGCGAACCGGCTGCTCGCCGGTCGCGAAGCGCCGCCGCTGCTGATTCGCGCGGTCATGCGCGACACGGGTGAGCGCCGCCGGCTGCTGGCCAAGGCGAGCCTGCTCGACGACGACGAGCCGCTCGCGGTCGGGATCATCGAGGACGTCACGGACACGCAGCTGCCGCCCTGAGCCTCAACCCGAGGCGTCCCGCGGCCGATTCGGAGGGGGTGACCCTGCTGCGCGCCTCACGTCTCGCCCCCCTGCTCGCGATCCTGGCCGCCGCGGCGCTCGTCCCGGCGCTGGCGCTCGTCGTGAGCGCGGGGCATCACGTCATGCCCGCGTCGTGGTTCCACGCCGCCTTCGCCGGAGCCGGCGGCGCCCTGACGGCGGTCGCCGCCGTCGCGCTGTCGGTCAGCGCGGCGCACCAGCGCGACGGTCGCGCCGTCCTGCTCAGCATGGCGTTCTCCGTCATGGCCACCGGCCTGCTGGTGCACGCCTTCGCCACCCCGGGCTGGCTCGTGGGGATGAACGGCCTCGTCCAGCTCGCCGGCGCGCTCAACCTCCCGGCGGGCGGCGTCATCCTCGCCGCCTCCGCGCTGCCCGGCCTGCGGCGCCCCGTCCGCATCGGCGCGCTCCTGCGGCTGCAGGTCGCGATCGTCGCGGTGCTGGCCGTCGCGGGCGCGATCGCAACGCTCGACTCGCACCTGATCCCGGTCCTGCCGAGTCCGCGCAGCCTGGCCGCCCACCTCGTCTTCGCCTCGGGCGCCGCCGTGCTCGGGCTGCTCGCATGGCGCGCCGGGCGCACCTTCCTGCTCACCCGGCGGCTCGCCGACCTGCTGGTCTGCGTCGGGCTCGTGTGGCTCGTCGGCGCCGAGTACGGCCTGCTCGACTTCACGATGATGGACGCCGCGGGATGGGCTGCGCACTGCCTCGAGTTCGCGGGGCTCGCGCTCGTCGGCATCCCCGCCGCCCTCGACCTGCGCCACGGCGTCGCCTCCCGCCCGCTGGTCGGCGACCTGCGCGCCGCGGACCTCGTTGAGCACGAAGAGGCGTTCCTGGGCGCCCGCGTGCGCGCGCTGATGCTGCGCCTCGCCGCCAAGGACCCGTCGACCGAGGGCCACACGCGCCGCGTCGCGACGCTGGCCGTGCAGATCGGCGAGCGACTCGGCCTGCCGGAGAGCCGCCTGCGGCTGCTCGCGCTCGGCGGGCTGCTGCACGACATGGGCAAGCTCTCGGTGCCCGATCAGATCCTCCACAAGCCCGGCGCCCTGACCGACGAGGAGTTCACCGTGATCAGGCGCCACCCGGTCTGGGGCCGGGAGCTGCTGGTCGAGCTCGGCGGCTTCCCGCCGCTCGTCCTCGCGCTCGTCGAGAGCCACCACGAGCGCGTCGACGGCGCCGGCTACCCGAACGGCGCGGCCGCGGCCGAGCTCGAGCTCGAGGTGCGGGTCCTCACCGTGGCCGACGTGTTCGACGCGCTGACCGCCGACCGCGTCTACCGCGCGGCGTGGCCTGCGCAGCGCGCGCTGGCACTGCTCGACGAAGGCGCCGGCAGCGCGTTCGACGGCGCCTGCGTCGAGGCGCTGCGCGCAGTCGTCGCCCCCGCGCCGGACTGGCAGGCGCGACTCGCGCAGCCGAGCACCGCCGCCGCGCGCCCCGGGGTGCCGCGACCGCGCCCCGCCGGCTGAGCTCCCCCTGCGATCCTGCGCGAGGTGCAGCTCGCCGACGTCGCCCGCGCCCGCCGCGATCCCGCGCTCGTCGTGCTCGAGGGCTTCCATGCGGTCAAGCACGCGCTGCGCTTCGGCGGTGAGCTGCTCGGCGCCTGGACGGCCGATCCGGACGAGCTGGCGCAGCTGAGCGCGCGGCTCGCGCCGGACGTCGCGATCCCGGCAACGACCGTCCCGGCCGCTGAGCTCGCGGCGGTCGTGCCGCGCGCGCAGGTGGTGGCCGTGGCGCGCCGCCCGCCCCAGCCGAGCCCGGACGAGCTGCTCGCGCTGCCCGGCCCCGCGCCCGTCGTGCTGCTCGAGGACCCGCGCCACCTCGGCAACCTCGGCGCCTGCGTGCGGGTCGCCGCGGCGGCGGCGGCCGCGGGCGTGCTCACGACCGGCCGGCAGAACCCGTGGCACCCGGACGCCTTGCGCGGCTCGGCCGGGCTGCATTTCGCGCTGCCGGTGGCGCGCTCGAGCACGTTCCGGACCGGAGACCGGCCGCTCGTCGCGCTCGATCCCGAGGGCGAGCCGCTGCACGCGGCCGTCGTCCCGCCGCGCGCCGTGCTCGCGTTCGGCACGGAGCGCGACGGCCTCTCGGATGCGCTGCTCGCGCAGTCCGACGCGCGCCTGGCGCTGCCGATGCGCCCCGGCGTATCGAGCCTGAACCTCGCGACGGCCGTCTCCGGCGTGCTCTTCTCGCTCAGCGCACGCCGATGAGGTCCACGACGAAGACCAGCGTCTCGTCGGGCCCGATCACGCCGCCCGCGCCGCGCTTGCCGTAGCCGAGCATCGGCGGGACCGTGATGCGCCGGCGGCCGCCGACGCGCATGCCGGACACCCCCTGGTCCCAGCCTTGGATGACCTGGCCCTTGCCGAGACCGAACTTGAACGTGTCGCCGCGATCCCACGAGGCGTCGAACTCCCGCCCGGTCGACCACGAGACGCCGACGTAGTGGACCTCGACGACGCGGCCGGTGACGGCCTCCTCGCCATCGCCCACGACGATGTCCTCGAGCTCGAGCTGGTAGGAGGGCGACTGGTCGGAGGGCACCTCGACCGCGGGCTTCTCGGGACTGGCCATATGTTCCACAGTACCTGGGGCCGTCAACGCGCCAGAATGTGGTCGTGGCGCAGACGCTCATGCAGCCTGTCCGGCGGCGCCGCCGCCGGCGCTGGGGCCCGCGGATCGCCCTCCTGCTCGGCCTGCTCTTCGCGGCCGGCGCGGTGTCGGGCGCGCTCGCGCTCGCCGACCGGGCCGACCAGGACCGCGTGCCGCTGGGCATGACGATCGCGAAGATCGACGTCGGCGGGCTCTCGCGCGCCGAAGCCGTTCGCCGTGTGCGCCAGCGCTACGCCCGCCCGGCCCGGCGGACGCTACGGGTCGAGCTGGCGGGGCGCACGTACCGCCTCACCGCCGCGCACGCGGGCGTCGCGATGGACGTGCCGGCTGCGGTCGACCGTGCGATCGCCGCGGGGCGCCGCGACGACATCGTCACGCGCGCCTGGCGCTCGCTCACCAACGGCAGGGTCAGAGGCGACGAGCCGGTGCCGATCAGGGTCGATGCCGGCAAGGTTCGCGCCTTCGTCGCCGGGCTCCGCCGGTCGGTCGCGCGCCCGCCGGTCGACGCGACGCTGCAGGTCGCGGTCGTCAGCGTCGCCGTGACGCGCGCCCGCCGCGGCCGCCGGCTCGCCACGCCGGCCGCGCTCGGCGCGCGGATCGCGCGCGTGCTGCGCGACGCGTCCTCGCGGCGCACGCTCGTCGCGCGCACCGCGCCCATCGCCCCCGCGCTGACCCGGGCGGGCGTCTGGCGGTGGCACCGCACCGTCCTCACCGTCTCCCTGCACGAGAAGGTCGTGCGCGTCTTCCGCCGCGGCGATCTCGTCAAGCGCTACCGCGTCGCCGTCGGCACGAAGCGCGACCCGACGCCATACGGGACCTTCAGCGTGCAGTCGATGCAGCGCAACCCCGCCCGCGCGCGCTGGATCGGCTTCGACGACTCGGTCGGCTTCGACGGCACGCGCGCGGCGCCGTCGATGGGACGCGCCGCCTCGCCCGGCTGCGTGCGCATGCGCCCGCGCGACGTGATCGACCTCTACCGGCGCGTCGGCATCGGCACGACGGTGCTCGTCGGCGTCTGATCGGAACGCCTCGCCCCGCTCAGGGGGCGAGCGAGAAGTCGAAGGCGCGCGCGACGTCGGGCGGCCGGTCGACGATCCCGATGCGCGCGTCGAAGCGCGCCCAGCGCTCGAGCGCGCCGCGATCGAGCTTCAGGCCGGGGGCGAATGCGCCGGAGACCGCGTCGAGCTGCGCGCGGACGAGCCCGACGTCGTGGGTCTCGGCGACGCCGGCGATCTCCCGCGCGGCGGCAGCGGGATGCGCGAGCACGTCACGGCGGCCGTCCTCGATCGCCCGCAGTGCGCGCTCGAGCCGGTCGCGGTGCTCGCGCAGCTCGGTCCGCGAGGTCATCAGCACCACCTCGGGGTAGCGCGGCGCACCGTAGTCGTCGATGCGGAACTCGCGCACGTCGCGGCCGCGCTGGTGCAGGGCGACGCCTTCGGCGTTCCAGAAGGCGGGTACGGCCGCCACCCGGCGGCTGAGCAGCGCACCGACGGCGTTGAAGCCGATCGTCACCTCGTGCACCGACTTCGGGTCGCCGCCGTCGTGGCGCATGACCGCCGCGACGAACGCCGGATCGGAGGGCAGCCCTGAGACGCCGATGGCCTGTCCGGCCAGGTCGCGCGGACGTCCGATGTCCGGCTGGGCGATCAGCGCGGCGAGCGGGCGCCCGACGAGCGCGCCGATCGCCACCAGGTCGGTGCCGCGCTCGCGGGCGAGCGCGAGGTCCTGGATGTCGAGGACGCCGAGGTCGACCTTCCCGCTGGCCACGAGCTTGACCGAGTCCGGGCCCTCCCCCGGCTTGCGGATCGCGAGGTGGATGCCGTGGGCGCTGTCGCGGCCGTCGTGCACCGCCTGGTAGATCGGGGCGTGGACCGCGTTGGGCGTGAAGTCGAGCGCGAGCGTGACGGTCGGATCGCCGCCGGCGGCGCCGCCGCCGCTCCCGCCGCACGCGGCGACGGCGAGCACGAGGACGGCCAGGAGGGCGAGGCGCGGGCGGGGCACGGCGGTAGTGGTAGCGGACGCGCCGTAGATTTCCGTGCGATGGCTCCTCCCCGAGCACCCGCAGGGCTCTGCGCCGCGGTCCGCGAGCACTGCGCCGCGGTCGCGCACTCGGCTCGCTGGGTGCGGATCGACCGCGACGCGTCGATCGAGCCCGGCGGCACCTCGGGGCTCGACGACGAGCTGCACTTCCTCGAGGCCGAGCCCGAGGAGGTCGCCCGCTACGTGCTGGTGCTCGACGCCACGAACTTCGGCTCGGGCTGGTTCGACACACTGCAGCTGCCGGCGGGCACGTCCGGCACCGTGGCGATGACGCGGTCGCTGACCGAGCACGCCCGCGCGCGCGGCGGCACCTGGACGGCTGCGGAGCTGCGCGCCATCGACGCCGCGACGGTGGCCGGCGTGCTCGGCCAGGACGCGGCGCACGAGCTGATGGGACTCTACGCGGAGGGCCTGCGCCAGCTCGGCGCCTGGCTCGGCGACCGCGGCGCGCTCGACGCGATCGCGGAGGCCGAGGGCTCCGCGCAGCGCTTCGCCGAGCTGCTCGCGCTCGGCATGCCGTTCTTCGACGACATCGGCTTCTACAAGCGCGCGCAGATCACGGCCAACGACCTCGCGCTGGCCGGGGTCGCGCCGTTCGCGGACGCGGACCTTCTGACCGTGTTCGCCGACAACCTCGTCCCCCACGTCCTGCGCCACAGCGGCGTGCTCGAGTACGCGCCGGAGCTGGCCGCGCTCGTCGACGCGGGCGAGCCGCTCGCCGCCGGCAGCCCGATGGAGCGCGAGATCCGCGGCTGCGCGGTGCACGCCTGCGAGCTGCTCGCCGCCGGCCTCGGCGTCGCGCCGCGGCGGCTCGACAACTGGCTGTGGAACCGCGGCGAGAGGCCACCGTTCTCCGCTCTCCCCGCGCACCGCACGCGCACGGTCTTCTACTGAACGACGAGCACGCCGGTCTGACCGGCGTGGATCGTGCAGAAGTAGGCGAACGTGCCGCGCCGCTTCGGCGTGTAGCTGAACGTCGTGCCGGGGCCGATGCCCTCCGAGGCGAGCTTGAGCTGTGACGAGGCGACCGTGTGGTCGACCTGGTCGTGGTTGGTCCAGCGCACCGTCTGCCCGAGGTGGATCACGACGCGATGGGGCCGGAAGCGGATGTGGCGCATGATCACCTCGACGGTCGCCGGCGCCTTGGTCGGCGCGGCGCCGGGCTTCGAGCCTGCCGACGACGAGCCGCCGCACGCGGCGAGGGCGGTGCAGCCGGCCAGCACGGCGAGCGTTCGAACCTTCGCCACCCGCGGATCGTATGCCCTGGCATCGGCGAGCGTCCACGGCCGCCGCGACCCGGAGGAGGAACCCATGCCCGTTATCCGTTCCCGACTGGCGATTGTCGCCCTGGCCGCCGCTGGGGGGCTGGCGCTGACCGCTCCCGCTGCCGGCGCGGCGACGGTGCTGCACGCGTCGCTCAGCGGCCACAAGGAGGTCCCGAAGGCCGACGGCGCGAGCGGCTCGGCACGGATCGTGCTGCGGCCGGGCAAGGGACGGGTCTGCTACCGCATGACCGTCCATCACGTCGGCACGATGGTCATGGGCCACATCCACAAGGGCGGCGCGCGCGTCGCCGGGCCGATCGTCGTCCCGCTGTTCGCGTCGCCGACGACGCATCCCTCCGGCTGCGTGTCGGCGTCCAAGGCCGCGATCCGGGCGATCGCCCGCCACCCCGGCCGCTACTACGTCAACGTGCACACCGCGAAGTTCCCGGCCGGCGCCGCGCGCGGCCAGCTGCACCGCTGACGACCGGTCAGGACCGGGCGTCGCGCGCGGCGACGAGCCGCTTCGGCGCCCGGATCCGCCACGCCTCCTCGAGCAGCTCCGCCGCGGGTGCGGCGGGGCGGGTCGGAGCCCGGGCCGCTAGTCCCCGAGCGGGTTCAGCAGCGCCTGCTTGCCCTCGAACGCGAAGAACAGCAGGTCGCGCATGGCGAAGGTGTGGTCATCGGGGCCGAAGCGCGGCCGGAACGCCGGGTCGCGGACGATCGAGCTGCGGCTGCCCTCGATCGCGCGATGAAACGTCTCGGCGACGATCCGCGCGCCGACGCCGGTGAGGCGCCCGCCGTTGAGCTCGGCCTCGCGCAGCACGTAGAACCACAACGGCGTGTGGTCGAGCAGCGCCGTGCGCTGATCGGCCGACAGCGAGCCGAGGCCGGCGCCGCCCGAGCCGTCGCGGACCTGCGCCTTGGTGAGCTTCGTCACCGCCACGCCCTTGGCGTTCATGAACTCGGCCATGC
Organism: Solirubrobacteraceae bacterium; assembly: GCA_034664425.1. Classification (GTDB taxonomy): domain Bacteria; phylum Actinomycetota; class Thermoleophilia; order Solirubrobacterales; family Solirubrobacteraceae; genus DATBDM01. The sequence continues at coordinate 15,674 of JAXDHR010000037.1, forward strand.
CCTGGCCCGTCGCGAGCTTGACCATCTTCGCCCGTGCGAGGTTGCGGAAGGCGAGGTTGGCCACGATCGGATCGGCCGGCGCCGCGGTCGCCCCGAAGGAGCCGGGCGGCAGCGCGGCGAGCGGATTCACGAGCAGCGTGTCGATCCGCATCGCCTTGTTGGACTTCGCCGCCGGGACCTTCAGCGCCGCCTGCTTGAAGTCGTACAGCCGGCGCCAGTCGGCGATCCAGTTGCTCGGCAGTCGCGACCCGTTGCCCAGGAAGCCGCTCGTCCCCGTGAACGAGAACAGCAGATCCAGCGTGCCGTTGCCGTTGTCGAACTCGACGTTCCAGTTGTACGCGCGCCGGATCATGCTGTGCCCCAGCCGGAACGCCGCGACCGAGAACTCGATCGGCATCGTCGGCACGTCGGTCGGCGTGGCGCCGGGCTCGAACAGCTTTCGGCCGTTCGTGAAGACGTCGTCGACGACCGCCGCGTCGCAGATCCGCGGAAGGTAGTCGTGCCGGATCATCCACTGGTAGTGCTTGACCACCGCGCGCCGCGCGCGGGCGAAGCGCTGCGCCGCGGGCACCGAGGTCCCGATCTCGGCCAGCACCCGGTTGTGGAAGCGGATGAACGCGCAGTGCGTCTGAGCGACCGCCAGGTTCTCGTCGTTGCGGAAGTCCGGGATGTTCGCGTGCTTCTGACCGGTCTTGCGGGGGAGGTCGAATCCGTCGTGCGCCGCAAGGCGGCCCGTCCCGACTGCTTCCGTCTTCCCCGTCTTGAGCCGGCGCCCGTCGGCCTCGTAGAACCCGGCCGAGGCCGGCTCGGCCGGGCCCGCCCCGTAGAGCGAGTCCAGGTCGAGGGCCGGCGAGCGGCCTTGGAGCAGATCGGCCGGGGCGATGTGCGTCCCGAGCATCACGTTCGTGCGGTCGAACGTCATGTCGTGGTCGAGGAACTGCCCGAGGTAGGTGTAGCCCGACGGGATCCCGGTGCTGCCGCCCCCTCCCGCCGTCATCGCCCGCGCCAGCTCCGCGCGCGTCGCGCGCGCCGTCGCCCGGCCCTTCGGGCCCATCCGCGAGAACCGGAACGGCGGCACCGCCGCCAGCTGCGCGACCGCCGCCGCGCCGTCCTGAGCCGGCGCCGGCGCGCGCCCGCCCGCGCTGTCGCCGAGCAAGCCCTCGCCGAGCACGAAGAACGTCTCGGCGCCGTGGCCGCGGTGCGGCGGAACGACGGGCTGAGGCGGCGTCGCCGCCGCGGGCGTGGTGGAGACGGTCGTTGCGGTCACGAGTCCTCCCTGGGACGGTCGCACCTACCGTCTTCGATCCGGTGCCTCGAACGCAAGCTGCGATGTCAGAACGCCCGGTGGACCTCGTGCAGGCGGTGGCTGTCGACGTCGTAGACGAAGCCGCGCACGTCGTCGCGGTGCGGCAGGAACGATGAGCGGCGCACGCGCTCGATCGACTGGCGCACGTCGGCTTCGGCGTCCGTGAAGGACTCGATCGCGAACGTGGGCGCCACGCCGGTCGCCTGCTGCAGCTCCGCGCGGAAGCCGTCGTCGGTGAGCGTCTGCATGCCGCAATCGGTGTGATGGATCAGCATCACCGCGCTCGTCCCGAGCCTGCGCTGCGAGACGGCGAGCGAGCGGATGACGTCGTCGGTCACGACGCCGCCCGCGTTGCGGAGCACGTGAGCGTCGCCGACCTCGAGGCCGAGGGCGGCGAACACGTCGAGCCGCGAGTCCATGCAGGTGACGATCGCCAGCCGGCGGCGCGGGCGCACGTCGACATGCGCACCGGCCCGCGGCCGCACGAAGGCCTGGTTGTTCGCGATCAGCTCATCGATGACGGTCACGACCGCAACCCTATGCGTGTCGAAACCCGCGGCGCTCGTTCGTCGTCCTCCATGAAGCCATCCCGAACCCACGAGGAGCGTCCGTCATGAGGAAGATCGTCGTCACCGAGTTCCTGTCGCTCGACGGCGTCATGGAGGATCCCGGCGGATCCGAGGGCACGCCGCAGGGCGGCTGGACGCTCAAGTTCTCCGGCCCCGACCAGTTCCAGTACAAGCTCGACGAGCTGTTCGCCCACGACGCGCTGCTGCTCGGCCGCGTGACCTACGAGGGCTTCGCCGAGGCGTGGCCCGGCCGCACGGACGACATGGGCTTCGCCGATCGCATGAACGCGATCGAGAAGTACGTCGTCTCGAGCACGCTGACGGATCCAGGATGGAGCAACACCACCGTGGTCGGCACCGACCTCGCCGCGATCGTCGCCGACCTCAGGGCGGCGGAGGGCCAGGATGTGCTCGTCGCCGGCAGCGCGCAGCTCGTGCAGGGGCTCGTCGCCCAGGACCTCGTCGACGAGTACCGCCTGATGGTGTTCCCGATCGTCCTCGGCTCCGGCAAGCGGCTGTTCGGCGAGCGCGCCGGTGCCTCGATGCTCGAGCTCGTCGACTCGCGGGCGCTCGCGAGCGGCACGATGATCCTCACCTACCACCCGGTGCGCTAAGTCCGGATAGCGTGCGGGGATGTCCGCTTCCCGCACGCACGCCGTCACCGCGCCGGACGGGCGCGCGCTCGCCGTCCTCGAGGGCGGCGCCCGGGACGGCGCCGCCATCGTCGCCCACCACGGCACGCCGGGCAGCGGGCGGCTGTATCGCACGGAGAGCGAGAGTGCCGAGCGGCTCGGTCTGCGCCTGATCACCTACGACCGGCCGGGCTACGGCGAGTCGTCGCCGCAGCCGGGCCGCAGCATCGCCGACTGCGCCGCCGACGTCGCGGCGATCCTCGACGCGCTCGGCGTCGAGCGCTTCGCGACCTACGGGACATCGGGTGGCGGCCCGCACGCGCTGGCGTGCGCGGCCCAGCTGCCCGAGCGCTGCGCCGCGGCGGCGACGATCGCCGGCGTCGGCCCAGACGACGCCCCCGACCTCGAATTCCTCGCCGGCATGGGCGAGGGCAACCTCGCGGAGTTCGGCGCCGCCGCCGAGAGCCGCGAGGCGCTGACCGCCTACTGCGAGGGCGACGCCGCCGCGATCCTGTCCGTCGGCCCCGAGCAGCTGGCGGAGGCGTTGCGGCCGCATCTCTCCGAGGTCGACGCCGCGGCCCTGACCGGCGAGCTCGCCGCGTTCCTGCACGCGAGCTTCGTCGCGGCGCTCGCACCGGGCGTCGACGGCTGGGTCGACGACGATCTCGCGTTCCTCGCGCCATGGGGGTTCGACGTCGGCGCGATCGAGGTCCCGACGCTGGTCCGGCAGGGGGAGCAGGACCTGATGGTCCCGCCCGACCACGGCCGCTGGCTGCGCGCGCACGTCGCGGGCGCAGACGGGGCGATCCTCGCCGGCGAGGGACATCTCACGCTGTTCGTCAACCGCATCGGCGACATCCAGGTCTGGCTCCGGGACCGGCTCTGAGGCGCAATGCCCCCACCGAGCTCGCCGGCCTGCTCGCGCGGCTCGTGGCGATCGACTCCATCAACCCGGCGCTCGTCCACGGCGGCGCGGGGGTCCGGTGGGCCACGGCGCGCACGGCGACGACGAGTGGGTCAGCCTCTTCGAGCACGGAGGCGGTGGCCCGCACGCTGACGGCGGTCGCGGCCGAGCTGTGCGCGTGAGGGCGGTGGTCAACGCGCGCGCGGACCGACGCGCCGTCCCGCCGGCGGACCGGACCGCCGCCGCATTCCATGCCGCGCTCGACGGCTTCTCGCCGACGCCGCTGCGCGAGCTCGGAGACCTGGCCGCCGAGCTCGGGCTGAGCCGGGTCGCGCTCAAGGACGAGTCCGCCCGCCTGGGCCTGCCCGCGTTCAAGGTGCTCGGCGCGTCCTGGGCGATCGAGCGCGCGCTGAGGCCGGGTGTCCACACGCTGGTCGCCGCGAGCGCCGGCAACCACGGCCGCGCAGTGGCCCACGAGGCGGCGCGGCGCGGGCTCGCTGCGCGGATCCACCTGCCCGCCCGCTCCTCGCCCGCTCGGCGCGCCGCGATCGCAGCCGAGGGGGCCGAGCTCGTCGTGGCCGACGGCCCGTACGAGCTCGCGGTCGCACGCGCGGCGGCGGACGGCGCACGGGCGGGGCACCTGGAGATCGCCGACGTCGGCGACTCCGACCCCGCCCGGTGGGTGATCGACGGCTACGCGACGCTGTTCGGGGAGCTGCCGGACACGCTCGATCTGCTGCTCGTCCCCGCCGGCGTCGGCTCGCTCGCGGCCGCGGCGGCGCGCCACGGCGCCGCGACCGCGACGCGCGTGGTCGCGGTCGAGCCGGCGAGCGCCGCCTGCGTGGGTGCGTCGCTCGCGGCCGGCCGGCCGGTCGCCGTCGACACGCCGGGAACGAGCATGGCCGGGCTCGACTGCGCGCAGGTCTCCCCCGCCGCGTGGCCGTCGCTGCGCGCCGGGGTACACGGCGCGATCGCGGTCTCCGACGCCGAGACGCGCGCCGCGATGCGCGAGCTCTCGGCCCGCGGCTTCGGGATCGGCGACTGCGGCGCGGCCGCTCTCGCCGCCTTGCGCGCGCTCTCGATCGACGCCGCCTGCGCCCAGTTGCGCGACGCGGTCGAGCTGGACGCGAGCAGCCGCGTCGGCCTGATCGCCACCGAGGGCCCGACCGACCCCGAGGCCTACGCCGCGGTGCTCGCCGCGCCCGTCTGAGGCGGCGCGCGCTCGAGCGGCGCCTCCCGATGTACGCGGGCGCCTGAGCGCGACCTCAGGCGTCGTGCACTGTGATCGAGAAGCTCGCGGAGAGCCGCTCGCCCGGCTCGAGCACGGGTGGACCGGTCACCAGCGCGTTGGCCGGCGCGGTCATCGGCTCGAACGCGATGAGGTCCTCGCTCGCCGGCGCGAAGACCTGCGCGTAGCCGTAGCCCGCGTCGAAGGTGAGCTCGATCCGCCGCCCGCCGCCCGCGAGCACGAACGGCGCGCGTGCCGGCGGCGCGGTGTAGGCGTCGTCGAACGTCCGCGACCCGAGCGTCCCCGAGAACGGCTCGACCGGCTGCCGGCGGCCGGTGGGCAGGGTCCGCTCATCGAGCTCGAGCCGCTCGCGCGACGGGATCTCGACCTGCCAGTCCGCCCGCGGCACGTCCGGCAGCTGCAGGTACGGGTGAAAGCCGAACGCGATCGGCACGGGGGCGCCCGCCGACGCGTCCACGACCGTGCGGATCGTCAGCGTCGCGCCGTCGAGCGTCATCTCGATCGCCATCTCGTGCGCGAACGGGAACGCCGTCATCAGAGCTCGATGCGCGCCCCAGTCAAAGCGCGCGGCCAGCCGGGTGGCCTCGCGCGCCTCCACGGCCCAGCCCGACGCGGCGGCCATGAGCCCGTGGATCGGCAGATCGTGCTCGTCGAGGCGTACAGGAGCGCGATCGGGGTCGAGGTCGACATCCCGCCCTGCAACCGCGAAGCGCCGCTCGGAGAGCCGGTTCGCCCACGGGTACAGCAGCGGGATGCCGAACGTCATCCCTCGGGCTCGGTAGGCCTCGAGCCCACCGCGCAGGCCGAGGAGCTCGGTGCCGCGATGGCGCAGCGAGCATCCCACCATCCCCGCCGCCGGCGCGAACACCGCCTCGAGCGCCTCGCTGGCCAGCGTCACCGTCTCGTCGATCATGGATGAAGGATCGCCCATCCGCGGGCATTGACCGCCGGCACGTCGGGGCACGATGGTTCCGGACCCACCATGACGATCGCATCCAACTCCACCGCGCCCGCCGACCTGCTGGTGATCTTCGGCATCTCGGGCGACCTGGCGAAGGTGATGACCTTCCGCTCGCTGTACCGGCTCGAGCGCCGCCGGCTGCTCGATTGCCCGATCATCGGCGTCGCCGTCGACCCGTGGTCGGATGACGATCTCCGCACGCACGCGCGCGCCGCGATCGAAGGCACCGGCGAGACGATCGACGAGGCCGTCTTCGATCGCTTCGCGGCACGGCTGAGCTACCTCCAGGGCGACTTCGTCGAGCCCGGCACGTACGAGCGCCTGTCCGCGGCCATGGGCTCGGCCGAGGCTCCGGTCTTCTACCTCGAAATCCCGCCCGCGCTCTTCGCCCGCGTGATCGCCGGTCTCGCGGACGCGAAGCTCACCGAGCACGCCCGCGTCGTCGTCGAGAAGCCGTTCGGCCACGACCTCGAGTCCGCGCGCCGGCTGGCCGCCGACATCCACCGCCACCTGGACGAGTCCCAGCTCTATCGGATCGACCACTTCCTCGGCAAGCTCGGGCTCAGCGAGGTGCTCTACCTGCGATTCGCCAATGCGATGTTCGAGCCGGTCTGGAACCGCAACCACCTGGCGAGCGTGCAGATCACGATGGCCGAGCAGTTCGGCGTGGAGACCCGCGGCAGCTTCTACGACCCGGTCGGGGCGCTGCGCGACGTCGTCGTCAACCACCTGATGCAGATCGTCGCGGCGACGGCGATGGAGCCACCGGCGGGCGCCGACACGGCGACGCTCAAGGACGCCACGTTCGCGATCCTGCGCTCGATCCGCGCGGCCGACCCGGGGCGCTTCGTGCGCGGCCAGTACGACGGCTACCGCGAGACGAACGGCGTCGACCCGGCGTCGACGACGGAGACCTACGCCGCGCTCCAGCTCGAGATCGACAACTGGCGATGGGCGGGCGTCCCGTTCTTCCTGCGGGCCGGCAAGCACATGGCAACGACCTCGACCGAGGTCCGGCTGGTGTTCCGGGATCCGCCACGGCTCGCGTTCTTCCGCGGCGGCGAGCACCGGCCGGAGCCCGACCAGATCGTGATCCGCATCGACCCCTCGCCGGGCATCGAGCTGCTGCTGCAGGCGCAGCGCGACGAGGATGCCGAGCCGGAGCAGATCAGCGTCGGCATCGACTTCGCCGCGGCCGGTGACGGCGGCCCGACGCCCTACGAGGTGCTGCTCTCCGCCGCGCTGCGCGGCGATGCGACCCGCTTCACCCGCCAGGACGCCGTCGAGGAGGCCTGGCGGATCATGCAGCCGCTGCTCGACCATCCGCCCGCGCCGCTGCCGTATGCGAAGGGCTCGATGGGCCCGGTCGCCGCCGACGAGCTGATCGGCGACTTGGGGCCCTGGCGAGGCGCGTGACGCAGGAGCCGGCGGGCGGTAGGTTCGGCTCCATGGCCAAGCTCCAGATCTCGCACCACGAGCGCGTCGCCGGACATGCGCATCGCTGGCACGTGCACCTGCACGGCCACGACGCGCCGATGGTCGTCGAGCTTCCGGAGGACGAGCGCGCGCGGCTCGAGCTGTCCGACGAGGAGATCCACAACCTGCTGCCGACGGCCCTGCAACGCCGCGAGGAGTCAAACCGCGACGACGAGCTCGGCGGCGACCCCGAGCAGGACGTGGCCTGGGACGCGCCGGTGCGCGTCTACCAGACGCACTTCATGGGATGAGCCGCGTGGCGACCACGAGCCGGCGGCCGGAGCGGGTGTAGAGGTCGCTCCACGGGCCGACGCCTGCCGGGCGCCAGTCGTACCAGCGCCAATGGGCGAAGCCGCCCAGCGGCGGCTCGGCCGCGATCTGGCGCGCGTGGCGGCAGCTCAGCGCGAGCCCGTCGCGGCGCAGCACCCGCACGGCGAGCGTCGTCCCGGAGCGCTCCACGCTGCCGCAGTCGGCGCCGCGACGCTGCGCGAAGCGGCGCAGGGCGTCGACGGGCGGCGCGATCACCCCGGCGGCGCGCCGGGCGATCAGGCGGGCGAACGCCGCGGCGCCGGTCTGGTCGACATGCAATCCGTCGGCCGCGAACCAGCCGGCGTGGCCGGCGCTGAAGCGGCGCCAGTCGACCAGGAGCACCCGATCGGGGCGGCGCGCGGCGGCGGCGCGCATCGCGTCGGCTGACGCTGCGAGGTTGCGCGGCGTCACCAGCCCGAGCACGCGCCGGGGTCCCGCGGCGGCCAGCGCGGCGTCGATCTGGCGCGCCGAGACGGGTCCGTTGGCGCCCAGCGCGAGCACCGCGAGGTGCCCGAGCGAGCCGGCGCGGCGGCGAGCGCGCAGGATCGCGACGCCGGCGTCGAACTGCCGGCACTCCCGGGCGTCGGCCTCGATCCCGCGGCGGGCGAGCAGCGGCGCGGCGAAGATTCCCGTCGAGTCACCGACGACGAGCGCGGCTCGATGGCCCGGCGGCAGCGGCGCCGTGGGCCGCGCGTGGCGCTCGTAGCCGCAGCCGAAAGCGGCGCCGGGCAGGGCGAGGAGGCCGATCGCGACGGCGAGCAGGGCGGGCGCGAGGCGCACGCGCCCAGTCATACCAGCCGGTAGGGGGTGTCACGGCGCGTGTCGAAGACGTAACGACCCGGCCGCCCCCGGGTTGACTGTCATCCGGCGCCATGGCCCTGACCTCGCCCGACACCCGTGCGCGCGCGCTGCCCTACGTGGCCGCGCTCGACGGCATGCGCGCGATCGCGGTCACCGCGGTGCTGCTCTACCACGGCGGCGTTCCGGGCGTGCCGGGCGGCTTCCTCGGCGTCGACGTCTTCTTCGTGCTCAGCGGCTTCCTGATCACGTCGCTGCTGCTCACGGGCCGGCGCGCCGACGGGACGATCGACCTGCGCGGCTTCTGGGTGCGGCGCGCGCGGCGGCTGCTGCCGGCCGCGGTGGTCGTGATCGTCGCCTGCCTCGTCGTCGTCGCCGCGTTCTATCCCGCCGAGGCAGCGCAGACCCGCGGCGACGCGATCGCCTCGCTGCTCTACCTCAACAACTGGCACCAGGTCCTGGCCGGACGCTCCTACTTCGCGGGCTTCGGACGCCCGCCGCTGCTCCAGCACCTCTGGTCGCTGTCGGTCGAGGAGCAGTTCTACCTGCTGTGGCCGCTGGCGCTCGGCCTCGGCCTGACCCGGATCGGGAAGCGCTGGACCGTACGCGCCACCGCGCTCGCCGCCCTGCTCTCGGCGCTCGCGATGGCGCTGCTGTTCGTGCCCGGCCATGACGCCTCGCGCGTGTACTACGGCACCGACACGCACGCCTCCGGCTTGCTGATCGGCGCGCTGCTCGCCTTCGCCTGGCCGCTCGGCCCGCTCCGCACCGCACCCCATCGGGGCGCCGTCGCGGTGCTCGACGCGGCGGCCGTCGTCGCGCTGGCCGCGCTGATCGGCGCGCTCGCGACGTGGCACGACTACGACCCGCTCGTGTTCCGCGGCGGCCTCGTCGCCGCGAGCGTCGTCACCGCCGTGCTGCTCGCCGCCGTCGTGCACCCCGCGAGCCGCGTCGCGCCGCTGCTCGGCGTCGCACCGGCGCGCTGGATCGGGCAGCGCAGCTACGGCATCTACCTCTGGCACTGGCCGGTGATGACGCTCACGCGCCCCGGGCTCGACCTGGCCTGGAGCCGCTGGGTGCTCGTGCCGCTGCAGATCGGGGCGGCGGTGGGGCTCGCGGCCGCGTCGTACCGCTGGGTCGAGCAGCCGGTCCGCGCCGGGCGGGCACCCGAGCGGCTGAAGGCCTGGCTCGACGCGCGCCGACCCCACCAGCGCCTCGGCATCGCGGTCGCAGCGACGCTCGCCGTCGGGCTCGCCGGCGCGTGGATCGCCGTGCGCGACAGCCCCGCCGTCGACGTCGCGCACCTGCCGGGCCTGAACTCCGCCGCGGCGCGGCGGGCGCCGGAGCGCAGCCCGGTGTCACAGCCGCCGCGACGACCGCTGGCGCTCGGCGCCTCGGTGATGCTCGGCGCGCAGGAGGCGCTCGGCCGCCACATGCGCGTCGACGCCGCGGTCGGGCGCCAGGCCGACGACATCGTCGGACGCATCGACGCCTACCGAGCCGCGGGCCGGCTGCCGAGCCGGGTCGTCGTCCAGATCGGCGAGAACGGGCCGATCCCGGCGAGCGACCTGCGCGAGCTGCGCAACGCGCTGCGCGGCGTGCGCCGCGTCGTGCTCGTCAACGTGCGCGTGCCGCGCAGTTGGGGTGCGCAGACCAACGCCCAGCTCGCGCGCGCGGTGCGCGGCTGGCCGCAGGCGCGGATCGCCGACTGGTACGACGCCAGCGCGGCGCCGGGCCTGCTCTACGAGGACGGGACGCACCCGAACCCGCGCGGCGCCCGCGTCTACGCCGCGATCGTCCGGCGCGCGCTGCGCTGAGCGCCCTCGTCACTCCAGGTTCCAGCCGAAATAGACCTCGACGCCTCGAACCATGCCGCCGGTGACCGTATGGACCTCGGTGTTGCGGAAGCGCGAGCCGTCGACGCGCTCGGCCTCGTAGGTCACGACGACCTCGTCGCCGCTCTCGATCACGCGCGTGAACGCGAAGTGCACGAGGTTGCCGGCGTTGGGCCAGCAGCGCTCGAAGTAGCGCGCGCGATCGATCGCAACGTCCGCCGGGCTCGAGAAGGTGAAGTCGTCGGCGAGCAGCGTCTCGACGAGCTCGCGGTCGCCGGTCTCGTAGGCGCGGAAGCTGTCGCGGACGATCTCCTGGTTGCTGCGCATGTCGGTATCCCCTGTCATGTGGCCTCCCGGGTTGAGACCGGGCCGGCAGGCCGGAGTCATCGCCCCGGCACGAGGATGCCCGGTGTGCAGGCCCCGCAGGACATGACCGGGCCCGCGTGAGAGCATCCGGCGATGGCTCCAGACGTCCATCGCGTCCTCGTCGTCGGCGGCGGCTTCGGTGGCATCCGCGCCGTCCAGCGGCTCCACGACGCGCCCGTCGAGATCACGCTCGTCGACCGGCGCAACTTCCACCTCTTCCAGCCGCTGACCTACCAGGTCGCGACCGGCGCGCTCTCACCCGGCGAGGTGGCCTATCCGCTGCGCGCGCTGTTCAAGCGCTACCGCAACGTCCGCGTCCTGCTCGCCGACGTCACGTCCATCGATCTCGCGGCCCGGCGCGTCGAGCTGGCGGACCCGACCGGCGTGGTCGCGCCGCGCTCGGAGACCTACGACACGCTCGTCGTCGCGGCCGGGTCGAGCTACTCCTACTTCGGCCACGACGAGTGGAACGCGGCCGCGCCCGAGGTCAAGTCGCTCGAGAGCGCGCTCGACGTGCGCTCGCGGATCCTCGCCGCCTTCGAGCGTGCGGAGCTGGAGCCCGACGCGACCCGGCGCGGGCCCGACCTCACCTTCGTCGTCGTCGGCGGTGGCCCGACCGGCGTCGAGATGGCCGGCCAGATCGGCGAGCTCGCCCGCGACACGCTCAAGCGCGACTTCCGGGCGATCGACCCGCGCGAGGCCCGGATCCTGCTCGTCGAGGCCACCGACCGGCTGCTGGGAACGTTCCCGCCGAAGCTGTCGGCCGGGGCGGCGCGGTCGCTCGAGTCGCTCGGTGCGACGCCGATGCTGGACCGGACGGTGGTCGAGCTGGACCGAGAGTCCGTCACCGTGCAGGCGCCGGACGGCTCGCGCGAGCGCATCCCCGCCCGCACGGCCATCTGGGCCGCGGGCGTGCGCGCCTCCGGCCTGGCCGCCCTGCTCGGCGAGCAGGCCGGCGCGGAGGTCGATCGCGCCGGTCGCGTGACCGTCGAGGCCGATCTCACGCTGCCCGGCCATCCCGAGGTCGTCGTGCTCGGCGACATGGTGCGCGTCCGCGGCGCCGGCGGCGCGACCACGACCTTCCCAGGCGTGGCGCCGGTGGCGATCCAGCAGGGCCGCTACGCGGGCCGGCTGATCGCGGACCGGCTCGCCGGCCGTCCGACGCCGCCGTTCCACTACCGCGACAAGGGCAACCTGGCCACGATCGGGCGCGGTCGCGCGGTCGCCGACCTCGGCTGGCTGCGGTTGAGCGGCGGCCTCGCCTGGCTCGTCTGGCTCGTCGTGCACCTCTGGTACCTGATCGGGGTCGAGAACCGCCTGCTGGTGTTCCTGCGCTGGGGGTTCTCCTTCCTCACGCATGGCCGTGGGGCGCGCCTGATCACGCGGGACGGCGCCGGTCGATAGCTGAACAGCTGTTCAGCTATGCTGTCGTCGATGGCGCACGGCAACCTCCGGCACGACCCCGCAGCGCTCGACGCCGGCTTCACGCGCGCGCTCGCCGACACGATGCAGGCGCTCGCGACGCCGAGCCGGCTGCACATCCTCGGGCGCCTCACCGCCGGACCCTGCGCGGTGTCCGAGCTCGCTGAGGCGATCGGCATGGAGTCCTCCGCCGTCTCGCACCAGCTGCGCGTCCTGCGCCACCTCGGGCTCGTCGTCGGCCGCCGCGACGGCCGCCGGATCGTCTACGACCTCCACGACGACCATGTCGGCGAGCTGCTCGAGCAGGCGATAGGGCACGTCGAGCACCTGCGCACCGGGGACAGCCGGGCATGAGCGCGCACAGCCACTCGCACGGGCACTCACATGGCCTGATCGACGCCTCGATCAAGCGCTCGCGAGCCGGAGTCCGCGCCGTGCTCGTCTCGCTCGCGGTGCTCATGGTCGCGGCGCTCGGGCAGACGGCGATCTTCGCGGTCTCGGGCTCGGTGGCACTGCTCGCCGACCTGATCCACAACTTCGGCGACGCGCTCACGGCCGTGCCGCTCGGCATCGCCTTCATCCTGCGCTCGGAGCGCGCGGAGCGCTTCGCGGGCCTGTTCGTGGTCGCGGCGATCTTCGTGAGCGCGTGCGTCGCGGGCGTCGAAGCGGTCAGCCGCCTCGTCCATCCGGCGGCGCCCGGCCACCTGTGGGCGCTGGCCGCCGCCGGGCTCATCGGCTACGCCGGCAACCGGGTGGCGGCGCACGTGCGCACGCGCGCGGGAGAGCGGCTCGAGAGCCCGGCTCTGATCGCCGACGGTCACCACGCGCGCGCCGACGCCTACGTCTCACTCGCCGTGATCGCCTCCGCCGCGGTCGTGGCCGTCGGCCTGCCGATCGCCGACCCGCTCATCGGCCTGGCCATCACCGTGGTCATCCTGCGCATCACGTGGCAGTCGTGGTCCACGGTCCGCGGCCGCGACCATCACTAACTAACCTCCCGCGAGGTCGGCAGTTGCCGCCGTGCGCTTCGAGGCGGATGATGCGGCGATGCGGAGCGTCGAGCGGACCCGCAGTCGCGTGCTGAGCCGGCTCGCGGATGCGTACGCGGTGGACGCGCTCAGCGTCGTCACGCTGGAGGCGCGAGCCTCGGTGGCGCTGGCGGCGGGCACCGAGGAGGAGCTCGCCGGCTGTGTCTGGGACCTTCCCGCCCGCTGGCGGCGGGCCCGGCGCCGCGAGCGCCCCGGACCGCTCCGGCTCGTCGTCGAGGCCGAGCCGCTGCGGACCGTCGTCTGGCCGGCGGGCGCGCGCTCGCTCGTCATCGGGCGCGACGCCGACGCCGACCTGGTGATCGCCCATCCGACGGTCTCCGGCCGCCATGCCGAGCTCTCGCGCCGCGAGGGGTCGCTGCGCATCCGCGACCTCGGCTCGCTCAACGGGACGGCGCGCAACGGCCGAGCGGTCGAGGTCGCGACGCTGCGCCGCGACGACCTGCTGATGCTGGGCGCGGTGACGATCCGGCTGCGCTAGTCGCGGCCGAGCTGGATCGCCACGATCCGATCCGGCCGGCGCGTGGCCGTCGGCGGCGACGAGCCGCAGCTCAGCTACGCGTGGCGCCCGCGCGGATCATCTCGACCGCCTGCGCCACGCGCCGCTCGCGCGTCTCCTCGCGCTTGGCCTCCTCGACCCAGCGGGCGAACTCCTTGCGGTGGCTGAAGGCGAGGCCCTCGAAGCGCGCCTTCGCCTCGGGGTCGGCGGCGAGCGCGGAGGCGAGTGCGGGCGGCACGTCGACCTCGCGCGGCGCCGCGTCGAGCTCGAGCCGCAGGTCGACGACGTCGCCCGCCTCCACGCCGGCCTGCTCGCGGACCTCGCGGCGCAGGCCGATCAGGAACTCGCCGCCCATCCGCGCCACGCTCAGCCGGAACGTCCGGCCGTCGATGGTCGCGACCACGGGGAAGCGCTTCGCGCCCTCCCCCACGATCGCGACCTGCTCGTCGTCGAGCACGAACGCGGCCGCGGGGCCGCGCGCGACGAGCGTGGCGGAGATGTGCAGCGAGCCCATCCTCAGGGGCCCTCGACGACCATGAGCGCGTTGTTCTCCGGGTCGCGGAACCAGAACATCGGCGGGACGGGCTCGCCCATGCGGCTGACCTCGTCGTCGACGTCGACGCCCTTGTCGCGCAGCTCGGCATGGACGCCGTCGACGTCGGCCGTCTGCAGCGCGATGCCGGTCTGGACGTTGCCGGCCGAGCTCCCGGGCGGGGGCGGGGCGATCGCGATCGTCGTCTCGGCGCCCTCGGGGGCGACCTCGACCCAGCGGTATTCGCCGCCGAAGGGAACGTCGACGCGCTTCTCGAAGCCCAGCGTGTCGACGTAGAAGGCGATGGCGCGATCGACGTCGGCGACCGGCACGATCACGGTGCCGATGCGGGGAATGCGGGTGGTCGTACTGCTCACGACGGCCTCCTGGAGTTGGGTGACATGGGCTGAGACCAGGCCGTGCGGCGAAACTCATCGCTGCGCGAGTCGCGCCGCAACCGCGGGTCGAGCAGCGGCATCAGCGCATCGACGACGACGCCGAGCACGACGATCAGCACCGTACTCCACAGCGTCAGCGCCGCGAGCGTCGCGCTCTCCGACGCGCTCGGCTCGATCGCCGCGGGCGCGTCCGCGGACGCGTCACGTTCACGGAGCCGGCCCAGCCAGTCGAGGTGCCCTCCAGTCGTGTATCCAGTACCCCGATGCTCGAGCTCCCGGACGAGGAACGCGCGCTCGTGCGCGAGGGGCCGCCGCCGCGTGGCGGCGACGCGATGCGCGCGAAGCTCACGGACGCCCGCTTCAGCGATCCGGCGTGGATCTTCGAGCGCAAGCTCGATGGGATCCGCTGCATCGCGGTGCGTGACCGCGGCGCCGTGCACCTGTGGTCACGCAACGACCTCCCGCTCGACGGCCGCTATCCCGAGCTCGTGCAGGCGCTCGGCGCGGAGGCGGCGCCGAGCTTCGCGATCGACGGCGAGATCGTCGCCTTCGACCGCGGCCGGACGAGCTTCGCCCGGCTCGCCCAGCGAGGACAGCGGCCCGTCGCGGCCTACCTCTATGTGTTCGACGTCCTCTGGCTCGACGGCTGCGATGTTCGCGGGTTGCCGCTGCGCAGCCGGAAGCGGATCCTGCGCCGGGCGCTCGCCTTCCGCGGCCGGGTGCGGCTGACCGCACATCGCAACGCCGACGGCGAGGCCTACTTCGCCGAGGCCTGCCGCCGCGGCTGGGAGGGGCTGATCGCCAAGCGGGCCGACAGTACCTACGGGTCGCGCCGCTCCGGCGACTGGCTCAAGTTCAAGTGCGAGCACGGCCAGGAGCTGGTGATCGGCGGCTATACGGCTCCGCGCGGATCGCGGACGCGTCTCGGCGCGCTGCTGGTCGGCGTCTACGACGGCGATGCGCTGCGCTACGCCGGCAAGGTCGGCACCGGCTTCGACCACGCGACGCTCGACGCCCTCGGCGACCGCCTCGATGCGCTGCGCAGCGAGCGGCCGCCGTTCGCCGACGCCGACGCGATCCGCGAGCGCGACGTGACGTGGGTGCGTCCGCAGCTCGTCGCCCAGATCGGCTTCACGGAGTGGACCGGCCAGGGCCGCCTGCGCCATCCGCGCTTCCAGGGCCTGCGCGAGGACAAGGCGGCCCGCGACGTCGTCCGCGAGGCACCATGAACGCGGCGTGAGGCCGAAGCGCAGGGATGCGAGGGGGCGGGGCGAAATCCCCCGCCGTGGCGCTGATCCCCGACGAGGACGTTCGCTTCGAGCACCGCTGGCACCTGGTTCAGCGCGCCGGCCGCGCGATCCTCGCCCTCGGCATCGTCGCCGCCGTGCTCGGGATCTTCGGCACGGGCCCGCTCGCGTCGACCACCGCCGACGCCCCCGGCGGAACGTTCTCGGTCGACTACGACCGCTTCCTGCGCACGGCCCAGTCGTCGAACCTGCAGATCTCGACGCAGACGTCCCGCGGCCCAGCCACCGTCGCGATCGCGCAGAGCTACCTCAACGCCACCGGCCTCTCGGGCGTCTCGCCGCAACCGGACTCCGAGACCGCGCGCGGGAACCGCGTCGTGCTCACCTGGCAGGGCTCGCTGCCCGACCAGATCCAGGTGCAGATCGCGCCGCAGACCATCGGCGTGCACCGCGCGACGATCTGGGTCGCCGGCACACCCGTGCGCTTCCGGCAGGTGACCTGGCCATGATCCCCGTCGTCCGTGCGCTCGCGGTGTACGCGTTCCTGCTCGTCCTCATGCGGGTGATGGGCAAGCGCTCGCTCGCCCAGGTGACGGTCTTCGACTTCGTCGTGCTGCTGATCATCTCCGAGGCGACGCAGCAGGCGATGACCGGCAACGACTTCTCGGTCACGAACGCGGCGATCCTCGTCACCACCCTCGTCGGGCTCCAGCGCCTGGCGGACAAGCTGACCGACCGCTCGCCGCGCAGCGATCGCTGGTTCAACGACGTCCCCACGGTGATCGTCGAGGACGGCCGGCCGCTCGCCGACCGCATGTCGCACCACGACCTCACGGAGGGCGAGGTGCTCGAGGAGGCGCGCAAGGCGCAGGGCATCGAGCGCTTCGAGCAGATCAGGTACGCCGTGCTCGAGCGCGACGGCAGCATCTCGGTCATCCAGCGCTGACCGCGGCGGCGGCCCGGCGCGGCCCCCAGGACCGCGCCGGACCCGTCGGTTCACGCCCGCACGTGCGAGCGGGGGAAGCGGCCGGTCGAGACCGCGAACCCTGTCGCCGCGCCGAGCGCGGCGAGCAGCGCGGCGCTGGGCAGGACGTACACCAGCGGCGCGATGCCGTCGTCGGAGCCCTTCGGCGCGCTGCGCTGGACCGGCTGCGCTGCGAGCGCGGTCGACGCGTGCAGGCCCGGGACGCGCTGGTCGGGGTTGCGCAGGTCCTGGGTGGGCGCGGCCGGGCCGGAGGCCTGCGGCGGCTCGACGACCATGGCGCTCGCCGCGGGGGCGGCGATGGCCAGGGACGCCAGCGCGATGGTGATGCAGCGGGTGTGGCGAGACATGAGCCCCTCCTTTCGGGCGACTCCGGTGGCGGGTCGCCGGTGATCGGAACAGGGCGAGCGTCCGCCCTTGCGGTAACGCCGCAGCGTCGATTCGGTAACGAAGCGGAGATCCCGATCGGGTGTCATACGGATGAACTAGGGTGCGCCACGTGCACGAGCCAGGCCCCTTCATCCAGACGCTCTCCGGACGCCGTGTGAACCCACTCGACGCCGCGCCGGAGGACATCGACCCTGGCGACATCGCCCGCGCACTGGCCAACACCTGCCGGTTCGGGGGCCACAGCAGGGCGTTCTACTCGGTCGCCCAGCACTCGGCGATCGTCTGCGACCTGCTGGAGGAGCGCGGCGCCACGCCCGACGAGCTGATGGCGGCGCTGCTGCACGACGCCGCGGAGGCCTACCTCGGCGACCTCCCCCACCCGCTCAAGCACCGCAGCGAACTCGGCGCCCAGTTCCGCGCGGCGGAGAAGCGTTTGGAGGCGGTGATCGACGCGCGCTTCGCGCTGCCCGACGCGTCCGCACGCGTGAAGCCGCTCGACCGCGCGCTACTGGCGACGGAGCGGCGCACGTTCAGCGAGGTCACGTGGTACTGGCCGGAGCTCGACGGCGCCGAGGAGCTCGACCTCGAGATCGAGCCGTGGCCGCCCGACCGCGCCCAGCACGAGTTCACGCGCCGCTACGAGCGGATCGAGGCGATGCGCTCCTCGGGTCGGTGACGTCACCACCGTAATCGCGTATGGTGGTGACGATGGGGAGGCAGTCCGACCGCTACGAGCCGCTGCCGAGCCTGCTCGAGCTGCCCGGCCACCTGATGCGCAAGCTGCCGCCGCGCCTGCGCCGGCCGGTTCAGGTCGCAGCCCTGGCGCTGCTACTCGCGATCGTCGCGGCGGCGATCGTCGCACTGCCGCGCATCCGCGCGGACCAGCGCGCACAGGACGCCCGCGACGCCCGCCGCAGCGCCGCCGCCCTCAGCGCGCTGAAGGCGCGCTACGCCCGCGAGGCACGGCCTCGCCGCGGGCGCGGGCCGGCCAGCGGCGGGATCGACGGCTCGCGCGCGCTCGCCGCTCGCCGCGCGCTCGCCGCCGGGTTGGAGGCGGCGGTGCTCGCCGATGCCCGCGCACGCGCCCGCCGCGGCCAGCTGCGCGGCCGCTACGCGGCAGCCACGTGCACGCGCTATCCCAAGGGCCTTCACGACCGCCCGCCGGCCGATGAGCTCGGCCGTGCCGTCGTGCCCGTCCAGTGCCTCGCCGTCAGCGCCGATGTCGCCGCGCGCGCGCACCTGACCAACGGATCGCTGATCGGCCAGCCCTACCGGGCGGTCGTCGACTTCGCCCGCGGCCGCTACGCGTTCTGCAAGATCGTCCAGCAGCCCGGCGAGCTGTCGATCCAGCGCGATTCGGTGCTGACGATCCCCCGGGCCTGCCGCGGGACGCCGTGACCGACGCCCTCTACGACCCGGGGCCGCAGTCGGGCGACCGCCCCCCGGCGCCCGGCCGCCTCGGGCTCGTGCAGGCGTTCGTCAACTCGCACTTCAGCCTCGGCGCCGACCGCGGGGCGGACCGCTTCGCCGCCGCCGACGGGTTGGCCGCCTGGCTCGGCGAGCGCGGGCTGGCGCCGGGCGCCATCGGCGCCGGTGAGCTCGCACGCGCGGTCGCCGTGCGCGAGGGCCTGCGCGCCCAGCTGGCCGAGCACAACGGGGCCGCCGCGGCCCCCGAGGCGCTGGCGCGGCTGCGCGCTGCCGCCGAGCGAGTGCCTGCGGCGTGGCGCGTCGACGCCGCAGGGGCGATCGTCCCCGCGCCCGCGGGCGCGGGCGTCGCAGCGGCGCTCGGCCTCGTGCTGGCCGCCGTGCACGAGGCCCGCGCCGACGGGACGTGGCCGCGCCTGAAGGCCTGCCCGGGGCGCCACTGCGGCTGGGCGTTCTACGACCACTCCCGCAACGGCGGCGGTACGTGGTGCTCGATGCGGGTCTGCGGCGGGCGCGAGAAGGCGCGCGCCTACCGCCGGCGGGCGCGCTGAGCGACCGCACGGCGCAGGTTCGCTCGCGGCGCCGAGGCGGTCAGGCGACGAGGCCGGCGCCCATGGCGCCGTCCACGAGCAGCACCGCGCCGGAGACGAAGGACGCCTCGTCGCCGGCCAGGTACGCCACCGCTCCCGCGACGTCATCCGCGCATCCGACGCGCCCGATCGGTGCCAGCGGCCAGGTCGACGCGTCGTCCCCCCTCTCGGGGTCGCTCGCCGGGCCGATGTGGATCATGCCGGGCGCCGTCGTGCCCGGACAGACGCAATTGGATCGCACGCCGGCCGCGGCGCCGTCGAGCGCCAGCATCTTCGACAGCATGATCATCGCCGCCTTCGTGACTGAGTAGGCGCCGATCGCCTGCTCGCCGCGCAGGCCGGCGTCGGAGGCGATGTGCACCATCGAGCCGCGCGTGTCGGTGAGCGCCGGCATGCATGCGCGCGCGTAGAGGAAGCCGCCGCGGACGTTCGCCGACATCAGCCGGTCGAACTCGGCGACCGGCGTGTCGACGAGGCGCTCGAAGAGCGCGATGCCCGCGTTGTTGACCAGCACGTCGAGGCGCCCCGTCGTCGCCAGGGCCGCGCCGACCGAGCGCTCGACGTCGTCCTCGTCGGCGGCGTCGGCGGCGACGAAGCGGGCGCCCGCGCCGAGCCGCTCCTCCGCCGCCCGGCCGCGCGCCTCGTCGCGGCCGGTGACGACGACGCGCGCGCCGTCGCGCGCGAGCCGCTCGGCGATCGCGAGCCCGATCCCGGCGGTCCCGCCGGTGATCAGCGCCGCCTTGCCCTCGAATGCCCGCGCGGCCATCATCAGTCCGGCGGCAGCTCGCGGTAGACGAGGTCGATGTCGACGCCCTGGCTGCGCCGGACGGCCCGGGCGACGTAGTAGATCAGCAGCCCGACGATGACGATCCCGAGCATGAACGCCGGCACGTACCAGCGGTGGCCGGAGTTGCCGCTCAATGCGAGCGCCGGGTAGTGCAGCGTCTCCCAGGTGAGGAACGCGACGACCAGGAAGGACAGCACCGCCGTCACCCGCAGGACCGGGATCCCCGCCACGCTGAGGTTGGCCGGCGAGCCGGTGTAGAGCTCGCGACGCCGGCTCGGGAACACGAACGCCGCCACGCACACGATCGCGATGCAGACGATGCCGGCGAGGACGCCGAGCGCGAGCAGCGTCTGGAAGGTGGTCGCGACCACGCTCCACGCGAGCATCGCGGTCACCAGCGCCATCACGAGGAGGATCGCCGGGACGGGCGAGTGGAAGCGCTCCGAGACGTTGGCGAAGCGCTCCGGCAGCAGCCGGTCGAACGACCACGCGAAGACGGTCCGCACGGGCATGAACGTGTTGCCGACCATCGCGGGCAGCGACCAGAACAAGAACGACGCCACGATGATCGTCGTCAGTACGTTGCTGTTGACGGCGAGGCCCGCGAAGAAGTGGAAGAACGGTCCCGTCGGCAGCAGGTAGGCGGCGTTCGGCGCGGTGTTCGCGCCAACCATGAACTGGTAGCCCGCCACCTTGTAGATGAGCAGGACGCCGGCGATCAGCCCGAGCACGTTCCAGCCCAGCGCGCCGAACATGATCCCCATCTGGCGGTTGCGGTTGGACGCGCTCTTGAGCTCGCCCGACAGGTAGACGCTCCACCAGTTCCAGATCATGAAGGTCATGATCACGAAGATGGCCGGGGTGGTCGCGGAGCCGAACGCCTTCGGATGGGCGTTCTGCGCCTTGGCGGTGGTGATCACGTTGTTGTAGGAGTCGCCCTTGCCGCCGAACTTGGCCGACAGCTGGTTGAAGTGCTCGATGAAGCTCGTCTTGGAGCTGAAGAGGAGCACGAGCAGCGCGAGCAGCGTGCCCACGGACGCGATGATCCAGAAGGTGTTCTG
This sequence comes from Solirubrobacteraceae bacterium, assembly GCA_034664425.1. Taxonomy (GTDB): domain Bacteria; phylum Actinomycetota; class Thermoleophilia; order Solirubrobacterales; family Solirubrobacteraceae; genus DATBDM01. The sequence goes on from JAXDHR010000037.1 coordinate 36,458, forward strand.
CCAGCGGAACGTCGCGCGCGTGCCGGCGATCAGGATCGCCGTCATCAGCACGATCATCGCCAGGCCGCCGACGAAGATCCAGCCCTTGTCGGTCTGCAGGTGCGTCCCGGCGCTGATCAGGCTGTGGCTGTCGAAGATCGTGCCGAGCGTGACCAGGACCGGCCCGAGCGCGAAGACCGGGAAGTAGCGCGCCCAGAACGTCGCGCCGATCAGCGCCGAGAACGCCGCGCCGAAGTTCGAGACCAGCGCAGCGGGCGGCGAGAGGATGCGACTGACCCACACGTAGTCGCCGCCGGTCTTGGGCATCGACGACGCGAGCAGCGCCATCATGATCAGGATCGGGACGTTCAGCACGAGCGCCCACAGGGTCGCCGCGACGAGGTCGGCGCCAGGAAACGCGCTCAGCGCGAAGAACACGCCCCACGCCAGCGTCGCGCCGACCGGGGCGGAGAAGACCGCATTGAAGATCGTCGCGTCGAGCGCGGAGGCTTCGCGGACGAGGCCCGTGCTGCGGCGGACGAACAGCTGGCCGCCCTTCGGTGCGCTTGGTTCGGTGGCGCTGGACATCACGATCCCCTCCTCGTCGGCGTCGGTGGCGCTTATAACATGATCTCACATCTCAGGCAATGCATAGGTGTGATCCAGACCAGGAATCGCTTCCGTTGCGCCGGTGTCACAGCATCGAACACATCGTGTGATAGATATGCGTCCCGTGCACGCAGTCGATCGGCGCCACCGGATCCTCGAGCGCGTCGCCGAGGAGCAGACGATCCACATCGCTGAGCTGTCCTCGGAGCTCGGCGTCTCGGAGATGACGATCCGGCGCGACATCGGGCGGCTCGAGCGCGACGGCTTCCTGCGCCGCACCTACGGCGGCGCGACGGCGCACATCACCCGGTCGATGGAGCTGCTGTTCAACGCCCGGGCGCTCGCCAACGCGCCGACCAAGCGGATGCTCGGCATGCGGGTGGCGGAGACGCTCGAAAGCGCGTCGACGATCTTCATCGGGATCGGCAGCACCGCCGAGCAGTTCGCGATGTTCCTCCCCGCCGGCGAGGAGCGCACCGTGATCACCGGCTCGCTCCCCGTGGCCAGTCTGCTCGCGACCCGGCGCGGGCGCGTCGTCGTGCTCGGCGGCTCGGTGCTCAACGACGACCTGGCGTGCGTCGGACCCGTGGCTGCGGCGACGGTCCGCCGCTACCACGCCGATGTGGCCGTGCTCGGCGCGGCCGGCGTGTCCGCGGTCAACGGCATCACCGAGCTCGACGACCGCGCAGCGGAGATCCAGCGGTTGATGATCGAGCAGAGCCGGCGGCTGACGATCGTCGCCGACGGGTCGAAGATCGGCGCGACGACGATGGCCTCGGTCGCACCCGCGACCGCGATCGACACGCTCGTGACCGACTCCAGCGCCCCGCCCGAGGAGCTGCGCGCGCTCGAGGGACTCGGCGTGGACGTCGTCGTGCTCGACCAGGGCCTCGCCGCCCGGCCGGCGGGATCCGAGGACGCGAGCGCCGCCTGATGCGCCCGCCAGCCAGACAAGGAGAGCCATGACCGCTCTGAGCGCCCTCTTCGGCGTCGACAAGCCCCTGATCGCGATGTGCCACCTCGACGGCCTCCCGGGACGCCCGCGCTACGACGCGGCCGGCGGCGTGGCACGCATCGTCGAGTCAGCGGCCCGGGACCTGCAGGCGCTCCAGGACGGCGGCGTCGACGCGATCCTCTTCTGCAACGAGAACGACCTCCCCTACTCCACCGCCGTCGGCGTCGAGGCGGCCGCCGCAATGGCGGCCGTCATCGGCGAGCTGCGCAGCGACATCCGGGTGCCGTACGGCGTCAACCTGCTGTGGGATGCCAAGGCGAGCATCGCGGTGGCGGTCGCCACCGGGGCGTCGTTCGTGCGCGAGGTCTTCACGGGCGTCTATGACAGCGACATGGGCCTCTTCGCACCCGACTTCGGCGCGGTCGCCGGCTACCAGCATGCGATCGGGGGCGGCGACGTGAAGGTCTTCGCCAACATCACGCCCGAGTTCAGCCGCTCGGTCGGAGGCCGCAGCGTCGCCGAGCGCGCCGCGAGCGCTGCCTACCTCGGCGTCGACGCCCTGCTGATCTCCGGCCCCGCCGCCGGAGTCGACGCGAGCCTCTCCGACCTGCGCGAGGCGAAGGCGACGGTGCCGGACACGCCGGTGCTCGCCAACACCGGGGTCAAGCCGGAGACGGCCGAGGCCGTGCTCGCCGTGGCCGACGGGGCGATCGTCGGCACGAGCATGAAGCAGGACGGCAACACCTGGAAGCCGGTCGACCCCTCCAGGGTCGCGGCGATGGTCGAGAAGGTGGCCACCGCGCGCGAGGCGGCCGCGAGGCGCTGACGGATGGCGCCCAGGACCAAGCTGTACTTCGCGACCGACATCCACGGCTCCGAGCAGTGCTTCCGCAAGTTCCTCAACGCCGGGGTGGCGTACGGTCCCGACGTCATGGTGCTGGGAGGCGACGTCGCCGGCAAGGCGATCCAGGCGATCGACGACCTCGGCGGCGGCCGCTATCGAACGCTGTTCCGCGGCACCACGCACGAGATCGACGGCGCCGAGCAGCTGGCGGGCGTGGAGCGCATGATCTCCGATCTGGGCTACTACCCGTGGCGCTGCGAGCCGGGGGAGCTCGACGCGCGGATCGGCGACGGATCGGTCGACGAGGTCCTCGACACGCTGATGCTGCAGCGGCTCGAAGCCTGGATGCAGCTGGCCGACGAGCGCCTGCGCCCACGCGGCATCCCCGCCTACTGGATGCTCGGCAACGACGATCCGCCGCTGCTCGCCGACGTACTCGAGCGGGCGCCCTGGGGCGAGCATGCCGAGGGCCGGGTCCTCGAACTCGGCGAGTACGCCCTCGTGTCCTACGGCTTCTCGAACCGCACGCCCTGGGACAGCTACCGAGAGCTGCCCGAGGAGGAGCTCAGCCGCCACTACGACGAGCTCTTCGCCCGTGTCGCCGACCCGTCCCGCGCCGTCTTCAACGCCCACCCGCCGCCGTACGGGACAGGCCTCGACGACGCACCGATGCTCGACGAGGAGCTGACCGTGCGCCAGCAGGCCGGGCAGGTCAGGCTGGGCCCCGTGGGCAGTACCGCGGTGCGCGACGCGATCGAGCGCTACCAGCCGATCGCCAGCCTGCACGGTCACGTCCACGAGTCCGCGGGCTTTCGCCGGATCGGCCGCACGATGGCCGTGAACCCGGGCAGCGACTACGGGACGGGAGCGCTCAACGGCGTCCTGCTGACGCTGTCGAAGGACAAGCTGAAGTCGCACCAGCTGGTCCGCGGCTGATGCAGCGCGGCGGGTCCGTCTTCGTCGCCATCGATGCGGGCACCACCGGCGCGCGGGCGTGCGCGGTGGCGCTCGACGGCCGCGTCGTGCACGAGGTGCGGCGGCCCTACCCGCTTGCGGCCCCACGTCCGGGCTGGGCCGAGCAGGACCCCGTGGACTGGCGCGAGCGTGCACTCGAGAGCCTCGCGGAGCTCACCCTCGGACTGGGTCCCGCGGTTCGCATCGAGGCGGTCGGCCTCACGGGACAGTGCCCGACCGTGGCGCCGGTGGGCGCGGATGGCGAGCCCGTCGGGCCGGGGATGCTCTACCGCGACAACCGTGCGACCGCCGAGGCGGCGGAGATGCGCGCGCGCATCGGCGAAGCGGAGATGCACGCGCGCACGGGGCATCTCGCCGAGGCCTTTCACGTCGGCCCGAAGGTCCTCTGGCTGCGCGCCCACCAGCCGGACGTGTTCGCCGCCACGGCCCGCTTCATGCAGCCCCGCGACATCGTGCTCGAGGCGCTCACGGGCGTCGCCGCCACCGACCAGACGCATGCCAACGCCACCGTCTTCTTCGACCTCCGCCGCCGTGACTGGGCGCCCGAGCTGCTCGACGCCTGCGACCTCGAGGCCGCGGTCTTCCCCCGCGTGCTGGCTCCCTGGCAGCGGGCGGGCGAGCTCACGGCGACCGCGGCGGAGCGCACGGGCGCCCCCGCCGGCCTGCCGGTGGTGATCGGGGCGGCCGACAGCCAGTGCGCGGCATTCGGCAGCGGTGTGACGGGGCCCGGGCCGGTCAGCGAGATGGCGGGATCGTCGTCGTGCCTGAACTCGGTGGTCGAGGCGCCGCTCGCCGACCGCCGCGTGACCCACTACAGCCACGTCATCCCCGACGTCTTCTCGACCGAGCTCGGCCTCAACACCACCGGGGGAGCCGTGCAGTGGGCGATCGCCCAGCTCGGCTTCGAGGACTACACGTCGCTCGCGGAGGCGGCGCAAGCCGTTCACCGCCGGTTGCGCGACGGCACGGGCGGCGACCCGGTCGAGGCGGCGCCGGTCTTCCTCCCCTACCTCGGGGACGGCGAGCGCGACGACGTGCGCCTGCGCGCCGCGTTCATCGGGCTGTCGGACCGCCACGCGCGCGACGAGCTGGCCTACGCAGTGCTCGAGGGCGTTGCGTTCGGCGTCACCGAGACCGTGGCGATCCTCGTCGCCGCGGGCTCGCCGTGCGAGGAGCTGCGCGTCGCGGGCGGTGGCGCGCGGCTGCCGGCGCTCGGCGCCATCAAGGCCGACGCGCTCGGCGTGCCCGTGGCGCACCTCGACGCCGACACGTCGCCGATCGGCGTCGCGCTGCTCGCCGCCTCGGCGGTCGGCTTCGAGGACGAGGCCGGGGCGGCGATCGCCGCCGGGCTCGCACGCGCCGAGCGCTTCGAGCCGAGCCGGCCCGGGCGCGCGGCGCTGCTCGAGCGCTTCGCGTGGTGGAGCGAGGTGCGTGCGTCGGAGACCGTGCGGACGCGGATCCGATGACGGCCTTCCGCCTGGGGATCAACACGTGCTTCGCGGTCAAGCGCTGGCCGCGGCCGGCGGACTGGTCGCGGATCGTCGCGGACGATCTCGGGCTCGACCTCGTCCAGCACTCGCTCGATCTGGTCGACCTCGACGCCGGCACTGACGCCCTCGCCGACCAGGCCGCGGAGCTTCGCGACGCCTGCGGCGCGGCGGGGCTCGAGCTCGCCTCGACGTTCACCGGCCTGATCGCCTACTCGACGTCGCTGCTGCTGCACCCGGAGCCTGCCCTCCGCCGCCGCGCCGGCGCCTGGTACGAGCGGCTGATCGCGTTCAGCGCGCTCGCCGGCGCGCGCCGCGCCGGCGGCCACGTCGGCAGCCTCTCGACGGCCGACCACGCCGACCCGGCACGTCGTGCCGCGCTCTGGGAGGAGCTCTCTGCGACGCTCCACGAGCTCGCCGCGAGTGCGCGGGCGTCCGGACTCGACGGCCTGCTCGTCGAGAACATGGCCTGCGCGCGCGAGCCCGCGACGATCGCCGACGTTGAGCGCCTGCTGACCGCGGGCGATGCTCGGCACGCCCCGGTGGAGCTGTGCCTCGACGTCGGGCACCAGTGCGTCCCGGGCACGAGCGGCGACGACCGCGATCCCTACGCGTGGCTGCGCCGGCTCGGCGCCCGCGCGCCGATCGTCCACCTGCAGCAGAGCGACGCGGACGGCGACCACCACTGGCCGTTCACACCGGCTCGCAATGCCGTGGGCCGCATCGAGGCGTCCCGGGTGCTCGAGGCACTGACGGCCTCGGGCGCCGACGAGGTGCAGCTGATCCTCGAGGTCATCCCGCCCTTCGAGCAGGACGAGGAGGAGGTCCTCGCCGACCTCGAAGCGAGCGTCGCGCATTGGCGCGAAGCGCTCCACGGCCTAGGCTCCGGGGCGTGACCGAGGACGTCGCGCAGCTGGGCCGGCGGCTCGCGGAGGAGGCCGCCGCGGCGAATCTGCCGCTGCGGCTGATCGGCGGAGTGGCCGTGTGGGTCAGGTGTCCGAGCGCCCGCACTGCGCCGCTCGCCCGGCCCTACGGCGACATCGACCTCGTCGGCCGCGGCCGAGATCGCAAGGACATCGTCGCCTTCCTCGAGGCGCGCGGCTTCGAGCCCGACCGGATGTTCAACGCGCTCCACGGCGCCTCCCGGCTGAACTTCACCGATCCCGCGCGCGACCTCCCGGTCGACGTGCTGCTCGACCGCTTCGCGATGGCGCACGCGCTCGATCTCCGCGACCGGCTGGCCGTCGACCCGCTGACGCTGCCCCTCGCCGACCTCCTGCTCACCAAGCTGCAGGTGGTCGACCTCAACGCCAAGGATCTGCGCGACGTGTGCGCGCTGCTCCTCGACCACGACCTCGGCCCCGAGGACATCGACGTCGCCCGCGTGCTCGAGGTCACGCGCTCGGACTGGGGCTTCGAGCACACGCTGCATCGCACGATCGCGACACTCCGCGAGCGGATCGGCGACTTCGCGCTCGAGCCGGCCGCGACGGCGCTGATCCTCGAGCGTGCCCACGCGATCGACGCCGCTCTGCACGCGGCGCCGAAGAGCGCCAAGTGGAAGATGCGCGCCCGTGTGGGCGAGCGCGCGCGCTGGTACGAGGAGCCCGAGGAGGCCCGCGGCTGAGGCACCTGGACTGGGACGGATGCTTCAACGCCCGCGACCTCGGCGGCCTGCGGACGCGCGACGGCCGCGAGATCCGGCGCGGACGGATCGTCCGCGCCGACGCACTCGAGGACCTCACGGCCGGCGGCTGGGCGGCGCTGGCCGATCACGGCATCCGCACGGTGATCGACCTGCGCAACGACGACGAGCGCGGGAGCGACCGGGCGCCGCGCCCCGCCTCCGTCGCCACGCTGCAGCTGCCGCTCGACGCCTCCGAGGACCGCGAGTTCTGGAATGTGTGGGGCAGCGGGCCGCAGTTCGGCACCCCGCTCTACTACCGCCCGCACCTCGACCGCTACCCGGAGCGCAGCGCGGCGGTCGTCGCCGCGATCGCCCGCGCCGAGCCCGGCGGCGTGCTCTTCCACTGCGGCGGCGGCCGCGATCGTGCGGGACAGGTGGCGATGCTCGTACTGGCGCTGGCCGGGGTGACCGCCCAGGAGATCGCTGCGGACTACGAGCTCAGCGCCGAGCGCCTGCCGGCGCGCTACGCCGCCCGGGGCGAGCAGGATCAGGGCCCTGTCCTCGCGGGCTTCCTGCGCGAGCGCGGCACGACCGCGGGCCAGCTGATCGTCGAGACGCTCGCCGGCCTCGACATCGAGGCGCGGCTGCTCGGAGCCGGGCTCACCCGCGCGGACGTGAGCCGGCTGCGGCGACGGCTTCTCGACCCATAGCCCCGCCGCGGTCGCGCAGCGCCCACGCGGCGCCGATCCCGGCGAGTGCGACGGCGGCGCCCGACAGCGCGAACACCGCCCGCGGTCCGAGGTTGGCCGCGAGTGCGGCCGAGAGCGCGAACGCCGCGACGAAGGCGGCGGCATCGGCGGAGTCCTTGAAGCCGAAGACGCGGCCGCGGGCGTGCTCGGGCACGGCGCGCTGGAGCAGCTGCTGCTCGTGCACGAGCGAGAGCGCCGACCCGAAGCCGGTGACGGCGAACGAGATGCCCGCGACGAGCAGCGAGGGGGCGATCGCCGAAGTCAGCAGTCCGGCGGCGGCGAACGCGAAGCCGATCAGATACCGCCGCCGGTAGGCGCTGACGGCGTCCTCGCGCGCGCTCCACGCCGACGCGCCGACCGCGCCGGCCGAGAACAACCCGACCAGCAGCGCGAAGCCCTGGGCGCCGGCGTGCAGCGAGCCGCGCGCCAGCAGCGGCTCGACGACGTTCATCAGGGCGCCGGCCATCACGGACGCCATCGAGGCGGCCAGCAGTACCCGCACGCCGCTCGTGGTGCGCAGCACCTGCAGCCCGTCGCGCAGGTGCGCGATCACGCCGCCGGCCGCGCGCTCGGCGCGCTCGGCCACGTCGGGCAGGCTCAGCGCGACGGCCGCGGAGATCGCGAAGGTCACCGCGTTGACGCGCACGACGTCGACCGCGCCGGCGAACGCGAACAGGGCGGCCGCGATCACGGGCCCGATGAGCGTGCCGATCTCGTCCAGCGCGCCCCAGGTGCCGATCGCGCTGCCGAGCCGGTCCAGGCCCGCGAGCGCCGGCAGCGCGCACTTGGACGCGGGCCGGTAGAGGGTCGTGCCAACGCCGGCCAGCAGCGCGAAGCCGACCGTGCCGGCGAACCCGTCCGCGGCGGCGACGCCGAAGAACGCCACGGCGCGCACCACGTCGGCGGCCAGCATCATCCTGCGCGGGCTGACGCGGTCGGCGAGGGCGCCCGCGAGCGGCGCCAGCAGCACGCTGGGCAGGAAGTCGGCGGTCAGCACGAGCGCGATCGCCCACGGTGAATGCAGCCGGTCGTAGGCGAGCACCAGCAGCGCGATGTAGCCGGCTGCGGTGCCGAGCGAGGACTGCAGATGGCTCAGCAGCAGTCGCCGTAGCGCGCCGCGCGTGCGCAGCAGCGTCAGCATCGGAGAACGGCGGCGGGGCCGATGGCCCAAGGTGCCAACGGCCCCGCGCCAAGTGGACTAGCCCCGCTTCTGCGGCATGTGCCTTCACCCCCGGTGTGACCGACCCGCTCGACCGCGCGAGCGTATCGGAAGCCGCGGCGTGCCGCTCGGCACATCTGACCGGTGGATGCGGGATCGAGCTCGGCTACGACGCCACCGAGGCGTACATCTCCGGCCGTCGATCGCCGAACGCGTCGGCGCGCTCGGTCAGGCGCTTGTCGAGCGCCGGCTCGAGATCGACGTCGGCCAGCAGCAGCCCGGGCGCGCGGGTCTCGGCGGCCACCCAGCCGTCGACGCCGACGATCGTCGACCCGCCGGTCCACTCGAGCCCGCGCTCGGTGCCGAGGCGGTCGGCGCAGGCGACGGCGATCCGGTTCACGCGTGCGGCCGCCATCGCGATCAGCGCCTCCGGCGGGCGCTCGCCGTCGGGGCGCGGGACCAGCGGCCAGTTCGTGGGCACGGCGAGCAGCTGGGCTCCCGCGAGCGCGACCACGCGGGTCAACTCGGGGAACTCGAGGTCGTAGCAGATGACCACGGCGACGCGGCCGACGCGCGTCTCGATGACCGGCGGCGCCTCCGTGCCCGGCTCGAACAGCAGCTTCTCGCCGTCCCAGAGGTGCAGCTTGCGATAGACGGCGCGCAGGCCGCCGGCGTCGAGCAGCGCCGCGCTGTTGTAGATGCTCCCGTCCTCGCCGCGCTCGCAGAAGCCGGCGACGATCACGACGTCGGCACCCGCGGCCTCGTCCGCCCACTCCTCGAGAATGGGGTCGTCGCGACCGATCGCCGCCGCCGCGACCTCCTGGCGCGACGCGAACAGATAACCGGAGGTGATCAGCTCGGGCAGCACGACGACGTCCGCGCCCGCGGCCGTCGCCTCGCGGATGGCGGCGAGCGCCAGCGTCCGGTTGGCCTCGACGTCGCCGAGCGTCGGCGCCAGCTGCTGGACCGCGATGCGCGTCATGCCGAGGATGTTGCCAGGCCGGCGCGGACGCGTCCGGCCAGGCCGGGCGCGAACGCGACGACTCCGGCGCCGATCACGAGCCAGGCCAGCACGAGCCAGCCGAAGTAGGAGTACGGCGAGGCCACGTGGACGACGTTCTTGTAGATCGTGTAGATCACGAACGCGCCGCCGAGCGCGGGGATCAGCACCTGCCAGCTCGGTGCCTTCGCCGGGCCGCTGAAGAACAGGTACCGGATCGCCCCGGCTGTGGCCAGTACGTAGGCGACGAGGAGCGAGATCGTGCCGAGCGTCAGCGCGTAGAAGGTGGCGTCGAGCACCGATGAGCCGGCGATCCGCTGGCCTACCAGGCCGAGCCCGATGACGACGAGGATGGCGGCGAGCGCTCGCGACGGCTGGCCGTGGCGTGACAGCCTCGCGAGGCCGCCGGTGTTGCCGGTCGCGTCGCGGTTGAGGGCATAGAGGATCCGGGCGGCGCCGCTCGCCGTGCCGAGCGAGATCGCCAGCAGGCTGATCGTCGCCATCAGGGTCAGCACGTCGGCGTAGGCCGAGCCGATGTAGGCCTTGCCGAGGTCGCCGAACGGCGAGCCGTCGACGTACGCCTTCACGCCCGCCGCGTCTGTGCCATAGCCGAGCGACTGTGCCGCCGCGGTCAGCAGGTAGAACGCGCCGACGACGATGACGGCCACGCGGATCGCGCGCGGGATCTCGGTCTTCGGGCTCGAGGTCTCCTCCCCGAGCGCGGCGGCGCCCTCGAAGCCGGCGAACGCGAGGAACCCGTACACGGCCGCGGACGCGATCGTGCCGATGCCGGCCCCCTGGGGCAGCTGCAGGAAGTGGGCGTTGAACGTCTGCCCGCGCGGCCCGTGGCCGAAGATCAGCGTCGCGAGGATCACCACGCTGAGGATCGTCACCAGCACCGCGCCGAGGACCTCGGAGGCCAGCAGCGAGCGGGTGATGATGCGGATCTCGTTGAACGCCAGCGCGCAGACGCCCGCGAGCCCGATCAGAGCGATCCACACCCATTCGCTCGTGTGCAGGATGCCGACGTCGCCGAGGAACTGGCCACCGAACAACCCGATCTCGATCGTCGAGCCGCAGCCGATCGCGGTGTACGCCCCGAGCAGCGCCCAGCCGGCGAGGAAGCCGAAGCGCGGTCCGAGCGTGACGCCGACGAGCGCGTAGACGGAGCCGGTATGGGCGATGTGCTGCGAGAGCCTGACGAAGGCGTAGGCGACCAGCGCCACGCCGATGACCGCGAAGATGAACGACAGCGTCACCCCGCGCCCGATGATCCCGGCTGCACCCGTTCCGAGCAGCGCGATCGCGCCGACCGGGCCGATCAGGCCGACGGAGAAGGCCGCCGCGTCGACGAGTTTGAGCTCCTGGTGCATGCCCTGGCCGGGCGGCGTGGTCGCTGACATGGGCGCGAAGCTAGCCGCGTTCGAGACGCTTTGCCAGGCCTTGATGTCCTCGGTCATGTCAAGGCGAGGCTTCGACGGGACGACCGGCTGCGGTGCCCGTTACGGTGAGACGCGTGCGGATCGCGACCTGGAACGTGAACTCGGTCAAGCAGCGCCTGCCGCGGCTGCTGCCCTGGCTGGACGAGCGCCGGCCCGACGTGGTCTGCCTGCAGGAGACCAAGCTCGCCGACGACAAGTTCGCCGAGCTGCTCGGCGAGGAGCTGGCCGCCCGCGGCTACGAGGTCGCCGCCCACGGCGAGGCGGCATGGAACGGCGTGGCGATCCTCTCGCGCGTCGGCCTCGCCGACGTCGTCGCCGGCATCCCCGGCGGGCCAGGGTTCCCCCACCCCGAGGCGCGTGCCGTGGCCGCGACCTGCGGCGGGATCCGCTTCGTCTCGGTCTACGTCCCCAACGGCCGCGCGCCTGGCTCCGAGCACTACGCGTACAAGCTCGCCTGGCTCGCGGCGCTGCGCGACATGGTCGCGGCGGGGCTCGACGCGACCGTCGTCCTCGGCGACATGAACATCGCCCCCACCGACGCCGACGTGTTCGACCCCGAGGCCTACGCCGGTCACACGCATGTGACGGCGCCGGAGCGCGCCGCGCTGGCCGAGCTGCGGGCGCTCGGCCTGCACGACGTCGTCCGCGAGCGCTGGCCCGGCGAGCGCGTGTTCAGCTACTGGGACTACCGCGCCGGCATGTTCCACCAGGACCTCGGGATGCGCATCGACCTGGTCCTCGCGTCGACGCCGGTCGCCGAGCGCGTCCAGGCGGCGTGGATCGACCGCCAGGCGCGCAAGGGCAAGGCGCCGAGCGACCACGCGCCCGTGATCGTCGACCTCGACGAGGCGCCCGACGGGGACATCGGCCCCGTCGTGCCGCCGCCCTCGGCGCCCGCCGCGCGCCGGGGCACGAAGAAGCTGCCGCAGTCACGCTGAGTCAATGAGGCCGGTCGCGGTCGCGCGACGGCTGGACCCGCTTCGGCTCCCCCGGCATCTTCGGGTAGTCGGGCGGATACGGCATGTCCTGGAGCCCTTCGCGCTCATAGAGGTCGAGCAGCGGCTGCAGCGAGTGCGCGGCGTCATCGATGCGCGCGTGCAGATCGCCCAGTTCGGCGAACCGCGCGGGCATGCTCTCGACCGTGAAGTCCTCGGGGGCGACCTCCGGCAGCTCGTCCCAGCGCACGGGCGCCGATACGGGCGCGCCCGGCTTCGGGCGGATGCTGTATGCCGAGGCGATCGTCCGGTCGCGCGCGTTCTGGTTGTAGTCGACGAAGATGCATTCACCGCGCTCCTCCTTCCACCACTTCGTCGTCACCTGGCCCGGGAGCCGCCGCTCGAGCTCGCGGCCGAAGGCGATCGCGGCGTGGCGCACGTCGGTGAACGTCCAGCGCGGCTCGATGCGGACGTAGATGTGGATGCCGCGGCCGCCCGAGGTCTTCGGGAAGCCGGTGTAGCCGAGGTCGCCGAGCAGCGCGCGCGCCTCCGCCGCGACGCGCACGGCGTCGGCGAAGTCGGTGCCCGGCTGGGGATCGAGGTCGAGTCGCAGCTCGTCGGGATGGTCGACGTCGTCTGCGCGCACCGGCCACGGATGGAAGGTGATCGTCCCCATCTGCGCCGCCCAGCCGACGACCGCCACCTCGCTCGGGCAGATCTCGTCGGCGTGGCGGCCCGAGGGGAACTGGATCCGCGCCGTCCCCACGTAGTCCGGCGCCCCGCGCGGGATGCGCTTCTGGAAGAACGCGTCGCCGCCGCCCTTCTCGCGCGTGGAGAGCACGATGCCGGGATGCACGCCCTTCGGCCAGCGCTCGAGCGTGGTCGGCCGCCGTGCGAGCGCGCGCATGATGCCGTCGCCGACGCTGAGGTAGTAGTTGACGACGTCGAGCTTGGTCACCGGACCCGTGTGCTCGGTCGGCGGGAAGATCACGCGGTCGGGGCTCGACACGCGCAGCTCGCGGCCGCCGGCGTCGACGATCGTGGCGTCGGGCGAGGGCATGCCAGGAGTTCTACGGCATCTACCGCCCAGCAGCCGCGCGCGCATGCGGTCGAGCACGCGCCAGCTACGATCGTCCCCCGGACGACGTCGCGCCGGTCTCCTGGGTATAGGTGGTGCAACCGATGAACTTCCGCAGCCTGTACCAGCACGGCTTCGCGCGTGTCGCGGCGTGCACCGAGCGCGTCGCGATCGCCGACCCGCCGGCCAATGCCGAAGCCGTCCTGCGCCAGGCGCGCGCCTGCTCCGAGGAGGGCGTGGCGGTCGCCCTGTTCCCCGAGCTGTGCCTCTCGGGCTACTCGATCGAGGACCTGCTGATGCAGGACGCCGTCCTCGACGGCGTCGAGGCCGCGCTGCAGAGCGTGGTCGAGGGATCGCGCGACCTGCTGCCGGTGCTGGTCGTCGGCGCGCCGCTGCAACGTCGCAACCGCATCTACAACTGCGCGCTCGTCATCCACCGCGGCCGCGTGCTGGGCGTCGCCCCGAAGTCCTACCTGCCGACCTACCGCGAGTTCTACGAGCGCCGCCAGCTCGCCGCGGGCGACGATCAGCGCGGCGAGATCCGCATCGCCGGCGAGGACGTGCCGTTCGGCCCGGACCTGCTGTTCGCCGCTCAGGACGTTCCCGGGCTGATCATCCACGTCGAGGTCTGCGAGGACCTGTGGGTACCGATCCCTCCGAGCTCCGAGGCCGCGCTGGCGGGAGCGACGCTGCTGCTCAACCTCTCCGGCAGCCCGATCACCGTCGGTCGCGCCGAGGACCGCAAGCTGCTCTGCCGGGCGCAGTCCTCCCGCTGCCTCGCCGCCTACCTCTACGCGGCCGCCGGCCAGGGCGAGTCCAGCACGGACCTGTCGTGGGACGGCCAGACGACGATCTACGAGAACGGCGTACTGCTCGCCGAGAGCGACCGCTTCCCAGACGGCGACCGGCACTCGGTCGCCGACGTCGACCTCGACCTGCTGCGCCTGGAACGGCTGCGGATGGGGACCTTCGACGACAACCGGCGCACCCACGCCGGGCGCGTCGAGACGTTCCGGCGCGTCCCGTTCTCGCTCGAGGCGCCGGACCGCGACCTCGGACTGCGCCGGACGGTCGAGCGCTTCCCGTTCGTGCCGAGCGATGTCGACCGGCTGGCGCTCGACTGCTACGAGGCCTACAACATCCAGGTCTCGGGCCTCGAGCAGCGCCTGTCGGCGATCGGCGATCCGAAGGTCGTGATCGGGGTCTCCGGGGGCCTCGACTCGACTCACGCGCTGCTCGTCGCCGCCCGGGCGATGGACCGGGCCGGGCGCCCCCGCGGCGACATCCTGGCGTTCACGCTGCCCGGGTTCGCGACGGGCGATCAGACGAAGGGGAACGCGCACAAGCTGATGCGCACGCTGGGCGTGACGGCGCAGGAGCTCGACATCACGCCGACGGCACGGCTGATGCTCGAGGAGATCGACCACCCGTTCGCCAGGGGCGAGCCCGACTACGACGTCACCTTCGAGAACGTGCAGGCCGGCCTGCGCACGGACTACCTGTTCCGGATCGCCAACCAGCGTGGCGGGATCGTGCTCGGCACCGGCGACCTGTCGGAGCTCTCGCTCGGCTGGGCCACCTACGGAGTCGGCGACCAGATGAGCCACTACAACGTCAACGGCGGCGTCCCGAAGACGCTCATCCAGCACCTGATCCGCTGGGTGATCAGCTCGCAGCAGTTCGACGACGAGGTCGGCGAGACGCTCGGCGCGATCCTCGACACCGAGATCAGCCCGGAGCTCGTGCCAGGCGAGGAGCTCCAGTCCACCGAGTCGCAGATCGGCCCCTACGCGCTGCACGACTTCTCGCTCTTCCACATCCTGCGCTATGGCTTCCGGCCGTCGAAGATCGGCTTCCTCGCCTGGCACGCGTGGCACGACGTCGACGCCGGCGACTGGCCGCCGAACTTCCCAGCGGCCAAGCGCGCCGCCTACGACCTGGCCGACATCCGGCAGTGGCTCGACGTCTTCTGCCGGCGCTACTTCGCGTTCGCGCAGTTCAAGCGCTCGGCGCTGCCCAACGGCCCCAAGGTCTCGGCCGGCGGCTCGCTGTCGCCACGCGGCGACTGGCGTGCACCCTCGGACGGCAACGCCGCGGCGTGGCTGCGCGACCTCGAGCGCTGGGACCCGGACGCCTGGAGCTAGGGAGCGAGGAGCTCCGGCACGCGCTGGGCGTCGATGATGTTCGCGCTCATGTTGGTCTCCATCAGGCGCAGAGCCGCCTCCGCGAGGTCTTCGTGGATGTGGGCGACGGCGTCACGCGGCACGGTCACCTCGAAGTGCCGGATGTACGCGTCGAGCGCCGAGTAGAGGATGCACTGCTCGGTGACCTGGCCGACGAGGACGAGCTCGGTGACCTCGAACTCGCGCAGCAGGTACTCGAGCTGCGTCGAGTAGAACACCGAGTGGCGCGCCTTGACCAGGAACGGGACCTCGCTCGGCGGCCTGATCGGCTCCACGAGCGACGGATCGCCCGCGAGGGCCCACTCGGTGAGCTTGCTGCGCCCCGCCGTCCAGTCGCCATGGTTGTCGTTGACGTAGACGACCGGGGCGCCCGCCCCGCGCGCGCTCTCGATCATGTCCGCGATCACCGGGACGACGCCGCGTGCCGATTCCTTCAGCCGGTCTGCATCGGGATGCTCGTAGCGGTTGAGCATGTCGACGACGATCAGCGCTGCCTTGGAGGAGCCGTTGTTCATGTCCCCGGCCTACCCGGGAAGCGCCCGCGCATCGCAGCGGTCCGCTCGCGCCGAGGCGAGGCCGTGCCTGACCGGGCGCGTCTGCGGACAGTGCTGCGACATCGATCGTTTCGGTGGCGGCGACGGTGGTGACCCCAAACGAAGACGCCCGATCACTGCAAGGGGAGGCACCTCCACATGAGTCGGAAAGCGGCCATCACGGTGCAGCGCTCGCGCGAGGACGTGCAGCAGCTGTGGGCCAGCTCGCAATACCGGCCGTCGTACATCGACGGCGCGGACGCGGCGGTCACGTTCAAGGACGCGCCCGGCGATCGCGGCACGGAGATCCACGTCGACCTCACGCACGGCGCCCCGGGCGGCAAGCTCGGCGACGTCGTCCAGAACCTGGTCGGGAGCGCGCCGCTACCGAAGGTCAAGGACGATCTGCGCCGCTTCAAGCAGCACGTCGAGACCGGCGAGATCCCCCGCTCGGACGGCACTCCCGAGGGTGAGCTGGCCGAGCGCAAGCTCAAGCAGCGCCCGGCGCAGCCGCTGGCGGAGTCCGAACTGGAGAAGGCGGGCGTGCGATGAGGGCGAACGTGTGGTCCGGCCGCAACACGGTCCAGGTCGAGAACGTCCCCGACCCGAGGATCCTCAACGAGCGCGACGCCATCGTGCGGATCACCTCGACGGCGATCTGCGGCTCCGACCTGCATCTCTACGACGGCTACGTGCCGACGATGAAGCACGGCGACATCCTCGGCCACGAGTTCATGGGCGAGGTCGTCGAGACCGGACGCGGGGTCGCGAACCTCTCGGTCGGCGACCGCGTCGTCGTCCCGTTCCCGATCGCCTGCGGCAGCTGCTGGGCCTGCAAGCACGAGCTCTATTCGGTGTGCGAGAACTCGAACCCGAACGCGGGCATGGCGGAGAAGATGTTCGGCCACCCGACGGCCGGCATCTTCGGCTATTCGCACCTGACCGGCGGCTACGCCGGCGGCCAGGCCGAGTACGCGCGCGTCCCGTTCGCCGACGTCGGCCCGATCAAGATCGAGGACGACCTCACCGACGAGCAGGTGCTGTTCCTGTCGGACATCTTCCCGACCGGCTACATGGGCGCCGAGTTCTGCGAGATCACCGGCGGCGAGTCGATCGCCGTCTTCGGCGCGGGACCGGTGGGTCAGTTCGCGATCGCGAGCGCCGTCATGCTCGGGGCCGAGCAGGTGATCGCCATCGACCAGTACGACTACCGCCTGCAGATGGCGGTCAACAAGGCCGGAGCGACCGACATCATCGACTTTGGCCAGAACCCCGACATCGTCGAGCAGCTCAAGGAGCTGACCGGCGGCCGCGGCCCCGACGCCGTCATCGACGCGGTCGGGATGGAGGCCGCGCACGGCCACGGTGCGCTGCACACCTTCGACCGCGTCAAGCAGGCCACGCGCTCCGAGAGCGACCGCGGCCACGCGCTGCGCGACGCGATCCTCGCCTGCCGCCCCGGCGG
The DNA here is from genome assembly GCA_034664425.1 of Solirubrobacteraceae bacterium. GTDB lineage: Bacteria > Actinomycetota > Thermoleophilia > Solirubrobacterales > Solirubrobacteraceae > DATBDM01. The sequence continues at coordinate 53,478 of JAXDHR010000037.1, forward strand.
CATCGTGTCGGTGATCGGCGTCTACGGCGGGCTCATGGACAAGTTCCCCTCCGGCGCGTTCATGAACAAGGGCCTGACCATGAAGACCGGCCAGTGCCACGTCCAGCGCTATACGCAACCGCTCTACGAGCGCATCCGCAACGGCGACATCGACCCCAGCTTCGTGGTCACGCACCGGCTCGAGCTCGGCATGGCCCCGGACGCCTACGAGACCTTCAAGCACAAGCAGGACGAGTGCGTGAAGGTCGTCCTCAAGCCCTGAAAGGAACCGACCCCATGCCGTTCCCACGACCCGTCGACTCGACACTGCACGGCGTCGTCGACTACAGCGCGGGCGCCTTCCTGCTGACCGCGTTCCCGCGCCTGGCGGGCGTCGAAGGCACCCGCTCCGCCCGTCAGGTGCGCACGTCGGCGGGAATCCACGCCGGCTACAGCACCCTGACCAGGTACCCGCTCGGAATCGTCAAGCTGATCCCGTTCCGGGCGCACCTCGCGCTCGACGCCGTCGGAGCGATCGCGCTGGCGGCCACGCCGTTCGTCACCGGGCAGTACAAGCGCGGCCCGCGCCAGTGGGTGCCCCAGGTCGGCCTGTGCCTGTTCGAGCTCGCGTCGCTGGCGATCACCGATCCGACCGGGCGCGGCGACTTCCACGGCGACGTCCAGGCCGTCCACTCGGCCAACATGGAGGACCCGCGGCGCAAGATCCACGACGGCCCGCGCGCGGTGCGGCCGGCGGCCGCGAAGGCAGGCAGTCCCGCATGACCCGCTGGCCGCCCATCCTGTGGCTGTGCATCGCGGTCGGGAGCCTGCTCCTGCTGATCGGCTACAACGGGGCGGACACCAACCCGCAGGCGCTCGTCCCGGGGATCGTGCTGATCGTCGCGGGCGCCGCGGGGTCGGTGTGGCTGGCGTTCGGCCGCTGGGGTCACCGGCCCCGGAACCCGGGCGTGGCCTGGCTCGTCCCGGCCACGGTCGCGTTCTACATCCTCTGCGTGATCGCGGCATCGGTCGCGGGCGGCACGTACGCGGTCGCCGCGATCGTCGCCGGCCTGATCCCGTTCACCGCGGCGACGCTGGTCACCGCGACCAACCGGTCGAAGACGGTCGGCGACGGCGGGCGCATGCGCGACACGACCCCCGAGGCCCCCGATGACCCGTTCCCGGGCATCGGCGCCGACGACGAGACGCCGCTGGGCGACACCCCCGAGCACTCCGATGCCGAGCGGATCGCCCAGCCCGGCCGCCGCTTCCAGCGGAGAAGCCGTACCCCGGCCGGCTGACCGTGCGGGTCGCGTCGCTCGCCCGCGAGCCGGCGGCCGCCGAGGCCGTCCTCTCCGCGCGCCGGGCGCTGACCGCGCTCGGCGCCGGGGCGGTGGTCGGGGTGCTCGCGGCGCTGCTCGGTGCGCCTGACCTCGGCCCGGTGATCGCGTGGGTGGTCGCCGCCGGGCTGGCCCTGCTGTGGGCGTGGCGGCTGATCTGGCCCCTCGACCATGCCGGTACGAGGCGGCTGGCCGAGTACGAGAGCGCGTCGCGCACGACCGACGCCGCGGTGCTCATCGCGTCGGTGATCAGCGTCGGCGCGGTCGCGCTCGCGCTCGTCACGTCGAGCAGCGGCGGCGCCGGCGTGGCGGTCGCGCTGCTCAGCGTCGTCTCGGCGGTGCTGTCCTGGTGCCTGGTCAACACCGTCTTCGCGCTCAAGTACGCGCGCGAGTACTACCTCGGTACGAACGGCGGCATCGACTTCCGGCCGGGCGAGGAGCCCGCGTACGCCGACTTCGCCTATCTGGCGTTCACCATCGGCATGGCGTTCGCCGTCTCGGACACCGAGCTCGCGAGCACGCAGCTGCGCAGGATCGCCCTCGGGCACGCATTGATCTCCTACGCGTTCGGCACCGGCATCCTCGCCGTGGCGATCAACGTCGTCACCAACCTGTCGGGCTGATTGCCGGGGCCGCTGCGGGGCGCGACGCGGTCAGCGTCATGCCGTGCGCCGCGAGGGTGCCGGCGACGGCGAGCGCGAAGGCGGCCGCGATCCCCGCCGGGACGACGAGCGCTCCGACGATCGCGCAGAAGGCCACGAAGCCGGCCATGCCGCGCAGCATGCCGCGCAGGAGCTCCGCCGCCGCCGCTCCGCCGCTGCGCGTGTGCGTGAACGCCGCGAGGATGCTGGCCAGCACAGGCAGCGCCGCGAGAACGCCGCCCGGCCCGGGCCCGAGGTGCTCGGCCGCCGAGCCCAGCCCGAGGATCAGCGCGGCGGTGAGCCCCATGCGCAGCGCGAGGTCGGCGTGCGAGCAGCTCGACGCCGTGACCGTCACGCCCGCCGCGGGCAGCCCCCGGTAGGCCAGGGCGAGCGAGCCGACCGCGATCACGAGCCCCAGCGCCAAGCCGGTACCCGTCATGCTCGCGAGGGCGCCGACCGCGGCGGCGGAGAGCCACCCGACCGCCAGGCTCGCCGGCCACGACCAGCGGCCGGCGGCCCGACCGTACGTGAGCGCGAAGGCGCTCAGCGCCGCGAGGCCGGCGAGCGTGCCGGCGGCGACGTCCGCGGCGGCTGAGGCGCCCTGGCGCCGCGCCGCGACGAGCAGCACGGGGCCGACGATCGCGGGCAGCGCGCTGACGACGCCGCCGGCGCCGGTCCCCCAGCGCCCGCCGGCGAGCGTCGCGGCCGCCACGAGCAGGGGTCCCAGGACGAGCTGGATGACGAGGTCCAACACCCGTCGCGAGGGTAGCGGCGAGCGCACGGCTCGCCGCCACCCGGAGGGCTCAGCGGTGGTTGGGGCCGTCGTCGCCGCCGTGGCGGACGTGGCCCGGCGCGTCATCGGCGCCGCGGCGGGCGCCGTGGGCACGGCGGCCGTGGTGGCGGCCGCGATCGTCGCCACGGCGCACGTCTGCCGCGCGGCGGGCATCACGCGTGCCACCGTGATCGTCGCCCTGGTCGTGGGTGACGGGATCGTCGGCGCCGTGTCGGGCGAGGGCGGCTGGGGCCGCCGCGCCGGTGAGCGCCATGACCGCGATCGCGGCCCCGGTGGCGAGACGTCGTGTGGGGTGAGTGGTCATGCTGGGCTCCTCTTGTTGGTCTCCCGGACTCTCGCCGTCACCTGGTCCCGTCGTCCATGGGTCTTTGGTCCTGGGCCTCGCGGGCGCGGCGATGCGCGGCTAGGGTCGCTGCGTCCCATGCCGCGCCTCCGCCGCTCGCCCGTCGCGCAGTTCACCGTCGCCAGCCTGCTCGCGATGATCGTCGTCGGCCTGGCGATCGCCGTGGTCAGCCGCCACACGGGGACGAGCGAGGCGATCCGCGACGCCAAGGAGCTCACGGCCTTCGCCGGCGTCGGCGTGGTCGCGCCGAACCTCACCCGAGGCGTCGTGGACGGCGACCCGCGTGCACTGCGGCGCTTCGACGCGGTGGTGCGCCACCGGGTGCTCCGCGACGGGATCGTCCGCGTGAAGATCTGGTCGCGCGACGGCACCGTGATCTACTCGGACGAGCCGCGCCTGATCGGCACCCGCTACCCGCTCGGCCGCGACGAGCTCAGCGCCCTGCGGGTGGAGGCCGACGTCAGCGACCTGTCGGCGCCGGAGAACCGCTTCGAGCGCTCCTACGACAAGCTGCTCGAGGTCTACCTCCCGATCCGCGCGCCGGGCGGACAGCGCCTGCTGTTCGAGGCCTACCAGCGCTACAGCTCCGTCTCCGGGAACGGCTGGCGGCTGTGGCTGGGCTTCGCTCCCGCCGTGCTCGGCGGCCTGCTGCTGCTGCAGCTCGTCAACCTCCCGCTCGCGCGCTCGCTCGCCCGGCGGCTGCGCGAAGGCCGCCGCGAGCGCGAGGCGCTGCTCGAGCACGCCCTCGACGCCTCGCAGACCGAGCGCCGGCTGATTGCCGCCGACCTGCACGACGGCGTCGTCCAGGACCTGCTCGGCGTGTCGTACTCGCTCGCGGCGAGCGCCGCGCGCGTCAACGGCAGCGGGAACGCGGACGCGAGCGCGGCGCTGCGCCAGGGGGCGACCCAGACGCGCGAGACCGTCAGCGCCCTGCGCGCCCTGCTGATCGACATCTACCCCCCGAGCCTCCAGAGCGCCGGCCTCGCGACCGCCCTCGGGGACCTGGCCACGACCTACGGGCTCCGGGGGCTCCAGACGACGATCGCCATCCCGCCGGGGCTCTCGCTTCCCGCGAGCACCGAGCGCCTGCTGTTCCGCTGCGCCCAGGAGGCGCTGCGCAACGCGAGCAAGCACGCGGGTGCGGCGTGCGCGCGCGTCCGCATCGCGCAAGCCGACGAGCGCATCCAGATGGAGGTCAGCGACGACGGGCGCGGCTTCGACGTCGCGGTGGTCGCGGCTCGCGCCGAGCGAGGCCATCTCGGCCTGCGCCTGATCCGCGACCTCGTGGAGGACGCGGGCGGCCGCTTCGACGTCACCTCGGAGCCGTCGCAGGGAACGACACTGCGCGTCGAGGTGCCCCGGTGATCCGCGTGATGATCGTCGACGACCACGGCCTGGTCCGGGCCGGTCTCGAGCAGCTGCTCGGCAGCGCCGAGGACATCGATGTCGTGGCGGCCGCCGGCGGCGGCCGCCAGGCCATCGAGATGCTCGACGGCGCGGCGCCGGACGTCGTCCTGATGGACCTCTCGATGCCCGGGCTCGACGGCATCGCGGCCACGCGCGAGATCAGCCGGCTCGCGCCCGCGGTGAACGTCGTCGTGCTGACCTCGTTCTCCGATCGCGACCGCATCCTCGACGCGCTCGGCGCGGGGGCGATCGGGTACCTGCTCAAGGACTCCGAGCCGGACGAGCTGCTGCAGGGCATCCGGGCCGCGGCCCGCGGCGAGTCGCCGCTCGCGCCGAAGGCGGCCAGCCACCTCGTGCGCCGCCATCACCAGCCGGCGGAGGCGCAGCTGACTGAGCGCGAGCAGGAGATCCTCGCGCTGATCGCGGAGGGCGCGTCGAACAAGCTGATCGCCCACCGGCTTCAGATCGCCGAGAAGACGGTCAAGAACCACGTGAGCCGGATCTTCCAGACGCTCGGCGTCACCGACCGCACCCAGGCCGCGCTGTGGGCGGCCAGGAACGGCCTCGATCGCTCGCGCTGAACCCGTCCTCGGCCGGCCCGGACCCTGCCCCGAGTTCCGGGCGCCCGCCCGGTAGACTCGCGGCATGGCTCTCGACGACGTCGGGGGACCGACGATCGAGGCGCGACTCGACGACGGTCCACTGAAGGGACGCCGGATCGCGGCCGAGGTGGTTCAGGGTCGGCCGCCGAGCATCATCGACGCGCCCGCCGGCGACGGGACCACATGCCGCTACTGCCTCGAGGCCTGGACCCAGGGCGGACCGTCCGCGGTCTACAGCTTCCTGTACCTCGTCTGACCCACCGGGCGCTAATCCGTGCGATCGTCGAGATGCTCGGGCACCCCGACGTCGTCCTCGGGTGCGGGCGTCTGCGTCTGGCCGGGCCGGCCACCACCCTCGACCGGAGGCGTGCCCTGCGCCGGGCTCGTCTCGTCGTTGCCGGTGGCCGCCTCGCGAGCGGTGTCGGAGGCGTTCTCGTCCCCGGTCTCGGAGGGCCGCTGCTGCTCGTGGCCTTCGGACATGCTCGTTCCCCTTCCGTGCTGCTCTCGGGTATGCGGGAGATCGTAACCCTCCGCCGGCCCTCCGCGGGAGACGACGGGTCCCGCCGCTCGCTAGCCGAAGGGCAGTCGTGCTCGCCCGGTGACGGCCGAGCGTACGGCGAGCACCGGCCGACGCTCGAAGCGGGGCTCCTCGGCCTCTTCCGCCTTGAGCGTCCCGCCGCATCGCCGGCAGTCGACGCCCGTCGAGATCGCCAGCTCCCGGGCGATCGCGGCGCGCGAGTAGACCAATCCGCAGGTCTCACATCTCAGGTAGGCCATCGCCGACTCCTCTCGATCTCAGTCCTGACCAGCGCCGTCGGCGTCGAGCAGTTGCGCCCAGACGCGGCTCGGTCCGTCGTCGTTGCGGATCACGCCCCAGCACTCGCTCATCGCCGCAACCAGGTGCAACCCCATCCCGCCGCCGCGAAGCGGATCCGGTGTCCGCGGCGCGATCGCGCCGCCCCGACCGGGGTCCTCGACCTCGATCCGGCAACGCGGCGCGAGCGCTCGCAGTCTCACCGTCACGTCCTCGCCGGCGGCCGCGCCGCTATGGACCACGCTGTTGGTCACCAGCTCGGACACGACCAGCTGCGCGCGTTCGACGATCGCCGCGGGCATCCACTCGACCAGCGCAGCGCCGACCACCTCACGCGCCGCCCGCGGCGCCTGCGTGCTGACGGCGATCGGCACGTCGAGCAGCGCGTGGTCTTCGGAGGGTGGGGGCCGTCCGGGTACCGGATCGGGCAGATCAAGCCGCATCAAGTTCGCCTCTCGGGATTCCCCCCAACGCCGCGCTCACCGCGACGGTGCGGAGCTTCCAGTCGTGGGCGAGAAGCGCTTCGTCGCCGCGCGATCCGGTTCTGAGTGCCCCGGCCGCACTGCATACGCAGCGCCTCCCCTCGAGAACCACGCTAGCGCCGCCGGGGAGGCGTGCAACCCGACCGCGCCGGCGATGACACCCGCCTGACGTGCCCGTTCCCGGTAAGTCGGGCCGACGTCCTCGAGCGAACGCTCAGCCGGCGTCGCGGCGCCGCGCGTCCGCGAAGCCGACGAGTCTCGCGTGCTCCTCGTCGTAGAGCTTGAACCGGAACGAGCGCACACCGTCGCGGAACGTCAACTGCGGGACCTGCCGGAAGACCTCGTTGTCGTCGTGCGCGCGCTGGAGGTTGTAGTTGGGGATCCGGGCGTGGAGGTGGTGGACGTGGTGCAGCCCGATGTTGCCCGTGAAGAACTGCAGCAGCTTGGGCAGCTTGAGGTACGAACTGCCCTGCAGCGAGGCCTCCGCGTAGCTCCACCGGTCCTTGCGCTGCCAGTAGACGCCCTCGAACTGGTGCTGCACGTAGAAGAGCCAGATGCCGGCCGCGCCCCCGAGCATCGCCGTCGGCAGTTGCACGAGCAGCACCGCCCGCCAGCCGAGCAGCGCGCACAGGCCTCCGAGCAGCGCCACGATCGCCGCGTCGGTCGCGAGGATCTTCATGCCGTAGCGCCCGCGAGCCCAGCGCGGGATCAACCGTGGCTGGAGCAGCAGCGCCCAGATCGGTCCCAGCCCCAGCATGACCAGCGGGTTGCGGAACAGCCGGTACCCGAGGCGGCGAGAGCCCGACAGCGCGTGATACTCGGCGACGGTCAGCGTCTCGACGTCGCCCTTGCCGCGGCGGTCGAGGTCGCCCGAGGTCGCGTGGTGGATGGCGTGCTCGTGGCGCCAGCTGTGGAAGGGCGAGTAGACCAGCAGGCCGCACACGATCCCCAGCCACGCGTTCGCGCGACGTGAGGGCATGAACGATCCGTGCGCGCAGTCGTGGAACACGATGAAGGTCCGCACGAGGAAGCCCGCCGCGGGAACGGCAAGGACCAGCACGAGCAGCGGGGATACCCGCGCCAGGGCGTACATGACCGCAGTCAGCGCGAGATAGGGAACGACCGAGGTGGCGACGTCGATGGCGCTGCGCCGGCGGTCCGGCCGCGCGTACGGGATCAGACGTTCACGCCAGAACGACGGATCGAGCATGTGACCGCCCTCCTGGCGGGCGACGACCGGCGCTGGCTGCATGCTCTCTCCTTCGTCCGCGCCGACACCATCGGCGAGGACCTCGCGATCAGCCGCATAGTAGTGCCGGATTCGAAGGCCGAAGAGCGAATCGATGACCACGTGACCGGCGCGCGATAGCGTCCGGTCCTCGGCCGGACGGGCCGACGAGCACATGGCCGACCGCGCCGACCTGGAATTCACCTACTCGTTGATCGACCGGATCTTCCGGCTCAGCCTCGGCGAGCTCGCGGACTTCTCCGGCGCCAAGTACGACGGTGACTTCTCGTTGAGCCTGGAGCAGGCGCAGCGGCGCAAGCACGAGTACGTCGCCGAGCGGATCGGGCTGGCGCCCGGCAAGCGGATGCTCGACCTGGGCTGCGGGTGGGGTCCGCTGCTCTCGTTCGCGCGCGACCGCGGCGTCGCGGGCGTCGGCGTCACGCTGTCCTCCGCGCAGGCGGCGGCGTGCCGGCGCCACGGGCTCGACGTCCGCCTCCAGGACGCACGTCAGGTCGATCGCGCTGCGCTGGGTGAGTTCGACGCCGTGGCCAGTCTCGGCGCGTTCGAGCACTTCTGTTCCGTCGACGAGCACCTTGCGGGCCGCCAGGAGCAGATCTACCGGCGCCTGTTCGAGCACATCGCGGAGCTGCTGCCCGCGGGCGGCCGCCTCTATCTCCAGACGATGGTCTTCGGACGCAACATGATCGCCCGCGAGCAGGTCGACATACGCGCGCCGCGCGAGTCCGACGCGTGGTACCTCGCGCTGCTCGCTCATCAGTTCCCCGGCTCGTGGCTGCCCTCGGGACCCGAGCAGATCATCGACTGCGCCGCGCCGCGGATGCGCCTGGTCTCGAGCTCGAACGGGCGGCTGGACTACCTCGAGACCATCCGCCAGTGGCGCCGGCGCTTCGCGGCGCCCAGCGCCGGCAAGACGCTGCTCAAGCTCCGGCTCGTTCCCCGCTGGCTGACCAGCCGCGACTTCCGGCTCGCGTTCACGTCCGGCGTCAGCGCCAACAGCGTCTGCTTCGAGCGCGAGCTGCTCGATCACTACCGGCTCACGTTCGAGAAGGCGGCCTGAGCCCGGCGGGGCACCACGCGGGGCGACGAGCGGTCAGCCGGCGGAGCCGTCGCCGACCAGCTCCGAGCGCCGCGCCGGGCGCTGCACGCGCCAGCGGTGCTCGATCGCGGAGACCACGGCGAACCCGACCGCCGCGGCGGCCGCTCCGGCGATCGCGTCGAGCCAGATGTGGTTCCCGGTCCCGACGATCTCCACCCCGACCGCGACGGGGTAGAGCACCGCGATCGCCTGCACCAGCCGACGCCGCGACAAGGCCACGACGATCCCTGCGACGAGGAGCGAGAACGCCGCGTGCCCGCTCGGCATCGCGGCGTACGGGCTCATCGCGAGCCGGTCGAGCCCCGTCAGGCCGGTCCCCGCGCTTCCGTACTGCAGCGACGCGACCATGCGCGGTGGAGCGGTCGGCACCAGCGCGTAGCCCGCGACGAGCAGCACCTGGGTCGCCACGAACGTGTTGCGCACCCGCCGGAACGCCGTCGGACGCGCGGTCCAGACCCACGCCAGGACGCCGAGCAGGACGGGCAGGTGGATCGCGGCGTATCCGAAGTCGGCCGCGCCCATCAGCCGCGGCCGCGCCGCAAACCACGCGTGCACTGCCGGTTCGAAGAAGAGGCCCAACGACCGCTCGACGGCGATCAGATCCGCGGCGCGCTCCACGGGGACGGCGGGACCGGGCGCGATCGCCGCGACCAGCGGGCACAGCGCCAGCACCAGCGCGACGGGCGCGGCGTCGCGCGCTGCCTGCCTCCAACTCCGCTCGGCTGCCACCGCGCGACCCTACTCGGTTCGCTCGGCGCTGAGCCGGGGCATGGCCTCGACCCTCTCATCCTCGCCGCGCGAGCGCGCGGACGTCGATCGCTGCAAGCTACACCCCATGCCGTGGCTCGAGCCCACCACGCCGGCGCGGGTACTCGTCGTCACCGACCTCGATGCGGCGTCGTCCGGGCTGCTGGACGCGATCCGCCGGCGCGCGTGGCGCGGCCCCGCCCGGTTCCGCCTGCTCGTCCCCAACCCGGCCCCCGCCGAGTGGCATCCCTTCCACCCCGAGCGCCACGACGAGGTCGACCGGGCCGAGCGCGTCCTGCTGCGCACCCTGACGCTGGTCCAGGAGGTCATCGGGGCGCCCGTGCGCGGCCGCGTCTCGGTCCGTCACGATCCGCTGGACGCGATCGAGGAACTGCTCATCGACGAGCCCTTCGATGAGATCATCCTCTCCGTCCGACCGCACGGATTCGGGCGCCGGCTGCACTTCGACCTCGCTCGGCGGATCGAGCATCTCGGCCTCCCGGTGACGGTAGTCAGGTAATTGCAAGGCGGTTGGATCGATGCTGCGGGCCATGTCCACCCGTACGACTCCAGCATCCGGCCTCTCGTTCGGCCGCGACATGCTCAACAAGGTCCCGGAGATCACCCTCTTCTTCTGGGTCATCAAGATCATGTGCACGACCGTCGGCGAGACGGCGGCCGACTACGTCAACGACACGCTGGGCTTCGGCCTTGTGAACACCACCTACGTTGCGGGCGCCCTGCTGGTGTTCCTGCTCGTCGTCCAGTTCACGCTGCGTGGCTATGTCCCGGTCGTCTACTGGTCGACCGTCGTCGTCATCAGCGTCTTCGGCACGCTGATCACCGACAACCTGACCGATGGGCACAACGTGCCGCTCACGACGACGACTCCGATCTTCGCGGTGATCCTCGCGGTCGTGTTCGCCGCGTGGTACGGCGTCGAGCGGACGCTGTCGATCCACACGATCTACACGACCAGGCGAGAGGCCTTCTACTGGCTCGCGATCCTCTTCACGTTCGCGCTCGGCACGGCCGCCGGCGACCTCGTCGCCGAGCAGCTCAGCCTCGGCTACGGCCTCTCGATCGCGATCTGGGGCGGCCTCATCGCGCTGATCACCGCCGCCCACTACGGCCTCAAGCTCAACGCGGTCCTGGCCTTCTGGCTGGCCTACATCCTGACCCGTCCGCTCGGCGCCTCGATCGGCGACTTCATGTCCCAGCACGACAAGCAGTACGGCGGTCTCGGTCTGGGAACGACGGGAACGAGCTACATCTTCCTCGGCTGCATCCTGGCTCTGGTGGCGTTCCTCACGGTCAGCAAGCGCGACCGGACGCCGACCCCCGCGCCCGAGGCGGCATAGCGCGCCCGCACCCGACGCAGCACCTCGAGAGCCCCGCCTCGGCGGGGCTCTCGCACTTGACGTCGGCGGCCGTGATCGGCTTGCCGTCGGACCACTTCGCGCAGGCTCATCCTCGACCCCCTCGTGGTCCGTCCCCCGTGGCGAGTGCGTCGCGGCACGCCGCGATCGCGTCCCCGATCAGCTCTGCGCTCGCCTGGAGCGCGCCCAGCACCAGCTCGACGTGCAGCTCGGCGACCTCCTCGAGGCCCAGGGGACCCTCGGGGTCGAACCAGAGGGCGACGCCCGTGCACTGCAGCAGGATCGCGTACGTCGCCACGCGCGCGTTCGAGCTGCGCAGGGAGCCATCGCGGATCCCGTCGCGGATCCACGCCGAGAAGCGGGCCTGGTAGGCGTCGCGCTCGGCGATCAGCCGACCGCGTGGTTCAGCCGTCAGGGCCCGGATCTCGCTGTCGGTCACGAACGCGGCCTCCCGGTGGATGCCGTGGAAGACGACGTGCTCGCGCACGGCGGCGGCGAGGCGCATGGCCGGGCGTTCGTGGCGCGCGGCCGACTCCAGGACGGCTGCGGTGAGGCGCTCCATGAAGTCGTCCTGCAGGTGGACGAGGATGGCCTCCTTGGAGGCGTACCAGTGGTAGATGGCGGCCGGCCGGATGCCCGCCGCGGCGGCGATCTCGCGCATGGAGGTCGCGTGGTAGCCGCGCTGTGAGAACAGCTCGACCGCCACCTCGTCGATCGCCTCGAGCGTCTGCGCGCGTGGCGGGGCGGGTCCGGTCACGATCAGGCCAGCTCGAGCAGCTCGCGGGTCTGGGTGGGGTCGGCCACCTCGCGGCCCAGCGTGCGTGCGAGGCCGACGGCCATCTCGACGAGCGCGGCGTTGGACGGGGCGAGCACCCCGCGGCGCAGGTAGGCGACGTCCTCCAGGCCGGTGCGGATGCCCGGCGCGCCGTGCAGGAGCGCGAGCGCCAGCATCCGCGGGTGATGGCGCCCGATGCAGGTCATCGTCCAGAACGTGCCGTCCGGGAGCGGGCGCAGCATCGCGGCAAGCGCCTCGGGGGACGCGTCGATGCCGCCCGCGACCCCGAAGACGAGGTTGATGCGCAGCGGCGACGGGAGGATCCCCTCCTGCAGCCAGCGGACGGCGCTGACGACGTGCCCGACGTCGAAGGCCTCGACCTCGAGGCCGATGCCCAACTCGGTGGCGCGGGCGATGATGCCGCGCCCCGCCGGAGGCGGCGTGATGAACGTCTCGTCGCCGAAGTTCATCGAGCCCGACTCCACGCCGGAGAGCTCGGGCCCGGCGTCGAGCCCGGTCGTGCGCTCCTCGAGCGTCATGTCGTTCGCGCCGCCCGTGGAGACCATCGTCACCAGGTCGCTGCCCGCGCGGACGCGGTCGACCACGTCCTCGAAGAGCTCGGCCCGGCCGCTCGGGGTGCCGTCGTCCTCGCGCACATGCAGATGCACCACCGTGGCGCCGGCCCGCGCGGCCTCGGTGCTCGACTCCGCGATCTCCGTCGTCGTGTAGGGGACGTTCGGGTTGTTCTCGCGCGTGACCTCCGCCCCGGTGACGGCCACGGTCAGCACCACCGGGCGGGTGTTCCATGCGCTCATGCCATCGCCTCCGCGTCGCGGGCGAACGCGGTGCGCTCGCCGTCGGTGATCGGTCTCGGGCGCCGCCGGCGCGGGTCCCAGAGGACAAGCTCGAACTCACCCTGAACGAGCAGGCGCCCCGCCGCGCCGGTCAGGCGCTCGCGCGTCGTCAGGCTGGACGCGCGCACGTCGACGGCGACGCACGCGACGTCGACCGAACGCAGGTCGGCGCCCACCTCGTGCTCGAACGACAGCGTGCAGCGCCCGACGACGTACTCGTTGCGGGGGATCCCGAGGGAGCTCAGCCAGGCGTCGCGGCCCTCCTCGAAGAGCGTGAGGACGACGGCGTGGTTGACGTGGCCGAGCGCGTCGAGGTCGCGCCAGCGCAGCGGCACCGCCGTCATGCGGCGGCTCCTTGCGGCGCGCTGCGCAGCGCCGGTGAGCGGCGCACGAGGTCGAGGGCGTAGGCGCCGACGTCCGGCGTGTTGATCGTGCCGCCCTCGCGGGTCAGCAGGTCAGCTGAGGGTCGGCAACGGGGTTCACGAACGCTCGTTCACAAGCCTATGCCGCCTCCCTGGCGAAGTCAAGGGTCGCACACGATCGTGACATGAACGACCGTTCGGCCCTCCGCATCCCCGGCGAGCCCGCCGCAGACGCGCGCCCAGCTCGAACAGGCCACCGCCTCCTTCGAGGGCCGCGGTCACCGCGTCGTCCGGGCCCGACGCGGGCGACGTGACCGACGGCTGCGTCTGGCGGCCGAAGACCTGCTCGTCATCTCAGTCGCCGACGAGGAGGCAGGCGGCACGGGTGCCGAGTGGCCGACCTCGCGCTGGCGGTCGACTGCTACCGGACCGTCGCGGCCGACCTCCTCGGGACCGCCACGGCACAGGCGCGAGAGCGAGTGGCCTAGCCGGAGGTCGAGGCCTGTCCCGCGCCCGCGGGCGGACGCCGTAGGGTGCCGTCGGACTTGCATTCGAGGGGAGTCGGTCGTGCTGGCCAGGATTCGTTGCCGCCTGACGTTCGCCAACGTCGTGTCGCTGATGGCGTTGTTCGTCGCGCTCAGCGGCAGCGCGTACGCCCTCACGCTTCCCAAGGGCAGCGTCGGCGCGAAGCAGCTCAAGGCGAACGCGGTCACCCGCTCGAAGCTCAAACGCGGAACGGTGATCTCGTCCAAGATCAAGGACTCGTCGTTGCTGGCAAGGGACTTCAAGGCAGGACAGCTTCCCGCCGGGCCACGGGGGCCCAAGGGCGACACGGGAACCGTCGATACGTCCAACTTCTTCACCAAGCGCCAGGCCAACGCTCGCTACGTCGCGCAGAGCGACGCCCGCCCCTTCGCGTGGGGCCAGGTCCGGGCCGACGCGTCGCTGCGGCCGATCTCGAGCCGGGTCGTCACCGTCACGCATCCGTCGACGGGGATCTACTGCGTGATCCTCTCGGGCTCGCCCGATCAGAGCGAGCTCGAGGGCTCTGCCGTCACGCTCGCCGGCACGACCGCGCAGGCCCTTTTCCCGCACGTGACCAACGGCCAGGGCGCGGACTGCTCGACGGAAGCGCAGCCGCACCTCAGCATTCGCTTCTACTCCGGTGCCGGGGCGCTCGCGGACGCGCGCTTCAGCTTCGTGGTGCCGTAGCCGACGGCCCGGCAGGACAGGTCACACAGCGGCCGTTACGGCCGGCTGGCTGAAGAAGTCGGCGAGCACCGGGGCCATCAAGCTCGCGGCGTAATCCTGAGTCTGGTCGGCCAGGGTCCGGCGTTCGGCATCGTCGAGCCGGTTCGCCAACGCGTCGGCGGCCGCGTGAAGGAAGGTGGCGCTCGCGCCGCCGTCGATCACCAAGGTGGGGACGGTGACGGCGTTCCAGCGTCCCTCGGGCAGCGGCTTCCCGCTCGTCGTGGTCTCCAGGATCGCTCCGTCGTAGGCGAGCGTGTGGGCGGTCGCCTCGAGCCCCGCCCAGAACGGCTGGCCACGCATCGCTGCGATGGCCCCGTCAGGCATGCCGATGGCCTCCGAGAAGAAGAGCTCGAGCGCGTCGCCGCGACGCCCGGCGGCCAGCAGGTCGTTCAGTCGTGCCAGGTAGTCGCTCGGCACGGGAGGCCGGCTCTCGTCGACGATGAACGGCGGCCCGTAGACCGCCAGCCTGCTGATCGCCGATCCCCTTGCGGCCGCGTCGAGCGCGAGGACCGCCCCGGCGGACACGCCGAACACGAACGCCTCGCCGCCGGCTTCGGCGATGATCGCATCCAGATCGTCGAGTTCGAGCTCGACCGAGTACGGGGTCGTGTCGCAGCTGTCGCCGCGGCCACGCCGGTCGTAGGTGTAGACGGTGAATCGCGACGCCAGCGCCTCGGCAAGCTGGCTCGCCGTAGGGTTCCCGCGCCCGGTCACGAGCGCGCCCTCGACGATGATCAGGCTCGGCCCGTCACCGACGCGGTCGTAGGCGATGGTCGTGTTGTCGCGCGACACTGCGTTGCTCATTCGGGGGTCCTTGGACTCGTTGGCTTCCAGACAGCAATCGGCGTGACCGCTGATCTGGGGCGACGCTAGCCAGGCGGCCTCCAGCTGTTTTCTCGAAAGCTGCTGACCTGCGGGCGGAAACGCACTCAGTCGGCCGGCCCGCCGGCATCGCGGAGCTGGCTCCAGGACAGTCCCTCGCCCGCGAGAGCGAGCACGCCCAGCACGACCGCGGTGACGACCTCGATCAGCTGCAGGACGATGCCGTAGGCCAGCGCGTCGGCGCGGGACACGGCGAAGCCCGACAGTACCGCGATGCACGCCACCTGGAACACGCCCACGTTGGACGGTGCAACGGGCACGACCGCCGTCACGTTGACCGCGACCAGGACGGCGGCCGCGGCCGCCCATCCGGCGCCGTGCTGGAGATCGAGGGCGCGCAGGACCGCATAGCACGAGGCGACCTGCAGGGCCCAGGCGGCGAATTGCGGCAGCGCCGCGAGCAGCCACGTGCCGGGCCGCCTGAACACGCGCAGCCCCGTCCGGATCCGGCCGAGCTCGAGCGCGATGCGCGCCACGGCGGTCCGCAGGCGCGGCGGCCCGTGCCGGCTCATGCGGACCAGCACGCTGGGCCCGGCCACCGTGAGCGCGGCGATCGCCAACGGCGCGGCGATGCCGATGAGCGCCCCGAGGCGCGGGCTCAGCAGACTCGTGGCGGCGATCACCGCCGCGCCGAGCGCGACGAGCGCGATGAGGTTGAGCAGCGTCTGCGAGACGATCGTGCCGGCGACCAGCGACACCGAGTTGCGCACCGAGCCGAGCCGGCGCGCCACGATGACGGCCCGCACGGGCTCGCCGAGCCGCCCCGGCAGCACGGCCGAGGCCATCACCCCGATCATCGTTGCTCGCATGACGGACGCGGTGGGAACGGCCCGGTCGGGCAGCGCCGCGCGCAGCACGAACCGCCACGAAAGCGCGCGCAGAGCGAGCGACACCGCCATCAGCGCCGACGCGAGGACCACCCAGCCGGGCTTGAGGCCGACCAGCGAGCTGAGCACGCCGCCCACATCGAGCCCGCCGATCGCCACGACGCCGAGGATCACGCCGACGAGCACCGCCGCGACCACGCCCAGGCGACGCGCGTGACGAGGTGAACGGAGCACTGCCCGCATGATCTCCGACCAACGCGCCGCGCACACGGCGCGGCGATCGTGCGGGCTCGGTTGATCGCCGCGTCGGTGACAGCTCGCTTGCGTCGTCCCCCGCGTTCTGAGAGGTTCGGCAGGTCGGCGACACGAAGGAGTCGTGATGGCAGATAGAGCCTTGTTCATTGGGTTCGGACAGCCTGTGCGTGGCCGCGAGGAGCGGGCCGTCGAGGTGTTCAACGAGTTCGTCGGGCTGTTCGGGCGTATGCAGTCCGACGGGCGGATCGCGAGCATGGACGTCTCGTTGCTCGATCCACATGGCGGCGACCTCGGCGGCTTCTTCATGGTCCACGGAAGCGAGGCGCAATGCGCGGCGCTCCCGATGAACGAGGAGTTCCGTCGCGCGACCATCGACGCCGCTCTCATCGTCGAGAACTTCGGCGTCGTGCCGGCGGTCACCGGCGAAGCGGTCGGCAGCGAGATGGCGATGTACAGCGAGGCCGTCAGGAAGGTTGGCCACGGAGCGCACGCACTGGCTGGTGCGCACAACGGCGGCTGAGTCGGATCCCCGGGGCGCTCCGGCGCCCCGGACCCCGTTGGGGGAACGCCTTCGCCACGGACCCGCTCACCAGCCCCGGATGTACGGTTGCGCTGTGGTCCGGGGGCCGCGAGTACGAGGTGTGTCGTGCCAATGTAAGGGAGCATCGAGATGGCTCAGGGCGTCGTGCATCAGTTCGCCGGTGGTACCGAGGCGCAGTACCGGGCGTCGATCGCTGCTGTACATCCGAGCGACGGCAGCCTGCCGGAGGGTCAGCTGTTTCACGCTGCGGGCCCGTCGGCCGACGGCTGGACGATCGTCGCGATCCATGAGTCCAAGGAGAGTTGGGAGCGGTTCCGCGACGAAACCCTGATGCCTCGAATGCAAGCGGGTATCGACGGCGGCTTCGCCGCGCCGCCCGACGAGACGACGTTCGAGATCAAGAACCAGGTTTCCGCCTGACGGCTCGACGCCGGCCGTCGACAGCGCGGCCTCGAGGCCGTCGTTCCCTGGCCTCACTGAGGAGAGCTCAGTGCGGAATCGACAGCACGACGCGGCTGCGAATGCCGGCGTCGATGCGGTCGTGCGCTTCGGCGATGCGGTCGAGCGGCAGCGGCTCGTCGACCGGGATGCGCAGGGCGCCATCGCGCGCCGCCGCGCCGAGGTCGGCGGCGGCCCGGTGCTTGGCCGCCACAGGGAAGTCGTCGCTGCCGAGCAGGCGGATCGTGAGGTTCGCGAAGAGCATGGGCCAGAAGTCGAAGTCGGGCCGCGGGTCGCGGGTGGCGTAGGCGGCGATCACCGCTTCGGGCGCGGCGACGGCGGCGTCGAGTCCGGCGTTGTCGGAGAAGGACACCTCGACGATGCGGTCGACGCCGTCGGGAGCGACGCGGCGGATCGCCGCCACCGGATCGACCTGGTCCAGCGCCACGCGATGACCGACCGCGTCGTCGATCTTGGAGAGGTCGCTGCTGCGCCGGACCGTCCCGATCACCGTTGCACCGTTCCACGCTGCGAGCTGTGCCGCCATCGACCCCACCCCACCGAGTACGCCATGGACGAGCACCGTCGCGCCGGCGACCGATCCGTCGCCGGACACGGCGCGATGGGCGGTGATGCCGGGAATGCCGAGACACGCACCGACCTCGTCGCGGACTCGATCCGGCAGCGCGACCGCCTGATCGGCGGGCACCACCGTGAGCTGCGCGGCCGTGCCGAAGGGGCGGTACGACTGCGCGCCGTAGACCCAGACGCGCTCGCCGAGCCGGGCAGGGTCGAGACCATCGCCGACAGCGTCGATGACGCCGGCGCCGTCGCTGTGCGGGATCACGCGCGGATACGGCATGCCGTCCCCGACCCAGTCGCCGCGCTTCTTCGTGTCCCCCGGGTTGATGCCCGAGAAGCTCAGCCGGACCCGGACCTCCCCCCGCCGAGGAACGGGGTCGGCCATCTCGCCGACGTGCAGCACGTCGGCCGCCGGGCCGGGCCTGTCGTACCAAGCTGCCAGCATCGATCACAAGCTAGCCCACGCCCGGCGCGAGCTCACGGGCAACGGCGACTCCCTTTGCCGACATTGGAGAACGAGAGGGCGGCGAGTCGGGCTGCTCCTCGGTGCCGAACCGATGCCGGCCTTCTCGCGTACGTCCCCGCGCGGCCGTCACCGCGGTCGCCCCCTACAGAGATGCCGTACGAAGCCGAGGCATAGGACGTGCTCGACGACGCACACGCGTTCTGGTTGCGCGCGCCCGGAAGCGGGGAGATCCGCACGGTCGCGCTGCCCGAGCCCGGGCGCGACGACGTCGTCGTCCGCACGGTCCGGTCGGGCGTCAGCCGCGGCAGCGAGACGCTGGTGTTCCGGGGCGGCGTGCCGCCGGCCCAGTACGTCGCGATGCGCGCGCCGTTTCAGGAGGGGGACTTCCCGGGACCGGTCAAATACGGCTACCTCAACGTCGGCGCCGTCGAGCAGGGGCCCCCGGAGCTGCGCGGCCGCACGGTCTTCTGCCTGTACCCGCACCAGACGGCGTACGTCGTGCCGGCCAACGCCGTGACCCTCGTGCCCGACGACGTGCCGCCCGCGCGCGCGGTGCTCGCCGGCACCGTCGAGACCGCCATCAACGCCGTGTGGGATGCGGCTCCGCTGGTCGGCGATCGCATCGCCGTCGTCGGCGCCGGGATGGTCGGCTGCTGCGTCGCCCGCCTGCTCGCAAGGTTCCCGGCGGTCGAGGTCACGCTCGTCGACGTGGACGCGTCACGGGCCGAGGTCGCGACCGCGCTCGGCGCCCGCTTCGCAACGCCGGACGATGCCCCCGGCACGTGCGACCTCGTCGTGCACACGAGCGCGACGTCGGCCGGGCTCCAGCGCTCGCTCGATCTGCTCGCGCCCGAGGGCACGGTGCTCGAGCTCAGCTGGTACGGCGACGCGGAGGTACGGCTTTCGCTTGGCGGCGCGTTCCACGCGGGTCGACTTGCGGTGCGCGCCAGCCAGGTCGGGACGGTTTCCCCGGCCCGGAGCGCACGCCGCACGACGGCCGGCCGTCTGGCCCTGGCGCTCGACCTGTTGCGCGACCCGGCGTTCGATGTGCTCATCACCGGCGAGTCGCGTTTCGATGAGCTGCCCGGCGTCATGGCGCGCCTGGCGGCGGGGAAGCTGCCGGCGCTCTGCCACACGATCACCTACGACGGGGCGTAGCGGATGTTCAGCGTGACCGTCCGCGACCACATGATGATCGCCCACAGCCTGCGCGGCGAGGTGTTCGGTGCCGCGCAGCGCCTGCATGGCGCGACGTACGTCGTCGACGCGACGTTCCGCCGCGCGACGCTCGACGCCGACGGCATCGTGGTCGACATCGGTCGCGCGGCCGAGGCGCTGCGCGCCGTGGTCAGCGAGCTCGGCTACCGCAACCTCGACGACGAGCGGGACCTCGCGGGCGTGAACACCACGACCGAGGCGCTCGCCGGGATCGTCGCGGACCGGCTCGCCGTCCGCGTGCGGGCGGGCGCCCTGGGTGACGGCGCGCGGGAGCTCGATGGGCTGGTGGTCACGCTGCACGAGTCCCACGTCGCGTGGGCGAGCTGCGAGCGGCGGCTATGACGGAGGTTCACGTCGTCGTCCCGGAGGCCATCGACGACCCGGCGCGCCCGAGCGGTGGGAACACGTATGACCGCCGGATCTGCGACGGTCTCGCCGGACTTGGCTGGACGGTGCACGAGCACGCCGTGCCCGGCGCCTGGCCGCAGCCCGGCGCGGCGGGGCACGCCGCCCTCGCGCGCGCCGTCCGGCGGATTCCGGATCGCGCCACGGTGCTGCTCGACGGGCTGATCGCGTCCGCCGCTCCCGGAGCGCTCGTACCGCAGGCACGCCGGCTCCGGCAGGTTGTCCTCGTGCACATGCCGCTCGGCCACCGCCCGCCGGACGACGAGCCCGGCGCGGTCCGGGCGCGCGAGCGCGAGGTCCTCGCGGCGGCTTCCGCGGTCGTCACGACCAGCGCATGGGCCCGGCGCCGGCTCGAGGAGCTGTACGCATTGCCGGCCGACCGCGTGTACGTGGCCGAGCCGGGGGTCGACGCGGCCCGTCTCACACCGGGGACCGCGGACGGCGATGAGCTGCTCTGCGTCGCGGCAGTGACGCCCGACAAGGGGCACGACGTGCTGCTCGACGGGCTCGCGACGGCGACGGACCTCTCCTGGCGCTGCGCGTGCGTGGGCAGCCTGGAGTGCGATGCGCCGTTCGCCGACGGCGTGCGCCGCCGCGCGCTCAACAGCGGGCTGGGAGACCGGGTTCGCTTCCCGGGACCGCGCACCGGCCCGGAGCTCGACCGTGCGTACGCCGCCGCGGACCTGCTCGTGCTCGCCTCGTACGCCGAGACGTACGGCATGGTCATCGCCGAGGCCCTGGCCCGCGGCCTGCCGGTCCTCGCCGCCGACGTCGGCGGGGTGACCGAGGCCCTCGGACACGGGGACGGCGGTACCCGGCCGGGCCTGCTCGTCGCGCCCGGCGATCCGGCGGCCCTCGGCGCCGCGCTGCGAGCCTGGCTCGACGACGCCGAGCTGCGCGCGCGCCTGCGCCGGGCCGCCCGGGAGCGGCGCGCGTCGCTGCGCCGGTGGCCGGCCACCACGTCGGTCGTCGCCGGCGTTCTCGCGGGAGCGGCGCGATGAGTGCGGCGGCGGTCCGCGTCAGCCCGGACTGGCTCCGCCTGCGCGAGCCGGCCGATGCCGCGGCGCGCTCAACCGAGCTTGCCGAGCGCCTCGGGCGGCACCTCCCGGCGGCCGGCCGCCTCGTGATCCACGACCTCGGCGGCGGCACCGGCGCGATGGGCCGCTGGCTCGCGCCGCGGCTGCCCGGGCGCCAGCACTGGGTCGTGCACGACCGGGACGCGGGCCTGCTCGAGCATGCCGTCGCCGAGCTCCCGGATTCGGCTCTGGTCACCGTCGAAGTACGGGAGTCCGACATCACGCAGCTGACGCCGCGCGATCTCGCCGGCGCGAACGCCGTCGTCGCCTCGGCGCTGCTCGATCTTCTGACCACGGACGAGCTGCGCCGGATGCTCCGCGCCTGCGCCGGGTGTCCGATGCTGCTCGCGCTCACCGTCGTCGGCCGCGCCACCCTGAGCCCGGCGGATTCCCTGGACCCGCGCTTCGGCGCGGCGTTCAACGCCCACCAGCGCCGCGGCCGCCTGCTCGGCCCGGACGCCGTCGCGGCCGCCGTCGCAGCGCTGCGCGGGACAGGCGCCGAGGTCCTCGTCCGGCCGAGTCCCTGGCGCCTCGATGCGGCCCGCGCCGCCCTGACCGCCGAGTGGTTCGGCGGATGGGTCGCCGCCGCATGCGAGCAGGATCCCGCCCTGTCCGCCGAGGCCGGCGCCTACCGGGACCGACGCCTGGCGCAGGGCGCCGCCGGCGAGCTCACCGTCAGCGTCGACCATGCCGACCTGCTGGTGCTCCCGTGACCACCGCAGTCCACGCCGCGCGCATCACCACGAGCCGCCGGACCGTGTGGTGGGGGGTCCGCCTCGCCGCCGCCGGCACGCTCGCCGTCCTGATCTGGCGCCTCGGGACAACCCCGTTCCTCGACGGCCTGCGCATGGTCGACGGCGGGGCGCTGGCGGCCGCGTCCGGCCTCGCCGTGCTGACCACCGTGTGCTGCGCCTGGCGCTGGCGGATCGTGGCCCGCGGCCTCGGCGTCGACCTACCGCTCGCCACGGCGGTCGCCGCGTACTACCGCTCGGTCTTCCTCAACGTCACGCTGCCCGGCGGGGTGGTGGGCGACGTCCACCGCGGGATCAGCCACGGCCGCGACACGAGCGACGTCGGCCGCGGACTGCGCGCCGTGGCGTGGGAGCGCGCGGCCGGGCAGGTCGTACAGGCAGTCCTCACCGTCGCCGTGCTCCTGGTCATGCCGTCGCCCGTCCGACCGGTCATGCCGCTCGTCGCACTCGCGCTGCTCGCGGCGGCGGCGGCCGGCGCCGCGCTGGCAGCCCGCGCGCGGCCCGCCGCCGGCCGATCCGGGTGGGCGCGGCTGCGCAGCGCCGCGGCGCGGGACGTGCGCGACGGTCTCCTCGGCAGGCGCGCGTGGCCGGCCATCGCGCTCGCGTCGGCGCTGGTCGTCGCGGGCCACGCCGTCACGTTCCTGATCGCCGCGCGGACCGCTGGGGCGACCGCGCCGCCGTCCCGGATGCTGCCGCTGGCGCTGCTCGTGATGCTGGGCGCCGCGCTGCCGAACGTCGGCGGCTGGGGGTCGCGCGAGGGCGTGACCGCCTGGGTGTTCGCCGCCGCCGGCCTTGGCGCATCGCGCGGGGTCACCACCGCGGTCGTCTATGGCGTCATGGTGCTCGCCGCCAGCCTGCCGGGCGCCGCCGTCCTCGTCGCGGCCTCGGTCCGCCGCAGCCGGGACGGGGACCGGGATGCCTGACCGCCCGTACACGACGCTCAGCTGCAGCGTGTCGCTCGACGGCTACCTCGGCGACCGGACCCCGCGCCTCGCGCTGTCCAACGAGGCCGACTTCGACCGGGTCGACGAGGTGCGCGCCTCGTGTGACGCGATCATGGTCGGGGCGGTCACGGTGCGCACGGACAACCCCCGACTGCTCGTGCGCTCGCAGGCCCGCCGCGACCGGCGCACGGCTCGCGGGCTCGCGCCGTCTCCCATGAAGATCACCGTGACGGACCGGGTGGACCTCGATGCGCGCTCGAGGTTCTTCACCACGGGCGAGTCCGAGAAGCTCGTCTACACCTCGAGCGCGCGGGTGGCCGATGCCCGCGCGCGGCTCGGGCCGGTCGCGACGATCGTCGACGGCGGTCGGCGCGTGCGGATGCGGGGGCTCAGTGAGGACCTCGCCGACCGCGGCGTGGAGCGGCTGATGGTCGAGGGCGGCGGCGTCGTGCACACCCAGTTCCTCGCCGACGACCTCGTCGACGAGCTGCAGCTCGTCGTCGCGCCGGTCTTCGTCGGCGACTCGAGCGCCCCCCGCTTCGTGACCGACGGGCGCTTCCCGTGGAACGCGGGGCGCCGCGCGCGGCTCGCCGAGGTACGCCAGATCGGCGACGTGGTGCTGCTGCGCTACGCGCTGTCACCCCGGTTCCGCGACCGATGAGGGGCGCGGTGCGAACGAGCCAGGCGGGTCCGGCGATCGGGCTCATCGCCCAGGTGCTGCTGCTGGCCGTCCTGGCGGTGACCGTCGGGCTCGGCGAGGCGGCCTGGCTCGTCGGCGTCGCCTGCGCCGTGACCATCGCGACGGCGCTGGCTCGTGGCCTCGCGCGCCGTCCCGATGTGCGGCTGCGGCCGGCATCCTGGGTGACGCTCGCCCGGGCGACGCTCGCCGTCGGCGTCGCCGCACTCGTCGCGGACTCGTTCAGGGATGACACGCCGGTCACGGTGCTCGTGACGCTCGCCGTCGTCGCACTCGCGCTGGACGCGGCCGACGGACAGGTGGCGCGGCGCACCGGGACGGCGACTGAGCTCGGCGCGCGCTTCGACGGCGAGATCGACGCGTTCCTGATCCTCGCCCTCAGCGTCTACGTCGCCCCGGTGTACGGCGCATGGGTGCTCGCGATCGGCGCCGCCCGCTACCTGTTCCTCGCCGGCGAGTGGCTGCTGCCGTGGATGCGCGCGCCGCTGCCACCGCGCCGCTGGCGCAGGTTCGTCGCGGCGACCCAGGGCGTCGTGCTGACCGCCGCCGCCGCCGGGGTCCTGCCCCGGGCGCTCACGCAGATCCTCATCGTCGTCGCGCTCGTCCTGCTCGCGGTCTCGGTGGGCGAGTGCGCATGGTGGCTGTGGCGCCGCCGGCACGCCGCGCACGACGAACGGCCGGAGAGTGCCCTCGGCCAGCCTCACCGCGGGCCACTGCGGACCGGCATCGCCGTGGCGCTCACGGTCCTCGCCGTGCTGTTCGTCTGGGCCGCACTGGTTGCGCCGAACCAGCCGAGCCGCCTCGCCCTCGGGGCGTTCGCGCGGCTCCCCCTCGAGCTGCTCGTGGTCGTCGCCGTGGCCGCCCTGCTGCCCGCCACCCCGCGCCGCGCGCTCGCCGTGGTCGTGGGAGCGGTGCTGAGCCTGCTCGTACTCGTGAAGGTCCTCGACGTCGGCTTCTTCACCGCGTTCGACCGGCCGTTCAAGCCCGTCGACGACTCGAGCTACCTGAAGATCGGCACCGAGACGCTGCGCGATGCGATCGGCAGGTCGACCGCGGATGTCGCCGTCGCCGCCGCGGTCGTGCTCGCCCTCGCGCTCCTCGCCCTCCCGGTCCTGGCGCTGCTACGCGTGGCGCGGGTCGCGGCCGGCCATCGCCCCTGGGCGCTGCGGGCGGCGGTGGCGCTGGGCGTGGTCTGGGTCGCCCTGCGCGTCGCCGGCGCGCCCGTCGCCTCCTCGAGCGCCACCGCCCTGGCCATCGACGAGGTCCAGGCGGTGCGGACCGGCCTCGAGGATCGCGCGGCGCTTGCCGGCGAGATCGCCCACGACCGCTTTCGCGACACTCCGGGCAACCGGCTGCTGAACGGCCTGCGCGGCAAGGACGTGCTGCTCGTGTTCGTCGAGAGCTACGGGAGGGTCGCGGTCCAAGGCTCGTCCTTCTCGCCTCGCGTCGACGCCCTGCTCGACCGGGGCACCGCCCAGCTGCGGGCCGCCGGCTTCTCCTCGCGCAGCGCCTTCCTCACCTCCCCGACCTTCGGCGGCCTCAGCTGGCTGGCGCACGGCACCCTGCAGTCGGGTGTCCGGCTGGACGTCCAGCCGCGCTACGACCAGCTCGTCCAGAGCAACCGCCTCACGCTCACCACGGCGTTCAAGCGCGCCGGCTGGCGCGCGGTCGGCGACATGCCGGCGGACCGCCGGGACTGGCCGCAGGGCTCGAGCTTCTACCACTACGACAAGATCTACGACCGGCGCAACCTCGGCTACCGCGGCCCGGGCTTCGGCTTGCCGCCGATGCCCGACCAGTACGCCCTCCTGGCGCTGCACCGCCTCGAGCTCGCCGGTCGTCACCGGCCGCCGCTCTTCGCCGAAGTCGACCTCATCTCGAGCCACTTCCCGTGGACGCGCATCCCCCGGCTCATCCCCTGGGACGAGGTCGGCGACGGCTCGATCTTCGCCCGGATCCCGGCGGAGGAGTCCACCGCCGCCTCGCTCTTCTTCGGCGATGCCAGGCGGGCCCGCGCCGCCTACGGGCATTCGATCGAGTACTCGATGAGCACGCTGATGTCGTTCGTTCGGCGCTACGGCGACGACAACCTCGTCGTGATCGCCCTGGGCGACCATCAGCCCGCGACAGTCGTCACCGGCCAGGGCGCGAGCCACGATGTGCCGATCTCCGTCATCGCCCACGACCCGAAGGTGATCGACCGAATCGCCGGATGGGGCTGGCAGAACGGCATGTTGCCGAGCCCGCGGGCGCCGGTCTGGCCCATGGCCGCGTTCCGTGACCGCTTCCTCACCGCGTTCGGCTCGTGAGACAGGACGACCGCGCGCGGTACGACCGGGCGCTGCACCGCGCTCGCGTGTCGGCGTACGCACCCGGCGACTTCGTCGGTCAGGAGAGCTTCATGACCGCCGCCGAGATCCATGCCCTGGCGGTTCAGGTGGGCATCGGCCCGGGCGTGACCGTGCTCGACCTGTGCTGCGGCATCGCCGGGCCTGGGCGCTTCCTGACGCGGGAGCTGGGCTGCACCTACCTGGGGATGGACGCCAGTGCGAGCGCCGTGGCCATCGCGCGTGAACGCACGGGCGATCTGCCGTGCCGCTTCGCGGTCGCACAGGTCACTCCGCTCCCACGCGGCTCCTTCGACGTCGTGCTCCTCCTCGAGACGATGCTCGCCTTCGAGGACAAGGACACGCTGGCCCGCGGTGTCGCCGCGGCGCTCCGGCCCGGCGGGCGGTTCGCGTTCACGCTCGAGGAAGGGCTCCCGCTCACGGCGACCGAGCGGCAAGTGATGCCTGACGCCGACACGGTCTGGCTCACCCCGCTCGAGGAGATCGCCACGACCCTGGAGCGCGCCGGCCTCGTCGTCACGTGGCAGGAGGACCACAGCCGCGCGCACCGCGCGATCGCGCAGGCGCTGGCGGCCGCCTTCACGGCGGACAGCGAGGACATCGCCGCGCAGATCGGCCGGCGCGCGCTCGAAGAGCTGCTCGCCGCGCACCGGCTGTGGGTCGAGTGGCTGGACGAGGGGCGAGTCCGGAAGCTCGCGCTGGTGGCGGAGCGGGCGTCGGCGCTCGTGGGTTCTGTCGCGCAAAAGCCGGGGCGGGCAGCGCACCTGTGGGGGCGTGGATGATCCGGGGGCGGAGTTCTGGCGCAGGAACGGCTGACAAGACCCCTCCACAAGGAGCTTTCAGTGTCTGCTGATCGTTACGAGATGGACCGCAGGGGGTTGCTGGGCAAGGGCGCGCGGGTGGGCGCCGGAGTGCTTGCGAGTGGTGCGACGCTCGAGGCACTCGCACCGTCGCCGGCCGTCGCGCGCCGGCACAAGAGCGCCGTGACGCGCCGCGACCTCGAGATCCTCGGCGCCGCGCAGATCGCCGAGGCGCTCGCGGTCACGACGTACACCACCATCATCGACCAAGCGCCGTTCTTCGCGGGCTTGGCGGCCGATGATCAGGGCTACCTGAAGGTTGCCCGGCACGAGGAGATGTCGCACTACCTGCTCGAGAAGACCGTGACGCACAAGCCGTCGCCGTTCACGCGCTTCTACTACCCGCCGAAGACCTTCCAGGACGCGCAGACCACGCTCAACGTCCTCGTCGCCCTGGAAGACGCGTTCATCGCCGCCTACCTGATCGGCGTGCGCCACCTCAGCACCCCCGACCTGCGCGTGACCGCCGCCCGCATCATGGGCATCGAAAGCGACCACCGCACGCTCGCACGCGTCGTGGCTCCCGGCGTCGCCTCCGGCGACGGCGGCCCGATCGAACACGTGACCGGCATCCAGGGCAAGGCCGAGAGCGTCGACCCGCCCAACAACAACGGCTACGAACGCACACTGGGCTGGACGCGCATCGGCCGCGCGGTCGCCGCGCTGCTGCCCTTCGCCGACAAACGAGCGGCAGCCAAGGCCGGCTTTGACACCAGCCGCTCCTTCCACTTCCGGCCCTTCACCCCACAGCTCCCCGAGCCGCTGGGCGAATTCCACTCATTCACCGGCTGACCGCCACCCCGTACCGGCCGCCCTCCCGGCGGCCGGTGCGGCTGAGAGACGCGACCGCACGACGCCGTACTTGCCGGTGTGCGTGATCGTGCCGAGGAGCACGCGACGTCAACCATCGTGCGTGGTCCGCCGTACTCTCCTGCGTATGCGTCTTGCGTTCGCGACCGGCCGGCGCTTCGGCCGCAGGAGCGGCAGCGTCCAGACGGTCCGTAAGCTCGGCGGGTCCGTGTTCAGCAGCGCCTTGCTCGTCGTGGTCGCCGCGGGCTGCGGTGGCAGCTCGACTGCCTCGCCGGCCCGGCCCCATCGACCTGCGACCGCGAAGCAGGCGATCAAGTACGACGCTCCGGTCCTCGCTCATCCTCAGAGGCCTGCGCCGGACTTCGCGCTGCGCGACTCCTTGGGCAAGCCGGCTCGTCTCTCGGATTTCCGCGGAAAGGCAGTGCTCCTGACGTTCATCTACGTCCACTGCCCGGACACCTGCCCGCTGATGGTCGGCAACCTGCATGCCGCGCTGCTGCAGATGGGACCGGCGCAGGCGGCGAAGACGCAGATCGTCGCGGTCTCTGTCGACCCGCGCGGTGACACTCCGAAGACGGTCAAGCAGTTTCTGAGCGCCCATGACATGACTGGCCGCATGCGCTACCTGATCGGCTCGAAACGCCGGCTGGCGCCGGTATGGAAGCGCTACGGAGTCCAGGTTCAGGGCAGTCCAGATCAACGCGAGGTCGGCCACTCGGCTTTCGTCTATGGCATCAGCGGCAAGGGCACGGCGATCGCGCTGTATCCGTCGAACTTCAAGCCGGCGTGGATCGTGCACGACGTTCCCCTGCTCGCCGCGCACTGAATGCGCCGGGGGTCGGTATGGACCGGACTGGCCATCGCCTTCGTCGGCGCGTTGATCCTCGCCGAGGTCGTCAGTGGCACGGGAACTCCCAAAGCCGCCCAGCGCCGCATCGCTCCGGCACTGCCGGCCACGACCCTCGTAGCGCCCGCGGTCACGGTCGCTCAGCTTCGCGGTAAGCCGGCCATCGTCCACTTCTGGGCTTCCTGGTGCGGACCGTGCACCGTCGAGGCGCCGGAGCTCGCGCATCTCGCCGCGGCGCTTCACGGGCGCGCGAGACTGGTCGGAGTCGACTGGTCCGACAGCCACTCCGGGGGTGCTGCGTTCGTGGCCAAGCACGGGTGGTCGTTTCCCAACCTGGAAGATCCGGCGGGCCGGACTGGCGGCCCTTGGGGCATCACGGGTTTGCCCAGCACATTCCTGCTCGACGTACGCGGCCGGATCGTCGCGCGACTCACCGGGCCGCAAACTGCGGCGGGCCTGCTCGGCCGCCTGCGCTCGTTGAGCGGTTGATTGCCCGAGCAGGTGACGGTCGCGCGGGCGTTAGGCTGAGCGGCATGGCGAAGTCGGACAGCTGCGATCTGCTCTGTCTGGACCTGCCGAACCCCGAGGCGGTCATGCCCCACGCTGAGGCGCGACTGTGAACCCGGTCGAGCTACCGGCGCTGGCCCGCTCCGCGCCGCGGGCCCCCGCTCCCGCGCGTGACGAGCGCTGGCTGCGCGCCGCCCGGCGCGCTCGCCTGCTCTCCTGGCTCAGCCTGGCCTGGATGACCGCCGAGGGCGCGCTCGGCATCCTCGCCGGCGCGCGGGCCGGCAGCATCGCGCTGGTCGGCTGGGGCGTCGGCTCGGCCATCGAAGGACTCGCCGCGATCATCGTCATCTGGCGCTTCACCGGATCGCGGACGCACTCGGAGGCGTCCGAGCGTCGCGCTCAGCGCGCGGTCGCCGTCTCGTTCTTCCTGCTCGCCCCATACATCGCCGTGGAGGCGATTCGCGCGCTGGCCACCGGCGAGCACCCGAGCACGTCCGGGCTCGGCATCGCCGTCACCGCGTCAAGCGTGGTCCTGATGCCGGCCCTGGGCGTCGCCAAGCGCCGGCTGGGTGAGCGGCTGGGGTCCGGCGCAACGGCCGGCGAAGGCACGCAGAACCTGATCTGCGCGGCGCAGGGCCTCGCCGTGCTGCTCGGGCTGGCCGGCAACGCGGCCGTCGGCGCCTGGTGGCTGGACGGCGCCATCGCGCTCGGCCTTGCCGCTTTCGCGATCCATGAAGGCGTCGAGGCGTGGCGGGGTGA